>JANMAP010000050.1:0-8295 GCA_031359905.1 Burkholderiales bacterium | reverse complement strand
CCTGGATGGTGACGTCCAGCGCCGTGGTGGGCTCGTCGGCGATCAGCAGCTTCGGTGAACAGGCCAGTGCAATGGCGATCATCACGCGCTGGCGCATGCCGCCGCTGAACTGGTGCGGGTAGTCGCTGACGCGCTTGGCCGGGGTGGGGATGTTGACCAGGCGCAGCATCTCCACCGCCCGGTCCATCGCCTGCTTGCGGCTCAGGCCTTCGTGCAGGCGCAGGCTCTCGGCGATCTGCTCGCCCACCGTGTACACCGGGTTGAGCGACGTCATCGGCTCCTGGAAGATGATGGCGATCTCTTTGGCGCGGATCCTGCGCATGCCGTCTTCGTTCAGCGGCACCAGGTCGCGGCCCTGCCACAGCACCTGGCCGGCAACGATCTTGCCCGGCGGCATGTCGATCAGCTTCATCACCGTCTTGGCGGTGACGCTCTTGCCGCAGCCCGATTCGCCGACCACGCACAGCGTCTCACCGGCATCGATCGTCATGTCGACGCCGACGACGGCGTGCAGCCAGCCGTCGTCGGTCTTGAAGTGGGTTTTCAGGCCCTGGATCTCGAGCAGCGCGGTCATCAGAACACCCGCCGCGGATCCAGCGCGTCGCGCAAACCGTCGCCGATGAAGTTGATCGTCAGCACGGCCAGGAAGATGGCCAGGCCGGGGAACAGGGCCCAGTGCGGGGCGATGTCCAGGTAGTCCTTGCTGTCAAAGAGGATGCGGCCCCAGGTCGGGATGTCCGGCGGGAAGCCCAGGCCGAGGAACGACAACGTGCTCTCTGCCAGGATGGCCGCGGCGACGTCGATGGTGCCGGCGACGATCACCGGCCCGAGTGCATTGGGCAGGATGTGCCGCACCACCTGGCGCGTGGTGCTGGCGCCCAGCGCCCGCGCGGCTTCCACGAATTCCTTTTCGCGCAGGCTGAAGAACTGTGCCCGCACCAGCCGCGCCACCGGCATCCAGCGGAAGCCGCCGATGACCACGACGATCAGGATGAACACGCCGACCTCGGGGCCGAAGGCGTTCTTCAGCGTCTCGCGGAAGAGGTAGATCACCAGCAGCAGCAGCGGCAGCTGCGGCAGGCTGAGGAACAGATCGGTCAGCCACATCAGGCCGGTGTCGACGCTGCCGCGCGAGATGCCGGCCAGCGCGCCGACCAGCACCCCGACGACGATGGCCATCAACATCGCCGCCAGCCCGACGGCCAGCGAGATGCGCCCGCCATAGAGGATGCGCGCCAGCAGGTCCTGCCCCAGGTCGTCGGTGCCCAAAGGGTGGGCCAAGCTGGGCTTGGCCAGGCGGGCAGTGAAGTCGATGTCGTTGATGGCCACGCGCCAGAGCAGCGGGCCGAGCACGACGAAGGCGACCATCAGCAGCAGCACGATCAGGCTGATCACTGCCAGCTTGTGGCGGCGAAATCGTCGCCAGGCCTCAGCCCAAGGGCTGACCGGGGGACGGCGGACGACGGCAGCGGCGCCGTCGCCTTCAGCGGTAGGAGATGCGGGGGTCGAGCCAGCCATAGAGCAGGTCAGCGATCAGGTTGAAGAACACCACCAGGCAGGCGAAGACGAAGGTCACGCCCATGATCACCGGCGTGTCGTTGCGCAGGATGGCGTCGATCAGCAGGCTGCCGATGCCCGGGATGCGGAAGATCTGTTCGGTGACGATGGCCCCGCCGAACACCGCCGGCATCTGCAGCGCGACCAGCGTGACCACCGGGATCAGCGCGTTGCGCACCACGTGCTTGAGGATGACGATGCGCTCCTTCAAGCCCTTGCTGCGCGCGGTGGTGACGTAGTCCAGGCGGATCACGTCGAGCACCGCCGAGCGCACATAGCGCGTCCAGCTTGCGCCCTGGAACAGGCCGAGCACCATCACCGGCATCAGCATCTGTTTGAAGTGCTGCCACCACCACTGCCAGCCGGTGGCCTGGATGTCGGCGCGGTAGACGAAGGGCAGCCAGTCCAGCGTGATCGAGAACAGCAGGATGAAGAGGATGCCGGTGAAGAAGGTCGGCAGCGAAAAGCCGATGAAGGCCAGCGTGTTGGCGATCTGGTCGAAGACCGAGTAGGGCCTGGTCGCGGCGATCACGCCGACCGGCAGCGCGACCATCAACGCCAGCAGCTGCGACGCGCCGATCACCGCCAGCGTCACCGGCACGCGCTGCAGGATCAGCGTGTCGACATCGACGCGGCTGATGAAGGAAAAGCCCCAGTCGCCCTTGACCATCGCGGCGGCCCAGTGGAAGTAGCGCTGCCAGACGGGGTCGTCCAGGCCGAACTTGGCGCGCAGCGCCAGCCGCACTTCGGCCGGCACGTTGGGGTTGGTGACCAGTTCCTCGAATGGGTCGCCGGGGGCCAGCGCCAGCACGGTGAACAGCACCACGCTGATGCCCAGCAGGCTGGGCAGGGCGATCAGCAGGCGGCGGAGGATGTACGGGCCCAAGGCTTGGATGTCTCGTGTTCGGATTCAGCCGTGGCCCGGCGCATAGCTGCTGGACAGTCGCGCCGCGGCGGCCGGCGTGGCGGCCAGCAGCGCGGCCGCCATCGGGGCGCCGACTCCCAGGTCGAGCAGCGTGTCGACGAAGCGGCGGCGCGTCAGCTCGCCGCACGCCACCTGCGCAACCAGCGAGCGCAGTCGGTGCTCGATCAGGCGCTGCGCCGTGGCGGCCGCTGCCGGCCCCGACTGCTGCACGGCGGGTGCGGGCCGCTTCAGCTTCAGGCCTCGCGGTACCAGTTCTGCAGGCCTGACAGGTCGAGGTCCCAGCCGGTGAGCCAGGTCGCCAGCTTCAGGTTGGCGCCGCGCACGCGCGGGCGGCTGATCAGCGGGATGATGGCGTTGTCCTTGACCACCAGGTCGTTCATCTGGATGAACAGCGCCGTGCGCTTGACCGGATCGAGCTCGGCCTCGGCGGCGCGGAAGGCCCGGTCGTAGTCGGCGCTGGTCCAGCGGCTGATGTTGCGGCCGGCCCATTTGTTGGCCTTGTTCGAAACCTCCTGGCTGATGTACTGGTCCATGAAGCGCTCGGGGTCGGGCTGGGTCATGGTGGTGGTGTACATCTGCATGTCGCACCAGAACTTGCCGAAGGTGTCGGGGTTGGCGAAGTCGGTGCTGAAGAACACGCTGGCGGTGACCGATTTGAGTTCGAGATCGATGCCCGCCTTCTGGCAGGCCTGCTTGACCACCGCCTGCTCCTTCTGGCGCAGCGCGTTGACGCTGGTCTGGTAGACCAGCTTGAGCTTCTTGCCGCCCTTTTCGCGCACGCCGTCGCCACCCTTCTTCCAGCCCGCGCCGTCGAGCAGGGTTTCGGCCTTGGCGATGTTGAATTCGAACTTGGTGTTCGGGCTGCGGTAGCGCGGCGGGTTGTTGAGGAAGTTGCTGGTCGCCACGCCGGTGCGGCCGTAGATGAATTCCTGGATGCTCTTGCGGTCGCACAGGAAGGTCATCGCCTCGCGCACCGCTGGTTCGCTGAACGCGAAGTGCTTGCTCTTCACGCTGGCGCGCTCGCCGTCGACCTCGTTGAAGGGGTCGAACATGTTCAGCTGGATGAATTCGATGTCGCCGCTGGGCACCACATGCACGCGGCCCTTGCCGCCGGCTTCCATGCGCTTCAAGACTTCGTCCTCGACCTGCAGGTTCCAGGCGTAGTCGAATTCGCCGGTCTGCAGCACCGCACGCGCGGCCGACACCGCGTCGCCGCCACCCTTCATTTCGATGGCGTCGAAATGCGGCTTGTTGGGCATGTGGTAATTCGTGTTGATCTCGCCGCGCACCATGTCGCCGGGCTTGAAGTCGACGAACTTGTAGGGTCCGGTGCCGACCGGTTTCAGGTTGGTCGGCGCGTCGCGGCTCTTGCCGCCCGAATAGGCCGCGAACAGATGTTTGGGGATGACCATGCCCTCGGCGGCGACGAAGGCGGTGGCCCAGAACGGCGTCGGCTTGGCGAAGGTGACCTTGATGGTGTGCGCATCGACCTTGGTGACGACGACGTCCTTGTAGACGCCGACGGTGACCGCGGCGCTGGCCGGGTCCTTGGCGAATTCCCAGGTGAAGACGCAGTCGTCGGCGGTGAACGGCTGGCCGTCGTGCCAGGTCACGCCCTTCTTCAGCTTCCAGGTGACGCTCTTGCCGTCGGCCGACAGACCGCCGTTTTCGCGCGTCGGGATCTCGGCGGCGAGCACGGCCACCAGGTTGCCGTCGTTGTCCCAGCTGGCCAGCGGCTCGTAGAAGATGCGCGAGCCCTCCTGGTCCTTGGTGCCGCTGGCGAAGTGCGGCTGCAGCAGCGTGGCGCCCTGCCACCACAGCAGCTTGAGCAGGCCGCCGCCGCCGCGCTTGGTCGGCTTGTAGGTGGCGTTGCTGACCTGGGCGTTGGCCACACCGGCATGCATCAGCAGCATGCTGGCCATCGGCGCAGTCAGCCCGACGCCGACCAGCCGCTGGATGAAGCTGCGCCGCGGCAGGCTGCCGCTGCGGACGCCTTCAATCAGTTGGCGCAGTTCATGTTCTTGCATGGCAATTCTCCTGGTGGCTGCGGCGGCCCCCGGGACGGGGCGTCAGCCTGAGTGGGTGCTGGTCTCGACGCGGGACGAGCACGAATCGGGCCCGATGCTATCGGCTGGCTGTCGGCGTCCCATCCGGGTCGCCCCGCAGTGGGCAGGGCCCATACTCGCGGGCCCTGCATCCGCTGCCGCCGCCGCGTGTCGCCGTCTGCTGCATCCGTCTGTGCGGTTCACCGCGGAGCCCGCCCATGTCTGATGTTTCTGTCGTCCCTTCGGCCCCGGTTTCTGCAAGCCCGGTGTCTGCGGCCCGCGCCGTCATGGGCGCCGCCGCGCCGGCCATCGAATTGCAGCCGCCCGACCTCGGCCCCTGGCTGGCCGGCAACACCGGCGTGACCGCGGTGCACGCCTTCGACAGTGGGGTGCCCGGCCCGAACGTGATGGTCCAGGCGCTGACGCATGGCAACGAGATCTGCGGCGCCATCGCGCTCGACTGGCTGCTGCGCCAGTTGCACAGCGGCGCCTGGAAACCGTTGTGCGGGCGCCTGGTGCTGAGCTTCGCCAACGTCGAGGCCTTCCGCCGCTTCGACCCGCTGAAGCCCTACGCGTCGCGCTTCGTCGACGAGGATTTGAACCGGGTCTGGGGTGATGCGCTGCTCAGCGCGCCCGCCGACACGCACGAGAAGCGGCGCGCCCGCGAACTGCAGCCGTTCGTCGACGCCGCCGACCTGCTGCTCGACATCCATTCGATGAGCGAGCCCTGCGTGCCATTGATGGTCTGCGGCAGGCTGGACAAGAACGCGGCGTACGCGCGGGCGCTGGGCCAGCCGGCCGAACTGCTGATCGACACCGGGCACCCGGCCGGTTTGCGGATGGTCGAGCGCGGCGGTTTCGGCGACCCGGCCAGCCCGCGCAAGGCGCTGCTGATCGAGTGCGGACAGCACTGGGAACAGCGCGCCGCGACGGTGGCCATCGACTGCCTGGTGCGCTTCCTCGGTCTCACCGGCCTGGCCGCGGCGGCCTGGGCGCAGGCCCATGCGCGGGTCGCGCTGCCGGCCGCCCAGCGCCTGGTCCGCGTGACCGAGGCGGTGGTCGCGCGATCGAGCGACTTCCGCTTCCTCGTGCCGACCATCGGCCTGGGCGTGATCGAGCGCGCCGGCACGCCGATCGCCCGCGACGGCGAACGGGTGTGGACGACGCCCTACGACGACACGGTGCTGGTCATGCCGGGCACGCACAACCTGAAGGTCGGCGGCACGGCAGTGCGGCTGGGTCGCATCGAGCCCTTCTGAACGGTTGCCGGGCAGCACGCGATCCTGCCCGGCCAGGGGCAGGGGCAGGGTCGCCGTCAGGGGCAAGGGCCGGGCCGGGCCGGATCCTGGACAGGCAGACGCGCTGGCTAATCTAAGGCAGCCTGAGCAACCAGGCGACGATGGCCCGCACGTCGTCTGCCGGCACATGTCCCATCGGCGGCATGGCCACCGGGCCCCACACGCCCGCGCCGCCCTGCGTCACGCGGGCGAACAGGGCGTCGGCGGCGCCGGGTTGGCCGCGGTACTTGGCAGCGACGGCCTGGAAGGCCGGACCGACCAGCTTCTTGTCGACCTGGTGGCAGTTCAGGCAGGCGTGCTTGTCGGCCAGCGCTTCGCTGGCTGCCGCCAGCGGGGCGGCAGCCGCCATCAGCAGCGACAGCAGCGGCGCCCAGATCGCCGACGACAGCGCCGACGACAGGGCCGATGAGAGCGGCAGCGCGGCGCCGGCCGGCTTCACTTGACCGTGACCTTGATGGTCCGGCTCATCGCCGCGCCGTAGCTCTGGTGGGCGCCGTTGGCGAACTGCGCGGTCAGCGTGTAGGTCCCGGGGGCCAGCGTCACCTCGGTCTCGGTCTGGCCCTTGCCGAAGTGCAGGCTGGTCGGCGAGAACGGCACGCTCTCGCCGCTAGGCACCGGGCCGCCGTTGATCACCAGGTGGTGGTGGCCGCTGTTGGCGACGATGTCGCCGGCCGGTGCCACGGCCATGCCGACCACGCCGAAGCGCACCTTGAACGGGCTGCTGACAACCGCGCCGTCGGCCGGCTCCAGCAGGCTCACCGACGGGCCGGGCGGCATGCTGGCACAGGCGGCAACGAGGGCGACCGCGGCGGTCGTCAACAGGCGGCGGGAGGTCATAGCGTGTCTCATGAAGAAGCTCCGAAATTGCACACGTCAGGGGCAGGATTGAACCAAAAAAATGGATACGCGCCCCGCGGTGCGGCGGATCCCAGGGGTTTCCTGGGGCTCTGCCGCGCCAACGACCGACCTGCCGCAACCACCGGGCAGGCTGACCGGCGGTCGCGCTGCGCCGTCCGCGCCAGCATCAGACGATGCGCTCCCCGGGATGGGTGATCTTGCGCATCGGCTCGTGGCGCTGCAGCGGGCTCATCAACGGGTGCTGGCTGTCGCCGCCGTCCCAGCGCGGGTCGTCGATGCTTTCGAAGACCTCGCGCAGCCGCTGCCCCCAGGTGCCGTGGATCATCCGGAAGTACGGGTTCTGCTCGTCGATGCAGACGAGCTGGTCGCACTCCAGTTCGTCGGCGCGGTAGACCAGCAGGTCCAGCGGCAGGCCGACGCTGAGGTTCGATTTCAGCGTGCTGTCCATCGACACCAACGCACACTTGGCAGCTTCGTCCAGCGGTGTGGTCGGCGTCAGCACGCGGTCGAGGATCGGCTTGCCGTACTTGCTTTCGCCGACCTGGAAGAAGCAGGTCTCGCGCGTGGCTTCGATGAAATTGCCGGCCGAATAGACCAGGAACATGCGCATCGCTTCGCCGGCGATCTGCCCGCCGAAGATCATGCTGGCGTTGAAGTCGATGCCGGCGGCCTTCAGCGACGGGCCGTCCTGGTCGTAGACGCGGCGCACCGCACTGCCCAGCACGCGCACGGCTTCGAACATGCTCCTGGCGTTCCAGATGGTGATCGGTTCGTCGTCGCCGTTGTCGATCTTCTCGACCTGCAGGATCTCGCGCACGCTCTGGCTGATGCTCAGGTTGCCGGCCGACAGCATGACCATGAAACGTTCACCGGCCTTCTCGTAGACCATCATCTTGCGGAAGGTGCTGATCTGGTCCATGCCGGCGTTGGTGCGCGAATCGGACAGGAAGACGAGGCCGGCGTTGAGGCGGATGCCGACGCAATAGGTCATGGAACGCTCTCTTTCGGCAAGGCGGTGGTGAGCAGGCTCTTCAGGCGGTACAGCGCATCCAGCGCTTCGCGAGGGCTCAGGCTATCAGGGTCGATGGTGGCCAGCGCGACGCGCAGCGGCGAAGTCAGGTCGGGCGCCAGCGGGGCGCTGGCGGGTTCAGGATCGGCCAGCGGCGGCGGCGCGGCGAACAGGTCGATCTGCGCGCGGCTGCCGGCGGCCTGGGATTCCAGCGCGTCCAGCGCCGCCCGCGCCTGCCGCAGCAAGGCCGTCGGCATGCCGGCCAGCCGCGCCACCTGCACGCCGTAACTGCGGCTGGCCGGGCCGGGTTCGATCTGGTGCAGGAAGACGATGTCGTGCCCGCTCTCCACCGCGCCGACATGCAGGTTGATCGCCCGCTCGTGGCGCACCGGGAACTCGGTCAGCTCGAAGTAGTGCGTGGCGAACAGCGTGAAGGCGCGGTTCTTGTCGTGCAGGTGGCTGGCGATGGCGCCGGCCAGCGCCAGGCCGTCGAAGGTGCTGGTGCCGCGGCCGATCTCGTCCATCAGCACCAGCGACTGTTCGGTGGCGCCGTGCAGGATGGCCGCGGCCTCGGTCATCTCGAGCATGAAGGTGCTCTGCGCG
>JANMAP010000029.1:0-8716 GCA_031359905.1 Burkholderiales bacterium | reverse complement strand
GCCTGCGGCCTGGCGGTGACGCTGTACTACCTGATCCGCAACGAGCCGTGGCTGCGCAGTGTCTTCGGCGTCAGCGCGCCGGTCGATCTGTGGTTCGACATCACGCCCATTTCGGCCGGCGCCTTCGGCGTGCCGCTCGGCTTCGCGGTGATCGTCGTGACCAGCCTGCTGACGCCAGCGCCGGCAGCGGAGCAACGCGCGATGACGCGCCGTCTGCGTTACCCGCAGCCCGACTGACCCTGCTGCCGCCCCGGCGATGTACAATCGTAGGCTTTTCACTTGCCACACCCGGTAAATGTCAGCAGGGCCCGGCCTTGCCGGACTGCGGGGTGGCTTCCCTCCACGGAAACCAGAAGGAGTTTCAATGCGTCATTACGAGATCGTGCTCTTGATCCATCCGGATCAAAGCGAACAGGTTCCGGCCATGCTGGAACGCTACAAGGGCGTTGTCACCGCAGGCGGTGGCAAGGTGCACCGCGTGGAAGATTGGGGCCGCCGCCAGATGGCCTACATGATCCAGAAGCTCGCCAAGGCGCACTACCTGTGCGTCAACATCGAGTGCGGCCAGGACGTGCTGACGGAGCTGGAAACCGGCTTCCGTTTCAACGATGCCGTGTTGCGCCACCTGACGGTGTCGCGGGCCAAGGCCGAGGTCGCCCCGTCGATCATGATGAAGGCGGTCGAGCGCGAGGAATCGCGCAAGGAACGCCAGGAAGCTTCGGCCTGACCGCCAACGTTGCCGTCCCGGCACAGGCGCTGCGATGAACCGAGTGGTTTTGTCTGGCGTCGTCGCTGAACGACAAGCCTTGCGTTACACCCCAGCCGGCCTGCCGGCGCTGAACCTGAGTCTCCAGCACGAGTCGACGGTCAGCGAAGACGGGCAGCCCCGCCAGGTCTCGATGGAGATGCGTGCGGTGGCCATCGGCGAGATCACCCGCAGGCTGGCGCCGATGGCGCTGGGCACGGCGGGCCTCTTCGGGGGCTTCCTGGCCAGCGCTCGCAACGGACGCGGCGTCCTGCTGCACATCACCTCGGTCGAGCCTCTGGCCTGACATCGGTATTCATCGTTTCCATCCGGAACAGTCTCAACATCTTCAGGAGGTCTTCATGCCCCCACCACGCGGTAAAGGTCGGTTTTCCAAGGACAAGCGGCCGAAGCGCAACACGCAGGCGCTGCTCTTCCGTCGCAAGCGTTTTTGCCGCTTCACGGTCGCCAACGTCCAGGAAATCGACTACAAGGAAATCGACGTCCTGCGCGACTTCATCAGCGAGAACGGCAAGATCACGCCGGCCCGCCTGACCGGCACGCGCGCGTTCTACCAACGTCAGCTGACCACGGCCATCAAGCGTGCGCGCTTCTTGGCACTGCTGCCGTACTCAGACCAGCACAAGGTCTAAGGAGACAGCCATGCAAGTCATTCTTCTGGACAAGGTCGGCAAGCTCGGTAACCTTGGCGATGTCGTCAAGGTCAAGGACGGCTATGCCCGCAACTTCCTGATTCCGACCAAGCTGGCACGCCGTGCCACCGAGGCGGCGATCAAGGAATTCGAAACCCGCCGTGTCGATCTGGAAAAGGTCGCCGCGGGCAAGCTCGCCGCCGCCCAGGCGCTCGGCGAGCAGATGGCCGGCAAGACCGTTCGCATCGCGCAGAAGGCCGGCGTCGACGGCCGCCTGTTCGGCTCGGTGACCAACGCCGACATCGCCGAAGGGCTGACCAAGATGGGCCTGGCGGTGCAGAAGTCGCAGGTGCGCATGCCGAACGGTCCGCTGAAGACCGTCGGCGAGCACAGCGTCAGCGTGGCGCCGCACGGTGACGTGGTCGTCGATGTGACGGTGCTGGTCGTCGCTCAAGCCGACTGACACAAACTCGCTTTCACGGCGTAAGCTGTGAAGGCCTCGCAAGGGCCGGCTCGATGCCGGCCTTTGTCGTTTCTGGGCCGCAGGCTTATCCCGCAGCATCCACCCGACATCCACAGACTTGCCCACAGGCCGGTCGCGCAACTCCATCTGCCGCCATGTCAACCGTCTTCGATCCCCGTGGTTCTGTCCCATCGCGCGACGACGACGTTGCCCGCTTGCGCGTGCCGCCGCATTCGGTGGAGGCCGAGCAGAGCGTGCTCGGCGGCCTGCTGCTCGACAACCTGGCGTGGGACCGCGCGGCCGACCTGCTCAACGACTTCGACTTCTACCGCTACGAGCACCGGCTGATCTATGCCGCCGTCGGCGCGCTCGTCTCGGCCAGCAAGCCGGCCGACGTCATCACGGTGTTCGAGCAGTTGCAGGGCGTCGGCAAGGCCGACGAATGCGGTGGCCTGGCCTACCTCAACGCGCTGGCGCAAAGCGTGCCGAGCGCCGCCAACATGCGCCGCTATGCGGAGATCGTTCGCGAACGATCGATCCTGCGCAAGCTGATCGGCGCCAGCGACGAGATCGCCACCAGCGCCTTCAACCCGCAGGGTCGCCAGGTCTCGACCATCCTCGACGAGGCCGAGAGCAAGATCTTCAAGATCGGCGAGGAAGGCTCGCGCCAGCGCCAGGGCTTCCAGGGCATCGACAAGCTGGTGGTGCAACTGATCGACCGCGTACAGGAACTGCACGACAACGGCGCCGAGGAAGTCACCGGGGTGCGCACCGGCTTCTACGACCTCGACCGCATGACTGCCGGTCTGCAGAAGGGCGACCTGATCGTGCTGGCCGCGCGCCCGTCGATGGGCAAGACCGCCTTCGCGCTGAACATTGCCGAACACGTCGCCGTGCAAGAAGGCCTGCCGGTGCTGGTGTTCTCGATGGAAATGGGCGCTTCGCAGCTCGCCTTGCGGCTGGTCGGCAGCCTGGGCCGCATCGACCAGCAGAACCTGCGCACCGGCCGTCTGAAGAGCGAGGAGTGGGAGCGCCTGACCGACGCCGTCGAGCGCCTGGGCCAGGTGCAGATGTACATCGACGAGACGCCAGCGCTGAACTCGGCAGAGTTGCGCGCCCGCGCCCGGCGCATGGCGCGCCAGTTCGGCACGCTGGGCCTGATCGTCATCGACTATCTGCAGCTGATGAGCGGCTCGAGCAGCAGCGACGAGAACCGGGCCACCGAGATCGGCGAGATCAGCCGCGGCCTGAAGGCATTGGCCAAGGAACTGCAGTGCCCGGTGATCGCACTGTCGCAGCTCAACCGCAGCGTCGAGAGCCGCAACGACAAGCGGCCGATGATGAGCGATCTGCGCGAATCGGGCGCCATCGAGCAGGACGCCGACGTCATCATGTTCATCTACCGCGACGACTATTACGACAAGGAAAGCAAGAAGCCGGGTGTTGCCGAGATCGTCATCGGCAAGCAGCGCAACGGGCCCGTCGGGACGATCGAGCTGACGTTCCTGAAGCCGCTGACGCGCTTCGACAACCTGGCCCCGGGGAGCTCCGGCGGCGGCTATTGAACGTCTGACGGGGCGCCTGAACGGAGCGCCCGAACCTCGTTGTTGAAGACGGACGCCAGTGGCGCGCCGGACTTGCACCATAGCGTTGTACTGGATATATTCACAGTACGATGAAATCGTTCATTGCCCAACGAGCGACGCCGCCCAGCGCCACGCTGATGCTCGCGCCCGTCAAGGGCCGCGGCACGGTGTGGGCCATCGAGCATCGCTTCACCAGCCAGCCGCGCGATGCCTTCGACGACGGCTGGGGCACGCTGGAACAGGCGGCGCTTGAAGAGCAGGTGGCCCCCGGCACCCGGGTGCTCGACGAGCAAGTGCGCAGCATCCTCACCGGCAACGATTCACCCGACATCGGTTTCGACCTGTCGATCAATCCCTACCGAGGCTGCGAGCATGGCTGCGTGTACTGTTACGCCCGGCCGACGCACAGCTATCTCAACCTGTCGCCAGGGCTCGATTTCGAGACCCGCATCATTGCCAAAGTCAATGCTGCCGAGCGCTTGCGCGAAGCGCTGTCGGCCAGGGCTTACGCCCCGCTGCACTTGAACATCGGTTCGGCCACCGATGCCTACCAGCCGGCAGAACGCAAGCTGCGTATCACCCGCTCGGTGCTCGAGGTGCTGAGCGAATGCCGTCATCCGTTTTCGCTGGTCACCAAGTCGGCACTCGTCGAACGCGACCTGGATCTGATCGCACCGATGGCCGCCGACAGGCTGGCGGCGGTCTATGTCTCGATCACCACGCTGGATGGCGCCTTGGCGCGCGCCATGGAGCCGCGTGCTGCAGCGCCGGCACGCCGTCTGCGGACCATCGAGACGCTGGCGCGCGCCGGCGTGCCGGTTGGCGTCAGTGTCTCGCCGGTGATCCCGTTTCTCAACGAGCCTGAACTCGAACGCATCCTGCTGGCGGCGCGCGACGCGGGTGCCAGCACGGCCTTCAGCATCGTGCTGCGCCTGCCCTGGGAAGTGAATCCGCTGTTCCAGCAATGGCTCGAGCAGCAGGTGCCGGATCGAGCGGCGCGCATCATGGCCCGGGTGCGTGACATGCGCGGTGGCAAGGATTACGACGCCGACTTCGGAACCCGCATGACGGGCCAGGGCGTCTGGGCGCGCTTGCTGCGCCAGCGCTTCGAAAAGGCCTGCGATCGGCTGGATCTCAACCGGCGGCGGGTCGATCTCGACCTGACGCAGTTCAGACCACCGGCGCGCGTGCCGGGGCAGGGCGAACTGTTCTGATCTTCGGTCCGGGGGTCGGCGGGCCGTGCCAGCCGATCCGCCGTCAACCGCGCAACTGCAGGCCGCCGGGCGAGCGCCCCGAGCGCTGGATGCCGGCGATGTGGCTGGCTGCGCGGCCGAAACGGCGGCGCGTGCCGGCCAGGCGTTCGATCAAGGCGTCGCCATTCACCAGCTGGGCCTGATGGCGGCGCGCGATGTTGCCAGCCAGGTCCAGCAGGCGGGCGTTGCGGGTGGTCTCGCCGGCTTCGAGCAGACTTTGCACTGCCTCGATGTGCTCGCCTCGCAGCGATTGCGCCATTGCCGCCTCGGCCAGCGACGACACCCGCGCCTGGCAGCGGCGGATGTGGGCCACCGCGCCTTCGTCGCGACCGGCGGCGGCCATCAACACCTCGGCGGTGGCTTTCGTCGTGCAAAAGCGCATCCCCAGTCGTTCGATCGCGTCCTCGTGCTCGGATGCAGGGCGGCAGGCATCGGGCAATCGCGCCCACAACGCCAGCGCGACGTTGGAGGCCTCGAGATCGAATCCTTCGTCGTCGGCTTCGGCAGCCAGTTGCCGGGCCTTGTCGAGCGCCGCTTCGGGCGCACCGCTGCGCAGGGCCACGAGCGCCTCGGCGGCAGCTTCGAAGCGCATCAGGCGGCTGGATTCGGGCTGACGCTGGCGTTGGCGCCGAAGATGGTCGCGCGCCGCCATGACGCCGGACGTGTCGTTGCGATCGTGGCGCAGCAAGGCCAGCAGCAGCAGGCTGAGCGCGTCGAAGAGCTTGGACGACAGCCCCATGGCGACGCTGCGCTCCAGGGCCTGCACGGCCTCGTCGGCCTGGCCCTGGTAGAAGGCCAGGGCGCCGTTGTGTTGAGCGCGCAGCAGGCAGCCGGGGGTCAGTTCGGCGGCGCGGCGGTACGCGGCCAGGGCGCCGTCGAAGTCGCACTGCTCGACCAGGATGCGCCCCAGCAGGTCCTGGGCATCAGCCGATCCGGGGTCCTTGTCGAGCACGGCCAGCACGGCCTTGCGTGCGCTGCTGTTGTCGCCGCTGGCCATCAGGGCGCGGGCCACGCCCAGGCGCGCCCACGCAGCTCCTTGGGCGTCGGCCAGTCGTTCGAAGAGACTGCGGGCCTCGCCGGGCCGTTGCAGCCGCAGCAGCAGCTCGGCGGCGAGTCGGCCGCAGTACGCGGCGTAGGGCAGCGCGCTCTCGAAGCGCTGGAGCGCGGCCGCCAGCGCGCGGTCGACCTGGCCGGCATCCAGCGCACCGTGGATCTCGCCGAGCACCCGTTTGCGGTTGCGCGCTTCCTGCAGGCGCTCAGAAAGTGCGGCGGTGGTGTACGGACGCAGCAGAAAGCCGTCGAGTGCCGATTCGGCGGCCTCGACGACCTGCGCATAGGTCGCCTGCGACGTGATCATCAGGAAGACCGTCGAATGCGGCAGCAGCTGTTCGCGCCGCAGTTCGTCGAGCAGGTCCTGTCCGGACAGGTCCGAGCGCTCGAACTCGCGGTTGCAGATGACGATGTCGAAGCGCTCGCGTTCGAGCAGTGTGCGCGCGTCGTTGACGCGGCTGGCCTGGCTGACATGGCCAATGCCCAGGTCCTTCAGCTGCGCAACGGTCGTGCTGCGCAGCATCGAATTGCTTTCGACGAGCAGCGCGCGGGCGAGATGGATATTGCGGTCGATCACCCAACCGCTCCTGGCCACGACTGTGGCTGCGGGCGGGCGGCAAGGGCGACATGGCGGTGCTTGGACATGGGCGACATCCGACGATCGGTCATCGGCTATCGGCAGCCCACGGCGGCGCTTGAGCCGCGGACAGCACGCCACGGCCTACTTGAACAAATCCTTCACCCGGTCGGCCCAGCTTTTCGACGTCGGCGAGTGCCGGTCGCCGCCCTTGCGAAAGGACTCGTCGAGTTCTTTGAGCAGCTTGCGCTGGTGTTCGGTCAGCTTGACCGGCGTCTCCACCGCGACGTGGCAGTACAGGTCGCCGGGGTAGCTCGAGCGCAGGCCCTTGATGCCCTTGCCGCGCAGGCGGAAGGTCTTGCCGTGCTGCGTGCCTTCTGGCAATTCGATCTCGGCCTTGCTGCCCAAGGTCGGCACTTCGATCGTGCCGCCGAGTGCCGCGGTGGTCAGCGCCACCGGCACGCTGCAGTGCAGGTCGTCGCCGTCGCGCTCGAAGATCTCGTGCTGCTTGACGCGGATCTCGATGTACAGATCGCCCGGCGGGCCGCCGTTGGTGCCCGGCTCGCCATTGCCCGCACTGCGAATGCGCATGCCTTCGTTGATGCCGGCGGGGATCTTGACCTCCAGCGTCTTCTGCTTCTTGATCTTGCCGGCGCCGTTGCAGGTGCTGCAGGGGTCGGGAATGATCTTGCCGCTGCCATGGCACTGCGGACAGGTCTGCTGGATGCTGAAGAACCCCTGGCGCAGGTGCACGGTGCCGGCGCCATTGCAGGTCGTGCAGGTCTTGGCGCTGGTACCGGGCTTGGCGCCCGATCCATGGCAGGTCTCGCAGGCCTCCCAGGTCGGCACGCGGATCTGCGTGTCTTTGCCGCTGGCGGCTTCCTCGAGCGAGATTTCCATCGCATAGCTCAGGTCGCTGCCGCGGTAGACCTGCTGCCCGCCGCCGCCACCTCGGCGCGCGCCGGCGGCACCACCGAAGATGTCGCCGAAGATGTCGCCGAAGGCCTCGGCAAAACCGCCAAAGCCTTCCGCGCCCGGCCCGCCGCCCCCACCTCGGCGCGCGCCGGCGCCCCCCCCTAAGATGCCGCCGAAGATGTCGCCGTAGGCCGCGCCAAAGCCCCCTAATCCTTCGGCGCCGGCGCCGGCGCCGCGACCGCCCATGTTGGGATCGACGCCGGCGTGGCCGTACTGGTCGTAGGCGGCCCGCTTCTGCGGGTCGGACAGCATCTCGTAGGCTTCCTTGGCCTCCTTGAACTTCTCCTCGGCTTTCGCTTCACCCTGGTTGCGGTCGGGGTGGTGCTTCATCGCCAGCTTGCGATAGGCCTTCTTGATGTCGTCTTCGGAGGCGTTCTTGGGCACGCCCTGGATGTCGTAGAAGTCTCGCTTGGCCATGAAAACTCAACTCAACTGAAAAGTGAAACGGCCGCGTCGTGGTGCAGGCTGGCCCTGGCACCCCTGACGCGGCGACGCTGCGCGGCCGGCCACCACAGGGGCAGCCGGCTCGGGCGCAATTACTTTCTGTCCTTCACCTCGGTGAATTCGGCGTCGACCACGTTGTCGTCGGCCTTGCCCGGCTTGGCCGCAGCAGCTTGCTCGCTGCTGCCGCCGCCGCTCGCCGCACTCGCGCCGGCCGCCGCCTGCGCGGCCTGGGCATCCGCATAGACCTTCTCGCCGAGCTTCTGGCTGGCGGCCATCAGGGCCTCGGTCTTGGCTTCGATCAGTGCCTTGTCCTCGCCCTTCAGCGCCTCGTCGACGTCCTTCAGCGCGGCTTCGATCTTCTCCTTCTCGCCGGCGTCGATCTTGTCGCCATGCTCGGCCAGACTCTTCTTGACCGAATGCAGCATCGCGTCGGCCTGATTGCGGGCCTGCACGAGTTCGAGCTTCTTGGCGTCTTCGGCCGCGTTGAGCTCGGCGTCCTTGACCATCTTCTGGATCTCTTCCTCGCTCAAACCCGAGTTGGCCTTGATGGTGATCTTGTTTCCTTGCCCGTGCCCTTGTCCTTGGCGCTGACGTGCAGGATGCCGTTGGCGTCGATGTCGAAGCCGACCTCGATCTGCGGCAGGCCGCGCGGCGCCGGCGGAATGCCTTCGAGGTTGAACTCGCCCAGGCTCTTGTTGCCGGTGGCGATCTCGCGCTCGCCCTGGTAGACCTTGATGGTCACGGCCGGCTGGTTGTCGTCGGCGGTGCTGAAGACCTGGCTGAACTTGGTCGGGATCGTGGTGTTCTTCTTGATCATCTTGGTCATCACGCCGCCCAGCGTTTCGATGCCCAGGCTCAGCGGCGTGACGTCGAGCAGCAGCACGTCCTTGCGCTCGCCGCCCAGCACCTGGCCCTGGATGGCGGCACCGACGGCCACGGCTTCGTCAGGGTTGACGTCCTTGCGCGGTTC
>JANMAP010000025.1:0-48940 GCA_031359905.1 Burkholderiales bacterium | reverse complement strand
CGGTCGAGCGCGCGGCGGGCATCGGCGGCAAGCGCGAGATCACGCAGGCCCGCTGGCAGCCGCGCTTCACGCCGCGCGGCAACGCGCTGCCGCTGCCGCGGCCGGCGGCCGACGCGGTGGTCGTCGGCGCCGGATTGGCCGGGGCGGCGGTGGCCCGCGCGCTGCGCGATCTGGGTTGGCAGGTGCAGGTGTTCGACCGCCACGCCGGCCCGGCCCGCGAAGCCTCGGGCAACCCGGCCGGCTTGTTCCACGGCACGCTGCATGCGGACGACGGCCCGCATGCGCGCTTGCTGCGCGCCGCCGCGTTGCACGCCACGAACGCGCTGCGGCCGCTGCTCGCGCCGGCAGCTGCGGGTGCGGTGGCGCTGCCGGGTCAATGCGCCGGGCTGTTGCGCCTGGCCGGCGGCGACGCCGCTGCGATGCAGGCCCTGCTCGATCGCCAGGGCCTGCCGCCGGGCTATGTCAGCCTGCTCGACAGCGACGAAGCCTCGCGGCGTGCCGGTGTGGCGGTGTCCGGCCCGGCGTGGCACTACGCCGGCGGCGGCTGGATCGCCCCGCAGCCGTTGGTGCGGGCCTGGCTGGACAGCGTCGCGTTTCGGGGCCGGATCGACGTTGCCGCGTTGCGCCGCATTGGCCCTGCTCTTGGCGCTGGCCCGGGTCGCGGCTTTGGCCCCGGTCGTGGCCCTGGCGCTGACGCCGCCGATGAGGACCATGACGATCGCTGGCAACTGCTCGACCCCACCGGGCAGGTGATCGCCGAAGCCGCGGTGGTCGTGCTGGCGAATGCCGCCGACGCGCTTCGCCTGCTCGCGCCGCTGGGTCATGCCGCCTGGCCACTGCAGCGCAGTCGCGGCCAGATCAACGGCTGGCGGGGCGTGGCGTCAGCGCTGCGCCTGCCGCTGGCCGGCGACGGCTATGCGTTGCCGCTGCCCGACGGCCTGTTGTGCGGCGCGACGGTGGCCGACGATGACGACCCGGACACAGCGCTGCGCGATGCCGACACGACGCACAACTTCGCCCGCCTGCGGCGATTGACGGGCCTGCTGCCGCCGCCCGCCGCACGGCTGACCGGCCGCGTCGCCTGGCGCGTGCTGGCCG
This sequence comes from Burkholderiales bacterium, assembly GCA_031359905.1. Classification (GTDB taxonomy): domain Bacteria; phylum Pseudomonadota; class Gammaproteobacteria; order Burkholderiales; family Burkholderiaceae_C; genus Rubrivivax. The sequence goes on along the minus strand of JANMAP010000025.1, from coordinate 47,842 downwards.
ATGACCGCCTGCCGGTGGTCGGCCCGCTGCCGCTGGCCGACCTGTCTGCCGGTACGCGGCAGGACCAGGCACGACTGCTGCCGCGCTGCGCCGGCTTGTTCGTCTGCACCGCGCTCGGCTCGCGCGGCATCACCTGGGCGGCCGCGGCCGGCGAATGGCTGGCGGCGCAGATCAGTGGCACGCCGGTGGCGCTGGAACAAGACCTGATCGACGCCATCGACCCGGGCCGATGGCAGGTGCGCGCGGCGCGGGCACAGTCGGCTCGGCTTTGAACGCTGTGCCTTTCGGCGCCCGCTCCGGCTGAAGCAGCGAAGCGGTTCGGCAGCTCGGCAGCTCGGCAGCGTTGGCAGTCCGGGCAGTCCGGGCGGGCAGTCCGGGAAATATCCGGCAGTTCGGCCGCTTCAGCCAGCCGGCGCGCCGTCGGCGGCCGGGGGCGGACCGTCGGCGTCGTCGGGCTCGTCGGCGATCGGCGGCAGGCCGGCCGCCTTGCGCGCCGCCTTTTCCTTGTCCTTCTCTTCCTTCTTCTTCTTCTTGGCCAGCTCGCGCTGACGCTTCTCGAAGGAGTAGTTGGGTTTGGCCACGGGCAGTCCTGTTCCTGGAATCTAGACCACGATTAGAACACCAGCACTTGCACGCCCTGGGGCGTGCCGAGCAGGCAGGTGTGCGCGCGCTGGCGGGCGAACAGACCCACCGTGACGACGCCTGGCCATTGGTTGATCTCGAGCTCCAGCGCCAGCGGGTCGGCGATGGCCAGTCCATGCACGTCGAGCAGCGGGTGACCGTTGTCGGTGGTCACACCGGCGCGCAGCACGGCCTGCCCGCCGATCGCCGCGAAGCGCCGCTGCAACTGCGGCACGGCCATCGCGATCACTTCGACCGGCAACGGGAAGGCGCCCAGCGTATGCACCAGCTTGGTCTGGTCGGCGATGCAGACGAAGCGATCGGCCAGGTCGGCAACGATCTTCTCGCGGGTCAGCGCCGCGCCGCCGCCCTTGATCATGCAGCCGCGGTGATCGATCTCGTCGGCGCCGTCGACGTACACGGCCAGGCGCTCGACCTCGCCGGCCTCGAAGACACGGATGCCATGGCGCTGCAGGCGCTCGGTGCTGGCCAGCGAACTGCTCACCGCGCCAGGGAACTCGCCGCGCACCGTGGCCAGCGCGTCGATGAACTGGTTGACCGTCGAGCCGGTGCCCACGCCCACCGGCTGGCCCCGCACCAGATGATCGAGCGCAGCGCGCCCGACCAGGGCCTTGAGTTCGTCTTGTGTCATGCGCAGGATTATCCCGGGCCTGCGCGCCGCCCTGCGGTACCGGCGGCGCAGCGCAGCGGCTGAGACAATCCCGCGCATGTCGCTCCTGCCCTACGCCCTGACCCGCCCGTTCCTGTTCGGCCTCGACCCCGAACACGCCCACGAGCTGACGCTGGGCAGCATCGCGCGGCTGCAGAACACGCCGGCGCAATGCCTGTGGGCCCAGCCGGGCGTGGCCGACCCGCTGACACTGGCCGGGCTGCGTTTTCGCAACCGCATCGGCCTGGCTGCCGGGCTGGACAAGAACGGCCGCTGCATCGACGGGCTGGGCGCGATGGGCTTCGGCTTCATCGAGGTCGGCACGGTGACGCCCAAGGCCCAGCCGGGCAATCCGAAGCCGCGCATGTTTCGCCTGCCGGCGCGCCAGGCGCTCATCAACCGCCTGGGCTTCAACAACGACGGCCTGGACGCCTTCCTGGCCAACGTGCAGCGCGCGCACAGCTTTCGCCGTGCCGGCGGCATCGTCGGGCTGAACATCGGCAAGAACGCGGCCACGTCGATCGAGCAGGCGGCCGACGACTACCTGCTCGGCCTGGCCGGGGTGTACCCGCATGCCGATTACGTCGCCGTCAACATCTCCAGCCCGAACACGCAGAACCTGCGCGCGCTGCAAGGCGATGCGGCGCTGGATGCGCTGCTCGCCCGCCTGCAGGCGCGGCGCGGCGAACTGGCGCAGCAGCATGGCCGGCAGGTGCCGATGTTCGTGAAGATCGCACCCGACCTCGACGCGGCGCAGATCGACGTCATCGCCGCGACGCTGCAGCGCCATGCCATCGACGGCGTGATCGCCACCAACACCACGCTGGCGCGTGACGCGGTGCGCGGCCTGCGGCACGCCGAAGAGGCCGGTGGCTTGAGCGGCGCGCCGGTGTTCGAAGCCAGCAACCGCGTCATCGCGCGGCTGCGGGCGGCGCTCGGCGCGGGCTACCCGATCATCGGTGTCGGCGGGGTGATGAGTGCTGCCGACGCGCGCGCCAAGATCGACGCCGGGGCCGACCTGGTGCAGATCTACACCGGGCTGATCTACCACGGACCGGCGCTGGTGGCGCAGGCCGCCCAGGCACTGGCAGCACAGTCGCTGGCCACACAGGCGCTGGCCACAAAGACGCTGGCCGCCGCGGTCAGCCCGTCGGCCGCACCCCGAACAGCCAGGCCAGCCCCGAAAAGCTGACGAACGCCAGCACCGTGCTGGTCATGATGATGCGGGCGATGCGCCCGTTGTCGGCACCGTAGCGTTCGGCCAGCAGCGACACGTTGCTCGCGCTCGGCAGCGCCGCGGCCAGCGTCAGCACGCTGATCTGGAAGTCCGACAGCGGCGCGCCCAGCGAGCGCGCCGCTGCGGCCAGCACCAGCACCAGCAGCGGGTGGACGAAGAGCTTGATCAAGGCCACCGGCACGTAGTCGGCCAGCCGCGTGCGGCTGTGGCTGTGCTGGCCGGCGCGCCAGAGCACCGCGCCGATGGTGAACAGCGCCACGGGCGACGCCGCCGCGGCCAGCATGCCGACCACCGCGTCGGCCGGCCCGGGCAGGCGCAGGCCCGACGCCGACAGCCCGGCGCCGACGGCGATCGACCAGGGCAGCGGGTTGGACAGCGCGCCGCGCAGCGCCCGCCACGCCGCCGTGCGCACCCCCTGCCCGGCATCGGCCGCGCCGCCACCGCCGACCTGCGCCAGCGCGATGCACAGCGAACTGGTGACGAACAGATCGGCCAGCACGCTGCAGATCACCGGCCCGGCGGCGGCCGGCCCGAGCAGCGCGACGAGCAGCGGCACGCCCATGAAGCCGGTGTTCGGGAAGGCCGCCACCAGCGCGCCGAAGGCCGCGTCCTTCAGGCGCACGCGGTCGTTCAGCGACACGGCGACGGTGAAGAAGACGATCAGCAGCGCCGCCGCCAGGTACACCCCGAGCACCGCCGGGTTGAGCAGGTCGAACACCGGCGTGTTCATGCCGAAACGCGCCAGCAGGCAGGGCAGCGCAAAGTACAGGACGAAGGCGTTGAGCCCGGGGATGGCGCTTTCCGGCAGCACGTGCCGCCAGGCGGCCAGATAGCCGGCCAGCACCAGGGCGAAGAACGGGATGGTGACGGCGAAAACGGCCTGCATCGGTGGCGCGAGTATCGCCGCGCCCTCCGTCGTTGCCGCCTCTCGCGGACTGACGCCGGGCCGGCGGGCCTGCGGCCCGGGGGGCTGCCAGGCCGCGCATCACCGCGAAGCCCGTCGGGGCGCAGGGCGCGTCGCCGCGAGGCCAGCGGCGCGCAAGGCCACCCGTCGGCGGACCCGCTGCGCTGCGCAGCACACCGCTATGCTGGGCAATCGCTGTCGTCCACCGGTGCCCCCGCCCATGCCCTCATCCGTTCTCTCGACCGTCGGCCGTGCCCTGCGCGGCGCGTGGCGGCTGCTCGACGCCACCCGGCGCACCCTGCTCAACCTGCTGCTGCTGGTGGTCTTGGCGGCCGTGCTCTGGCTGGCGCTGCGGCCCACAGCGGCCCTGCTGCCGAAGACCACGCTGGTCCTCAACCTGTCCGGGCCGCTGGTCGAACAGCGCAGCAGCAGCGCCCGCGGCAGCGCATTGCGCCAGCTGCAGGGCGACGACCACGCGCAGCTGCAGCTGCGCGATGTGCTGGCGGTGCTGCAGGCCGCAGCCAAGGACCCGGCCATCACCCAGGCCGTCTTGCTGCTCGACGAATTCGGCGGTGGCGGTATGCCCGCGCTGCGCGAGGTGGCTGCGGCCATCACGCGCTTCCAGGCTGCGGGCAAGCCGGTGCTCGCCTGGGCCCCGTCGTACGACCAGCGCGACTACTACCTGGCGGCGCACGCCAGCGAGGTCTGGCTGCACCCGATGGGCGCCGTCCTGGTCGAAGGCTTCGGCCGTTACCGCAACTACTACAAGGACAGCTTCGACAAGTTCGGCATCACCGCCAACGTGCTGCGCGTCGGCAAGTTCAAGAACGCCGGCGAGACCTTCGCGGCCAACGCGCCGTCGAAGGAGACGCTGGAGTCCGAAAGCTATCTGTTCGACGCGCTGTGGGCGCAGTGGACGGGCGGTGTCGAGGCCGCCCGCAAGCTGCCGGCGGGCAGCGTGATGCAGCTCGTCGACGGCCTGCCCGGCAACCTGCAGGCGGTCGGCGGCGACCAGGCCAGGCTGGTGCTGCAGGCCAAGTTCGTCGACGCGCTGAAGACCCGCGACGAGGTGCGCGATGTGCTGACGCAGCGCGGCGCACGCGACGACGACAAGAAGAGTTTCCGGCAGGTGTCCTTCGACGAGTACCTGGCGCGCCTGAAGCCGCAGCGCGGCGGCGATGCGGTCGGGGTGGTCGTCGCGCAGGGCGAGATCAGCGACGGCGAAGCCGGCCCGGGCAGCATCGGCGGGCGCTCGACGGCCGCGCTGATCCGCAAGGCGCGCGACGACGAGCACATCAAGGCCGTGGTGCTGCGTGTCGACTCGCCCGGCGGCAGCGCCTTCGGCAGCGAACTGGTGCGCCGCGAGCTCGAACTGACGCGCGCTGCCGGCAAGCCGGTGGTGGTCTCGATGGGCAACCTGGCGGCGTCGGGCGGCTACTGGATCAGCCTGGCCGCCGACGAGGTGATCGCCGACGAGACGACGATCACCGGCTCGATCGGCGTGCTGGCGATCCTGCCGAATGCGCAAGGCGCCCTCGACAAGCTGGGCCTGCGCACCGGCGGCTACACGACCACCTGGCTGGCCGGCGCGTTCGACGTGCGGCGCGCGCTCGACCCGCGCATGGCGGCCATCGTCCAGGCCAGCATCGAGCACATCTACGGCGACTTCACGGCGCGCGCCGCGGCGGCACGCAAGACCACGCCACAGCAGATCGACGCCGTCGCCCAGGGCCGGGTGTGGACCGGCCGCCAGGCGCTGGAACGCGGCCTGGTCGACCGCCTGGGCAGCTATGGCGACGCGCTGGCCGCGGCGGCCCAGCGCGCCAAGCTGCCCGACACGGCCCGCGTGCAGTACCTGGAACGCGAACCCGGGCGCTGGGACAGGCTGCTGAACCTGATCGGCGGCAGTGCGTTGCAGGCGCAGGTCGACGGGCTGCTGGCTGTGCTGGCGGCCAGCGGCGGCCTGGCCGGCGGCGACGTGGCGCGCGCGGCGGGCGGCAACATGGGGCGCGCAGCCAGCGGTGACATGACGCGCGCAGCCAGCGCACTGGCCGGCGGCCTGCCGCGGTCGGCCGTCGACGGTCTGCGGAACGACCTGGGCTGGCTGGCCGCTGTCGCCGAGCGGCGTCAGCCGTTCAGCGCGGTGGTGCACTGCCTGTGCAGCGCACCGTGACGGCTCCCAGCCTCTTCAGCCCGCCACCGGCCCCGGGCGCTTCGGGTCGACGTGAAAACGCGCCGCCGTGGCGATGCCGCTGTCGATCTCGCGCGCGTCGTTGAGCACCCGCAGGTCGGCCTGCAGGCCGCGCGGTTCCAGGCGGAAGCGCACGTAGCCACGCTGGTCGGCGCGCGCCAGATGGACGTGCGGATTGAAGCGGCGCGCTTCGTCGACACGGTCTTGCGCCAGGCCCAGGCTGGTGATCGACGTGCCGCAGAACTCGCTGGCCAGCACGGCGGACTTGGGGTCGTCGAAGTCGAGCTTCAGATCGGCCACGTAGTTGGCGTGCACGTCGCCGCCGAGCACCACCACGCCGGGCACCTGGCGTTCGGCGACCGCGCCGAGCAGCCGCCGGCGCGACGCCGGGTAGCCGTCCCAGCCGTCGGTCCAGTAGCTGCCGCCGCCCCGGCGGGTCGGGTCGGTCCAGCTGAAGCGCGCCATCAGCGTCTGCTGGGCCAGCAGGTTCCAGGGCCGGTCGAGCGACCAGCCGTCGGCCAGCCAGCGTTCCTGCGCGGCGCCGAGCAGGCTGCGCCGCGGGTCCGCCCTGTCAGGGCAATCGCCTTCGCGCACGGTGTTGCTGCCGCCGCGGCCGGGCCGCGGGCAGACCTGCACATCGCGGTATTGGCGGTCGTCGAGCAGGTGGATGCGCGCCAGCCGCCCCCAGTCGAGCCGCGAATGCATGCGCATCTGGCCGTCGACCGGCCGCGCTGCCTTCGGCAGCGGCATGAATTCCCAGTAGGCCTGGTAGGCCGCAGTGCGCTGGGTGGCGAAGTCGGGCTGCAGGTCCTGGCCTTGCAGACTGGCGTAGTCGTTGTCGACCTCGTGGTCGTCCCACACCAGCAGCCACGGTGCGGCGGCGTGCGCGGCCTGCAGCGCCGGGTCGGACTTGTACTGCAGATGGCGCTGGCGGTAGTCGGCCAGCGTGCGCACCTTGCCGCCGCGGCTGGCGCGCAGCGACTGCGTCGACGAGGCGTATTCGTAGACGTAGTCGCCGAGGAACAGCACCGCGTCGAGGTTGTCGGCAGCGGCATGCCGCCAGGCCGCGAAGTGGCCGACATCCCAGCGCTGGCAGCTGGCGATGGCGAAATCCAGCCGCGCCACTGCGGCGTCGGCGGCCGGCGCGGTGCGCGTGCGCGCCGGTGCCGACTGCTGGCCGAGCGCACGGAAGCGGTACCAGTACCAGCGGTCGGGCGCCAGGGCCCGCGGCTCGGCGTGGACGCTGAACAGGTCGGCGGCGACGGCGGTCTCGACGCCCTTCTCGACGATGCGGGCGAAGGCTTCGTCCTCGGCCACTTCCCAGGCCACTTCGACGCGATCGGTGAGTTCCGCGCCGCTGATCATCGTCCACAGGACCATGCCGCGCGCATGCGGCTGTCCCGACGCCACGCCGGATTCGAAGCGCGGCAGGTCGGCGGCGCGCGCGTGGCGCAGCCAGGCCGGCGCGCTGCCCGCGGCCAGCACCAGCCCGAGCAGGCTGCGCCGGCGCAGCGGCGATGGGGGTGCGAAATCGCTCATCTGCGGGCCTACAGGCGCGGCAATGTCGGTGGCTGCGCCAGCGCGTCGACGCTGCCGCCCTGCTGGCGCAACAGCGCTTCGAGCGCCGGCAGCAGCGGGCCCAGGCGCTCGTCGAGCGCGGCGCGCACGGTGTCGACGAAGACCTGCGTCGAGCGTTCGATCTCGATGTTCAGCGATTCGCCGACGGCCTTGTCGGCAAAGGTCGTCATGCGCAGCGTCTCGGGGATCAGCCAGACCTCGAACCAGCCGCTGCCATCGGGCCGGCGTTCGGCGTCGGCAACCGTCAGGCTGGCGCCGTTGACGGCGATGTAGCCCTTGGCAAAGACGTAGCGCATCCACGGCGCGGGCACCGCCAGGCGCAGCACGTGGTTGTTCTCGGGCCGGCGGACGTCGGCCAGCGTGGCGCGGAAGTCGACATGGCCGGACAACGGGTGGCCGCCGATTTCGGCGCCGTCGCGCGCCGCGCGTTCGACGTTGATGCGGCTGCCGGATTGCAGGCCGGCCAGTGTGGTCAATGCCAGGCTCTGCTGCATCACGTCGAAGTCGGCCGCGTTGGTGCCGTGCAGCGCGGTGGCAGTCAGGCACACGCCGTCGACGGCGACGCTGGCGCCGACCGCCAGCCCCTGCGCAAAGCCGTCGGGAAACGCCAGGCGAAAGCTGCGCAGCCCGGGACGGTCGCTGATCGACTCGACGCGGGCCACGCCTTGAACGATGCCGGTGAACATGCGCATCAGCTTAGCAGCGCTGCCTACACTTGCCGGGTCATGCAGGATCTCGCCCACTTCAGCCTGGCCGCGCCGCCGCCGGGGTTCGTCGACGACCCGTACCCGGCGTATGCCGCCTTGCGCGCGACATCGCCGGTGCACCCTCTGGCCGCCGATGCGGTGCTGCTGACGCGCTACGACGACGTGCTGGCGGTCTACCGCAGCCCCGCAGCGAGCAGCGACAAGCAGCGCGAATTCGCCGCCCGCCTGCGCGCGCCGTCGATGATCTACGAGCACCACACCAGCAGCCTGGTGTTCAACGACCCGCCGTCGCACACGCGCGTGCGGCGGCTGCTGATGGGCGCGCTCAACCAGCGCGCCATCGCGCGGATGGAGGCCGGCGTGGTGGCGCTGGTCGACCGACTGCTCGACGCGCTGGACGCCCGGCGCGGCGCGGTGGTCGACCTGATCGACGACTTCGCGGCGCAGATCCCGGTCGAGGTCATCGGCAACCTGCTGGCCATCGCGCCCGCCGACCGGGCGCCGCTGCGCGACTGGTCGCTGGCCATTCTCTCGGCGCTGGAACCGGCGCCCGGCGACACGGTGCTGGCGCGCGCCAATGCCGCGGTGATGGCCTTCCTGGGCTTCCTGCGCAGGCTGGTCGCGCAGCGCGAACGGCAGCCCGGCGACCCCGATGCCGATGTGCTGACGCGGCTGCTGCGCGGCGACGATCAAGGCCGCCTGTCCGAAGTCGAGCTGCTGCACAACTGCATCTTCCTGCTCAACGCCGGCCACGAGACGACGACCAACCTGATCGGCAGCGGCCTGCACGCCCTGCTGGGCCAGCACGACCAGCTCGACCGCCTGATCGCCGATCCCGCGCTGCTGAACAGCGCTGTCGAGGAGTTGCTGCGCTTCGAAAGCCCGCTGCAGCTGAACAACCGGCTGACGACCGCACCGCTGGACCTGGGGCACCGGGTGCTGCCGGCCGGCACCTTCGTGACCCTGGCGATCGGCGCGGCCAACCGCGACCCAGCGCAGTTCGCCGACCCCGATGTTCTGGACATCGCCCGCAAGCCCAACAACCACCTGGCCTTCGGTCAGGGCGCGCACGCCTGCTCGGGAATGAACGTGGCGCGACTGGAAGCGCGCGTGGCGATCGGCCGGCTGCTGGCGCGCTTCCCTGGCCTGCGCGCCGCCGGCCACGCCGAACGCGACCCGCGGGTGCGCTTTCGCGGTCTGCGCCATCTCCCGGTGCGCCTGGTGCACGTGGACTGACGCGCCGGCTCGGTTTCAGCGCTTCAGCGCTTCACTGCACTGCCGCCCCGGCGTGCGCTTCGGCGGTTCACGGCATCAGCGCATCAAGGCCCAGGCGTCGGGGTCGAAGCCGGCGGTGATGCGGCCGTCAGTCCACTCGACCACCGGGCGCTTGACGAGGCTGCTGTGGGCCTGCATCAAAGCGCTGGCGGATGCAGCGTCGACCACCCCGGCCTGTGCCGCGGCGTCGAGCTGCCGCCAGCGCGTGCCGCGGCGGTTGAGCAGCGTCTGCCAGCCCAATGCAGCGACCCACGCCGCCAGGCGGTCGGCCGGCAGGCCGGCCTTCTTGAAGTCGTGAAAGCGGTGCACCGTGCCCTGCGCGGCGAGCCAGGCACGGGCTCGCTTGACGGTGTCGCAGTTGGGAATGCCGTACAGCGTGATCATCGAGCAGCCTGCGGGGCGAGCTTGCGGGGTGACCCGGTCAATTCCTGCCATCGCCGCCGCCGGCGCACGTCGGGTCGATGCCGTAGCTGCCGCTGGTCACACGGCCGGCATCGTTCAGCGAGGCCTGGAACCACAGGCAGTCGTTGGTCGGATAGCGCCAAGACCAGACCTCGCCGCCCTGCCAGCCATGCCGGCGTTCGCCGGGCCGGCCCAGCGTGCGCAGGACGTCGTCGCGGTTCATGCCCGGACCGCGCACCTGGAAGTCGTAGAACGCCTCCTCGTTCAGCACCTGGCGGGCACGCGTGACGCGGTCGCCGGCGTCGAGATCGATCATCCAGGTCGTCCGGCCGTACGGACCGGTGGCGTATTCAAGCCGCTGGCCGCCGTCGGCCAGGGCGTAGCGCGACGTCGGCGGGCCCCAATCGCGCAGGACCTCGGTCTGGCCCTGTCCCAGGGCGGGTGGCCGCGTGATGCAGGCCGCCAGGCTGCCCACCATCATCAGCAGCAGCACCACCAGCTTGGAGCGCCGTGCTGCCGGCGTGGCTGCCGCGAGGAGATGCATGTTGGGAACAGGCGGCGCGAACAACATGATTCCAAGATTAGCCCAGCCGATCGGACCCCTGCGTCGGCAGGGGCGTCGCCTGCAGTCCTGCGCGCCAACGCGGCAACGCTATTTGGACACCCCCATCACCAGGTCGGGCAGGATGGTCACGATCTGCGGAAACACCGTGATCAGGCCGATGCACACGACCAGACAGACGAAGAAGGGAATCGACGCGCGCGCGATGGTGTTGCTGTCCTTGCCGGTCATGTTCTGCAGCACGAAGAGGTTGAAGCCGACCGGCGGCGTGACCTCGGCGATTTCGACCAGCAGGATGATGAAGATGCCGAACCAGACCAGGTCGAAGCCCGCCTTCTGGATCATCGGCAGCACCACCGCCGAGGTCAGCACGATCATCGAGATGCCGTCCAGCGCCGTGCCCAGCACCAGGTAGACCAGCGTCAGCACGGCGATCAGCGCATAGGGGCTGAGGGTCATCGCGTTGACCGTCTCGGCGAGTTCGCGCGGGATGCCGGTGAAGGCCATGGTCTTGGTCAGGAACGACGCGCCGGCGAGGATGAACATGATCATGCAACTGGTCCGCGTGGTGCCCATCAGGCCGTCCCAGAAATTGCGCCAGGTCAGCGATCGGCTCCAGGCGGCGATGGCCAGCGACCCGACCACGCCATAGGCCGCGCATTCGGTGGCCGTGGCCCACCCCTCGAGCAGGACCCAGACGATGAAGACGATCAGCAGCGTCACCGGGATCAGGTTGCCCGACCGGCGCAGCTTCTCGACGAAGCGCAGGTCGGCGTCGGCCGCCGGCACCTTGTCGGGGTGGCGGATGCTCCACCAGGCGATGTAGCCCATGAACAGGGCCATCAGCAGAAAGCCCGGCAGGAAGCCGGCCAGGAAGATGCGGATGATCGACGCGTCGGCGGCCACCGCATACACCACCATCGTGATCGACGGCGGGATCAGGATGCCCAGCGTGCCCGCGGTGGCCAGTGCGCCGAGCGCTTGCTTCTCGTCGTAGCCGCGGCGCAGCAGTTCTGGCAGGGCGACCTTGGCGATGGTCGCGCAGGTTGCCGCCGACGAGCCCGAGACCGATCCGAACACCCCGCAGCCGAGGATCGTGGTGTGCATCAGCCGCCCCGGGATGCGGTTGAGCCACGGCGCCAGGCCTTCGAACATCTCTTCGCTGAGCTTGGTGCGAAAGAGGATCTCGCCCATCCAGATGAACAGCGGCAGCGCGGCCAGTTCCCACGAGGCGTTGGATTCCCAGAAGGCCGAGAACAGGTTGCTGCCCGGCACGGTGTTGGTGAAGAAGGCCTGGCCGATCCAGCCGACGATGGCCAGGGTCATGGCGATCCACACGCCGCCGGCCAGCATCAGCAGCATGATGAACAGCAGCAGGCCGCCGATCTCGATCAAGCTCATCGGCAGGCCCGCATCGCGCCGCGCCGGCCTGGCTGGCACGGATCAGACATCGCCCGAGAAGTCGCCCTTGGCGTGACGTTCTTCGACCGCCAGCACATAGCTCGGCCGGCCGCCGCCCAGCACGATGACCAGTTCGTCGGCCACCGCTACCAGGAACAGCAGCGCGCCGAGAACGAAGCTCGACTGCGGGATCCAGATCGGAATCGCCACCAGCCCGCTGGCGATCTCGTGCAGCGTATAGCTCTCGACGGTGAACCTGGCGGCCCAGAACGCCAGGTAGCCGACGGCCACCAGGGCCACGCTGAGCGAGCCGATCTCGAAGGCCCGGCGCAGCCGCGGCGGCATGCCGTCGAGCAGCAGCGTGACGCGAACGAAGTCGCCCTGCTTGAAGGCCTGGGCCATCGCGAAGAACGACGCGGCGGCGCAGCACCAGGCCACCAAGTCGTTGATGCCCGAGACCTTCCAGCCCCAGACCCGCCCGATGCTGCCGACGACCATCAGCACCAGGATGGCCAGCACGAACAGCGCCGCGATGGCGCCGAAGGTGGCGTACAGGCGATCGAGCGTGCGCCGCACGGCCTACTTCTTGGCCGCCGGCCCGGCCGCCTTGCGGAAGGCCGCGACCATCGCCACGCCATCCGGGCCGGCGCGCTTTTCCCAGTCGGCCAGCATGATGCCGCCGACTTGCTGCAGGTCGGCCGTCAGCTTGGCCGGCGGCGGCAGGATGCGCATGCCCTTCTCGGTCAGCGACTTCTTGTAGAACGCGTTCTTCTCCTGGCTGATCTTCCAGCCACGGGTCTCGGCATCGGCAGCGGCCTTGAGCAAACCCTGCTGCGTTGTCGGGTCGAGCGCGTCGAACTGCTTGGCGTTGACGATCACCGCGTTCTTCGGCAGCCAGGCCTGGTTGTCGTAGAAGATCTTGATGCTCTCGTAGGTCTTGCTGTCGAAGCCGGTGGCGCCCGACGACATGTAGGCCTCGACCGCGCCGGTGGCCAGCGCCTGCGACAGCTCGGCGGCCTGGATCTGCACCGGCTGCGCGCCGATCAGCTCGGCGATCTTCGCCGTGGCCGGGCTGTACGCGCGCCACTTGATGCCGCGCATCTCGGCCACCGAGGCGATTTCCTTCTTGCTGAAGATGCCCTGCGGCGGCCAGGCCACGGTGTACAGCACGCGCAGGCCCTGGGCCTGCAGCAGCTTGTCGAGCAGCGGCTTCTGCACCGCCCACAGCTTGCGCGCGTCGTCGTAGCCGGTGGCCAGGAATGGCAGGCCGTCGGCGCCGAACAGGGCGTTCTCGTTCTCGAAGTTGACGAGCAGGATCTCGCCCAGCGCGGCCTGCCCGCTCTGCACCGCGCGCTTGATCTCGGTGGCCTTGAACAGCGACGCGTTGGCGTGCACGGTGATCTTCAGCTTGCCTTGCGTCGCGGTGTCGACATCCTTGGCGAACTGGACCAGGTTCTCGGTGTGGAAGTTGCCCGCAGCGTAGGCCGCGGGCAGGTCCCACTTGGTCTGGGCAACGACCGACGAAGCGGCCAGCACCAGCGCAGCGGTGAGCAACGGGCGGAGCAATTTCAAGGCGAATCTCCTAGGCAAACGGACAGGGGAACAAGCCGGCGAACAGGCACAGGCATCGGCACCGGCACCTGCGCCGGAAGAGGCATGGCCAGAGCGAAAGATGCTAACGATAGCCGCCACCTGCTCGGACTTCGGCAGCCTGCCCCGGCCGGGCCGGCTGGCTTCGCTTCAATGCGCGCCGGCCAGCCAGGCGTCGACCTGCCGGGGATCGACCAGGACGCGCAGCGCATCGAACGCGTGCTGCGCTTCGGGGTGGCGGCGGCGCAGCAGATTCAGCCACTGCTTGAGCCGACCGGGCCGATGCCGCGGCGCGACGTGGCCGGCGATGCGCGCCCAGTAGCGGCGCAGCAGCGGGCGCAGTTCGGTCCAGCCCAGTGGCTGATCGCCCAGCGGGCTGCGGATGGCCAGCGCCAGGCCCGGGTCGGCGACCATGCCGCGGCCGAGCATCAGGCTGTCGCAGCCCGAGATCTCGCGGCAGCGCCGGGCGTCGGCGACGGTCCAGATCTCGCCGTTGGCGACCAGCGGCAGCGTCACCGCCTGGCCGATGCGCGCGATCTGTTCCCAATACGCCGGCGGTCGGTAGCCGTGCACCTTGGTGCGCGCGTGGACCACCAGCTCGCTGGCACCCGCGGCTTCGATGGCCTGGGCGTTGGCCAGCATCAGGCCGTCGTCGCGATGGCCCAGACGCATCTTGGCCGACACCGGCAGCGCCGCTGGCACCGCGCGGCGCACTGCCGCGACGATGGCGTGCACCAGATGCGGCTCGTCGAGCAGCACGGCGCCGCCGCGGTGGCGATTGACGGTCGCCGCCGGGCAGCCGAAGTTCAGATCCACACCCTCGGCCCCCAGGGCGGCCAGCGCCGCGGCGTTGTCGGCCAGGCAGCCCGGGTCGGACCCCAGCAGCTGCGGCCGCACCGGGGTGCCCGCGGCCGTGCGGCTGCCGTGGAACAGCTCGGGCACGATGCGCGTGAAGACCCGGTCGGGCAACAACTGGTCGGTGATGCGGATGAATTCGGACACGCAGCGGTCGACCCCGCCCGCCGCCGTCAACACATCGCGCAGGCTGTGGTCGAGCAGGCCCTCCATCGGCGCCAGCAGCAGCTTCATCGGCGCAGTGTAGACAGCGGCAGCAGTGCTGACGGAGCGCAAGCCGCAGCGCGGACCTTCTACGAAGACGCGAGGACGCGAAGACGCGAAGTCGCAAGGCGAAGGCGCGAAGACGCTTGCGATGTCGGCAGCGCGAAGCGCATCGACGACAGCGGCTTCGCAATCAGGATGGGCATCGGGCCGCGTGAGGTGCACACTCCGGCCCATGACGACGACGATGCGCGCGGAATCGATGGCTGCTCGACGGCTGCCGACGGCCGCGCCGGTGTGGCCTGCGCCGCGCACCACGATGGGCCTGGCGGCGGCATGGATCTGCGCAATGGCCCTGACGGCCTGTGGCGGTGGTGGTGACGACATGCCGGTCGAGCGTCAGTCGGTGGCCGTCCAGCCCGCGGTGGCCGTTGTCAGCCCGACGGGCACGGCTCGCGCGGCCCAGGTGAGCATCGCGGCCGCCGGCATCGGCAGCCCGGGAACCCTGCAGTCGGTGACGCGGCTGGGCCTGATCACGGCGCAGGAGGTGACACAGGCCCTGGTCGGCAGCCGCCTGCCGCCGCTGGCGCCGGCCTATGCCGTCGAGACCTATCGCCTGACCTACACCACCATCGACGGTCAGGGCCTGCCCATCGTGGCGTCGGGATTGCTCGCCGTGCCGAAGAAGGCCGCCGGCGCGCGCAGCCCCGTCATCAGCTACCAGCACGGCACCGTGTTCCACGATGCCGACGCGCCGAGCAACCACGCGACAGCCGACGAGCCGACGGTGATCATGGCCTCGCTGGGCTTCGTGGTCATCGCGGCCGATTACGTCGGCTATGGCGCGTCGAAAGGTGCCCTGCACCCTTACCTGCTGTCGGCACCCACCGCGGCGGCCGTGGTCGATCTGCTGCGCGCTGGGCGCACCCATGTCCTGCAGGTGGGCCTGCCGCTCAACGGGCAGTTGTTCCTGGTCGGCTATTCCGAAGGCGGTTATGCCAGTGCGGCCGCGCACCGCGCGCTGCAGCAGGCCGGCGGCGATCTCGCAGCGGCGTTGGTCGGCAGCGTGCCAGGCGCCGGGCCGCTGGATGTCGGCGCCACACTCGACGAGTTGCTGCGCCGCGTGCGCAGCGAAAACGCATTGCTGGCCTTCCTGGTCAACCCCGACCTGCTGCAGAACCTGGGCGCGTCGCTGCGCCGGCGGGTGCGCGACGAACTGCTGAAGAAGCTGCTGCCCGGGGATTCCGACGTCGTGTTCCAGAGCACCTTCATCGACAACTTCCTGGCCAACGACCGCGCGGCGATCAACCGCGACAGCGACGTGCACGACTGGCGCCCGGCCACGCCAGTGCGCCTGTTCCATGGCCGCGACGACCAGACCGTGCCGTTCATCGCCTCGCTCAGCGCGCTGCAGACCATGCAGGCGCGCGGCGCACCGAACGTGATGCTGACCGCATGCCCGCTGGCGCCCGCCGAGCATCTGACCTGCGTGCCGCCCTACTGGACGCACATGCTGGGGCAGATCGGTTTGGTGGTGCGCGACCTGTAGCCGGCCGTCTCGGCACCGGCAGCGTCACGGCGCCAGCCCGCGGCACTCCAGGAAGTACACGCCCATCGCGCCGACCGCGACCAGCGCACCGTCCCGATCCGTCCAGGCGCAGTCCGACAACAGACCGTCGACCCGCATGGACGCCAGACAAAGGCCATCGCTCACGCGCCAGACCTTCAGGCAGCCGTCGGAGGACACCGACGCCAGGTGACGCGAATCCGGGCTGAAGTCGCAGCCATTGACGTCCAGTTCGTGACCCTCGAGCACCCCCACACAGCGTCCGCTGTCGGGTTCCCACAGGCGCAGGCTGTGGTCGCTGGAGGCGCTGGCCAGCAGCGAACCATCCGGCGCCATCTCGATCTGGTTCACATTGCCGGTGTGGCCGACGAGTTCCAGGGGTTGGAGCGCGGCGCTCGCCACGTCCAGCGACAACTCGCGCGAATTCGATAACCACGCTTCCCACAGCGATTCGTCGATGCCGTCCAACGGCCAGCGGCGGATGCTGCCGTCCGCAGCTGCGGAGATCACCCAGCGCCCGTCGGGGCTGACGGCACAACTGGTGACCCCGTGTCGATGGGCAGTCAGTGCCAGGCGCCGAGCCCGCGATCCCAGGTCCCACAGCCGCAGCGTGCGGTCGTTCGAGACCGATGCGAGCAAGGTGCCCCCGGGGCCGAAGCAGCAGTCGTTGACCCAGTCGCGATGGCCGCTGAGCGTGTGCTGCTTGCTGCCGCGCGCCGTGTCCCACACGACCACGGCCTTGCCGGCGGCGGCCGCGACGAGACATCCGTCGTCGCTGGTGGCGCAGCCGCGAACGGTGGCTTCGTGGCCTCGCATCAGCTCGGTCCGACGGTGACGCTTCGGGTCCCAGCTGAGCAGGCCGCGGTCGGACCGGGTGGTCACGAGCAGGCTGGTGGACGGGCACGCCGCACACGACCACACCCAGCCGCTGTCTCGCCTGCGGCTGACTGGCGCGCCGGGGGACGGGGTCAGGTCCCACAAGCGCGCCGTGCGGTCGATCGACACCGAGGCCACCATCTGGTGCGCGACGGCGCAGCCGACCACCCAGTCGGTATGGCCGTAGAAGGCCTGGATCTCCCGCCGGCCGCTTGCGTCCCACACCCGCACCGTGCCGTCGGCCGAAGCGCTGACGATGCGGTCGTCGGTGTCGCTCCACACCACGGCCTTGACGCTGCCGCCATGCCCCGCCAGCAGGCGCTGCTCCCCAGTGTCGCAGTCCCACAGAAGCACGGTGTGGTCCGCGCCCGCCGAGGCCAGCCGCCGACCGCTCGGGTTGAACGCGCAGGCGTTGACAGCTGCGTCGTGGCCCTGCAGCACCCGCAGCGCCCTGCCGCTGACGGCGTCCCACAGGATCACGGTCTGGTCGCTCGACGCGGTGGCCAGCCGGCTGGCGTCGGCGCTGATGGCGCAGCCGAGGACGGGGCTCCGGTGGCCGGAATCGCCGGTGGGCTCGAGCGCCCCGCTGTCGCGCTCGGTCCAGGCATGCTCCAGTGTCATCAGGACAACGCCGCGGTCGATGTCCCACAGCCTCGCCGTTCCGTCGATCGACGAGGTCAGCGCACGTCGATGCTCCAGGTTCAGCGCCACCCCCGTGAGCGCGTCCAGGTGGCCGGCGCCGCGCATGAGCTCGTGCCCCGTGGCCGTGTCCCACAACACCAGCCGGCGGTCGTGCGTGGCGGCGGCCAGCACCGTGCCGTCGCGGCTGAGCGCCAGGGCATGGGCAGAGTGATCCTTGATCTGCAATCGTTCGACGCCGTTGGCGGCGTCCCACAGCCGGATCAGCCGGTCTGCGTCGGCGGTCGCCAGCAGCTTGCCGTCGGCCGCCAGCGCGCACGCGGACATCGCGCCGCGGTGGCCGCCGAGGGTCCGGATCAGCGCCGGGTGCGGCATGTCGGGCGGCGGATCGACCGGGACCAGGCGCAGTTCGCCGTCCACCCGTGGCGGCATGAGGGGTTGCAGCCCTGGCACGAAAGCCAGCCGACCAAGCAGCGTGGTGTGCGCTTCAGCCACGCTGCGACAGAGAGCGAGCAGATGTGCCGTCTGCGCGAAGCAGCGCCGCAGCAGGGCCAAGGTTGAATCGGTCGGCGCCAGCATGCTCGCCAACGCGAGATCGGCTTCCACGGCCAGCGGTGAGCACGCCACGCTCTTGGTCGCCAGGTAGCGCAGATCCAGCGCGGTGGCTTGCAGTTCAGCGTCCTGCCTTGCGGCGCGCAAATGCGTGAACAGCCAGCTCCAGCCGTAACGGTCGCTCGTGTCGAGCGCATGCCACTGGCCGCCCCGCGGGCGCACGGCGTCCAGCAGCGCGAGTTGCAGCGCCGCCAGACGCGGTCCCAGGCCACCGATCAGGAACTGGCGCACCACGTCATGCAGGCGGATCGTGCGCCCGGCCAGGTTGTAGTCCAGCAGCAGCGACAACCGCGCCAGCCGGGCGCAGAGGTCCTCGGTGTCGATCTCGTCGAGCGCCGCGGTGCGCGACCACAGCGCGCCGACCCATTTGAGGGGCGCGTCCACGTCTTCGGGAAACACCGCCAGTTCATGCAGGCGCTGCCGATCGGGCTCGCCCAGCTGCGCCAGGCTCACGCCCAGCGTGGTGGCGACCGCGTTGTCGCGGGCCCTCGCATCGCGGGCGTCGAAGTAGGTCAGCCCCTTTTGATCGAGCACTCTGCCCACGTAGTCGAGCGCGGCAGCCAGGGCCTCGCCACGTTCCACCACGCGCTCCTGCAGCGCGGCGTTGACCAATTTCAGCAGCAGCGGCCATTCGCCGAGCCGCGCGGCCAACCCAGCCAGCGCCGCTGCGTTGTCGTCCCCGGTCACCAGCCCCTGGCCGAGCAGCGCGACGGCCTCGGCGCTGGACATCGCATCGACATTGATGCGTCGCGCCTGCGGCGGCGGCACGTCGGAGCGGCGCGTGGTGATGACGCGCGCGCAGCGTGGGCCGCCTTGCAGGAAGGGGCGGACATGCGCGGCGCTCCAGGCATCGTCGATGACGAGGAGCACGTCGCGGTCGGCGAGCAGTTCGACGAGGCTGGCGGTGGCGCTGTCCACGCTCGCGAAACCGGGTCGCTGTCCGCTGAGCATGTAGATCAGGTCTTCGACGCGGCCGGTCAGGTCGCCAGGGCTTTCACCCAAGGTGACCCACAGGATGCCGTCATCGAAGGCGTTCTGAATCGCTTCGTCGTGGCACAACGCCCTCGCCAGTGCGGTCTTGCCGAAGCCACCGGCACCGCGCAGCGCGGTGGTGATCGCCACGGGCTCCTCGCGTTGACGATCCAGCAGATGCGAGAGCAACTGTTCGTACTCGGCAGGGCGCGGCACGAAGTCCGCGGGCAGGTCGTCGACCATGAACGGCACCCGCACGGGCGTCGGCCGGGCGTGCAGGTCGCGAACGAATTTCGGCCACTCGTTGCGCAGATCGTAGAAGTGCACGCTGCGCATCCAATGCGGCAGCGCACGGATGTCGAGCGACGGCGCGTCGTCCGCACCGAAGACGGGATAGACCGACACCCCGCGTTGGCGTGCGTAGCGCCACTCCCGCCGCACCAAGGCCGACTGCGTCGCGGCCGGCGTCATCACCAGCACCAGGAACTCGACCTGATCGATTGCCGCGGTGATCTGCTGCCACCAATCGCGCCCGCCTTCCATGCCTTCGCGGTCGCGCCACAAGGGCAGCGCCTCGGCCTCGAGGAGGGCGCGCAGGTGGCGCGCAAACACCTCGCCGTCACTGCGCGCGTAGGAGATGAAGATCCGAGGCGGCTCCTGTGGGCTCATGAGCGGTCGCGTGCGGGACGCGCCGTGGCGAGACCGACGGATTCTGACAGCCGCTGCAGCGGCACCGTCGCACAGTGCCCTTCAGCAATGGGCGACGGTTGCGGTGAGGCGCCCGCCGAGCCTCAGGCCGGTGTGCCATCCTGCCTGTCGAGGCCCATCGCCGCAGCGCTGGCGCCGTGTCGGCCCCAGCGCTCGCCCATCCCGCCCATCCCGCCCATCCATCCAGGGCAGTCAGGGCAGCTTCACACTACCGCTGCTGGAACAGCACCAGCTTGGTTTCACGCACCACGTCGCCGCGGGTGGCGGTGATCGTCGCTTCGTAGCGCGTTCCCGGCACCGGGCTCTGCGACTGGAAGACGAAAGCCCAGTTGCCGTTGGCGTCTGGCCGCAGGGTCTGGCTGAAGACGCGCTGGTTGATGCCGAACATGCCGGCCACTGAGGCGATTGCCTGGACCTCGACCACCAGCGTGGCATCCGGCACCGTCCGGCCGCGCACTTCGATCGGGCCCGCAGCGACCTGCGAGTTGTTGGCGTGGCTGGTGATCTGCAGCGGCAATTGGCTGGCAGCCGGTATGGCGTTCTGACCGCTGGCGACGCTGAAGCTCCAGTTCTGACGCACCGCATTGCCGGCGATGTCAGAGACGCTGACCTCGACCCGGTGGGTGCCCGGCCGCAGGTCGCCGCGCCAGGTGAAGAACTGCGGTGTGATGGTGGCATTGCGCGTCACGTCCTGCCCACCGATCGCGATGCGCACGCTTCGCGGGTCGACGCCGACACCGCCGCTGTCGTCGAAGGTCGCCGATACCGTCACCGGGTTGCCTGCCAGGATCTCGTTATCGGACGGAGCCAGGTTGCGCACGGTCGGCGGCCTGGCGTCGATGAGCAGGGCCTGGTTCAGCGGCGTTCGCACGGTCTGGCCGCCGCGGTCGAGTGTGGCGACGATGCTCAGCGACGGCGGGAAGTTGTCGTTGCGGCGGATTGTGTAGGCACCCTCGTAGCGACCCGGGCTGACTTCGGCCATCGGGACATCGCGGACCACGCCCTCGATCGACAGCGATGCGCGCGCGCCGGGCGTGCCCGAAGCGGCGAAACGCAATTCGGCCCCGGGTTCGATGCGCGGCACCGGTGCGACAGTGAAGCGTTCGATGGCCAGCGCGGCCGTTGGCGGCGCCGGCGGCGCGGGTGGTGCGGGTGGTGCGGGTGCCGGAGCCGGGCGCGGTGCATTGCCGACCAGCGCCAGCGTTGCAGCGGCGGTGACGTTGCGCACCCGCAGCGCGGCCCGCGCCGTGGGTTGCGGCCCCAGCCGATCGCGGCGGCTCAGCGTGTAGCTGCCTTGGTAAACGCCGGGATCCACTTCGGTCAGCGTGATCACCTTCTTGACACCCGACAGGCGCACGCTGGCCTGACCGCGCGGCGTTCCTTCAAGCGTGAAGTCGACTTCGCTGCCGGGAGCGATCTGGTCGCTGAGGTCGACCTGAAAGTTATCGATCCTGGCCCCTGCGCGTTGCGCGTTCTGCGCCCATGCCGGCGGCGTGGACACGATCAAGCCCATCAAGAGCAACGGAAGCAGAGCGGCAAGCCGCCTGGTGAATAAAGATTGCATGGCCACCTCGTCGTGTTGTCTCTGTATGAAACGTCGCCCGGCCGGCTGCGTGCGTAGTCCGCCACGCGCTCAGGCGGTAGGACGGGCGGACGTGGTGGGTTGCGGGTAAACACGTAGCGGGCTGGCGTCTCGCTGCGATTTCGATGGCCGCGCAGTGTCTAGACTGCATCGGACGCAAAGCGTGAGATTCGCGCGCGATGGGCGCGCGAATTGCGCACGAAGTTGTCAGCGCCGAGCTCGACCCACCGACATCGAAGGGAACCCAGCCATGAAATCACCTCTGAAGCATGCAGCCATGCGCCGTCGTTGGCTGGCGATCGCCGGCGCCGCCGCGGCCGGCACCGTGCTGGGCGCCAGTGCCGTCGCGGCTGCCGACACCACGCGCGTGATCGTGGCCTTCAAGCCGGGGGCTGCCGCGGCCGTGCGGGGCGCAGTGTCCGCGGCCCGCGGCAGCGTGCGGCTCGAAATCTTCGGCATGGACGCGATGGCGGTCGAGGTGCCCGTGCAGGCCTTGAACGGCCTGGCCCGCAACCCGAACGTCGAGTACGTGGAAGAGGACGTCAAGCGCTATCCGCTATCCGGCACGTCGCCGTCGACCGGCACGCCCTACGCGTCGGGCCAGCTCGTGCCGTACGGCATCCAGATGGTCCAGGCCGACCAGCTCTCCGACAGCCTGGCCGGCAACCGCAAGGTCTGCATCATCGACTCGGGCTACAGCCGCGGCCACGAAGACCTCGACGCGAGCACCAACGTGACCGGCGAGTACGACAGCGGCACCGGCTGGTGGTACACCGACGAGAACCACCACGGCACCCACGTGGCCGGCACCATCGCGGCGCTCAACAACGCGAGCACTGGCGTGGCCGGCGTGGCCCCCAACCAACAACTCAAGCTGCACATCGTCAAGGTGTTCGGCGCCGATGGCTGGGCCTACTCGTCGACGCTGGCGGCAGCCGCCAACAAGTGCGGCGCCGCCGGCGCCAACATCATCAGCATGTCGCTGGGCGGATCGCGTTCGGTGAAGACCGAGCAAAGGGCATTCGACTCGCTGTACAGCAGCGGCATCCTGTCGATCGCCGCGGCCGGCAACGCAGGCACGTCGGCGATCTCCTACCCCGCCGGCTACGCCAGCGTGGTCTCGGTCGCCGCCATCGACGAGGCCAAGAACTGGGCCACGTTCTCGCAGTTCAACAGCGATGTCGAAATCGCCGGCCCGGGCGTCAATGTGCTGTCGACGGTGCCGATGGGCACAGGCAGGCGTTCGACGCTGTTGGTGGACGCTATCGCTTACGACCCGGGCGGCATGGAGGGCTCGCCGACGGTCACGGCCAGCGCGCCGCTGGGCGACTTCGGCCTCGGCGACGCGGTCAACAGCGCGCTGGCCGGCAAGGTCTGCCTCATCGCCCGCGGCACGGTCGACTTCGCCACCAAGGTCAGCAACTGCCAGGCCAGCGGCGGCGTCGGCGCGGTGATCTACAACAACGTGGCCGGTGGCTTTGGCGGCACCTTGGGCACCACGGTGACGACCATCCCCTCGGTGACGGCTTCCGCCGCCGAAGGTGCGGCCATGAAATCGCAACTCGGCCAGACCGCCAATGTGTCGGTGTCGGCGTGGAACTACGCCTTCTTCGACGGTACCTCGATGGCCACGCCGCATGTCTCGGCGGTGGCAGCGCTGGTCTGGAGCCTAAACCTGAACTGCACCGCCAGCCAATTGCGCAACTCGCTGAACAAGAGCGCGCAGGACCTGGGTGCCACCGGCCGCGACACTAAGTTCGGCTTCGGCCTGGTGCAGGCCAAGGCGGCTGACGACCGCATCAGGTCGCTGGGCTGCGGCAACTAACGCCGGGCGGGGTCCTTATCGCCCCGAGGCCTTATGGCCGCGGGGCGTCTCCTGTCCATCGCGCCGTTGTGCCGCCCGGTGCGCGCAACGCGGGCAATCCGAAGCCGGCGCGCCGGGATGCCCGCAGGCTGCCGGCCGTGAGCATCGGAGCCGTCGCGCCGACACGGCGCGCATCGGTCATCGAGCCGATGGACGGCAGCAGCGAATTGCGCAACATTCCAATGCTTCGCAGGAAGTCTTCCATGCGCGTTCCGGCCACCCTCCACCGCCCTGTCGTTCAGACGCTGTTGTGCAGCCTGCTGCTGCTCGCCGCCGCATCGGCGCAGTCGGCCGGAATGATGAGCTTCTGCATCGACAGCGCGCCCGAAGGCTTCGACATGGCGCAGTACGAAACCAGCGGCACCTTCGACGCCGTCGGCGTGCCGCTGTACGAGCAGTTGACGGCGATGCGCCTGGCCGACGCGCAGGTGGTGCCCGGGCTGGCCGAATCGTGGCAGATCAGCGCCGACGGCCGCGTCTACACGATGAAGCTGCGGCGCGGCGTGAAGTTCCACACCACGGCGTGGTTCACGCCAACGCGCGAGATGAACGCCGACGACGTGCTGTTCTCGTTTCAGCGCATGATCGTCAAGGCCCACCCGGCCCACGCGGCGGCGCGCAACGGCTTCGTCTACTGGGCCGGCATGGGGATGAACGCACTGGTGCAGTCGGTCGAGAAGGTCGATCCGATGACGGTGCGGTTCACGCTCACACGCGCCGAGTCGCCGTTCCTGGCCAGCCTGGCGGTGCCCGCCGTCGGACCGGTGCTGTCGGCCGAGTACGCCACCCGGCTGCACGTTGCGGGGCGGCTCGAACAGTTGAACGTCGAGCCGGTGGGCACCGGTCCCTTCGTGCTCAAGAGCTATCAGAAGGATGCGGTGGTGCGCTACACCGCCCACGCCGGCCACTGGGCCGGCAGCCCGAAAGTCGACCCGCTGGTGATGGCCGTGACCAGCGACCCCGACGTGCGCGTGCAGCGGCTGAAGGCCGGCGAATGCCTGGTCGGCGACATCAAGGCCGAGTCGGTGCCGCAACTGGCTGGCGACAGCGCGCTGACGGTGGCCTCGCACCTGCGGCTGCAGACCGCCTACCTGGCGCCCAACAACCAGCGCCCGTTCACGCAGGACCTGCGCTTTCGCGAAGCGCTGTGGCTGGCACTCGACAAGCCGGCGCTGATTGCCGCGGCCTACGGCGGCCGCGCCCGCCCCGCCGCGAGCTTTCTCCCGGCCAACATGTGGAGCCTGGACGCCACGCTGAAGGACCGCCAAGACCCCGAACGCGCGCGCCAGCTGGTCAGGGCCAGCGGCTACGACGGGCGCGAACTGCAGCTGTTCATCCGCAACGACTCTCTGTCGCGGCGGCGCGGCGAATCGATCCAGGCCGACTGGACCCGCGTCGGCGTGAAGGTGACGCTGCGGGCGCTCGAGCTGGGCGAGCTCTACAAGCGCACCGGCCAGGGCGAGCACGACATCGCGCTGCTGTCGTGGACCAGCGACAACGGCGACCCCGACAACTTCCTGACCCCCAACCTGTCCTGCGCCGCGGTGGCCGGCGGCGGCAACAAGGCGCGCTGGTGCAATGCGGCGTTCGACAAGCTGCTCGACCAGGCCCGTGCCAGCAACGAAATCGCGCAGCGCACGGCGCTGTACAAGCAGGCGCAGCGCGTTCTGTACGACGACGTCGGGCTGATTCCGCTGGTCTATCCGGAATCGTTCACGGTGGTCAACAAGCGCGTCCAGGGCTACACCGCAAACCCGCTGGGCCTGCACGACTTTCGCGGCGTCAGCCTGCGCTAGCCGGCGCCGGGTGAACCGCGGGCGTTCCGGTTGAACGAACCCTGGCCGGCAGCGCTGCTGCGGCGCCTGTCGCTGGCGGCGCTGACGTTCGCGGGCATCACGCTGCTGGCCTTCGCGCTGGTGCACCTGATCCCCGGCGACCCGGTGCAGATGATGGCCGGCGAGCGCCGGCTCGACCCGGCGTTCCACGCCGAGATGCTGCATCGCCTGGGACTCGACCGACCGTTGCCCGAGCAGTACCTGCGCTACGTCTGGCAGGCCCTGCATCTGGACCTCGGCCGCAGCCTGGTGACGCAGACCGGGGTCTGGGAGGAATTCCTGCGCCTGTTTCCCGCCACGCTGGAGCTGACGCTGGCGGCGATGTCGATCGCGCTGCCGGTGGGCGTGGCGGCCGGGGTCTGGGCGGCCGCACACCGTGCCGGCTGGGCCGACCGGGTCATCAGCGGCCTGGCGATGCTCGGCGCGTCGATGCCGGTTTTCTGGTGGGGGCTGCTGCTGATCAGCGTGTTCTCGGTGGCCATGCGCGACTGGTTGCCGGCGCTGGCGCTGCCGGTGGCCGGGCGCATCGGGCTCGAGTTCGACGTGCCGGCGCGCAGCGGCCTGATGCTGCTGGACGCCTGGCTGTCCGGCGAGCCGGGCGCCTGGCGTTCTGCGTTATCCCACCTGGTGCTGCCGGCCAGCGTGCTGGCCACCGTGCCGCTGGCGGTGATCGCGCGCATGACGCGGGCGGCGATGCTCGACGTGCTGGGCGAGGACTTCGTCCGCACGGCGCGCGCCAAGGGCCTGGGCGAACGCAGCGTCGTCGGCCACCACGCGCTGCGCAACGCCTTGCTGCCGCTGCTGACGGTGGCCGGCATGCTGGTGGGGTCGCTGTTGGGCGGCGCGGTCTTCACCGAGACGCTGTTCTCGTGGCCCGGCGTCGGCAAGTGGCTGATCGACGCGATCGGCCGGCGAGACTTTCCGGTGCTGCAGGGCGGCATCCTGATCACGGCCTCGTTGATGATGGCGGTGAACCTGCTGGTCGACCTGCTGTACACGCTGGCCGACCCGCGCCTGCGCAGCTGAACCCCGTGGCCGTGAACCAAGCAGCGTCGCGCCTTTCGCAAGACGGTGCCGCGCTGCTGGCTCTGGCGTTGCTGTCCGCGCTGCTGGCGGCCGCAGCCGCTGCCGGGGTGCTGGCGCCGCACGACCCCGCCGCGCAGTTTCGCGACGCGGTGTTGCAGGCGCCGTCTTGGTCTCGCGGGGGCCACCTGCTGGGCACCGACGAGCTGGGCCGCGACCTGCTGTCGCGCCTGCTGCATGGCGCGCGGCTCACATTGGGAATCGCTGGCGGATCGGTGCTGATGGCCGTCGTGCCGGGCACGGTGCTGGGGCTGCTGGCGGCCTTTCACCCGCGCCATCTGGGCGTCTTCATCCTGCGCGTGGCCGACGTGCTGCTGTCGCTGCCGAACGTGCTGCTGGCGATCGCCGTGGTGGCCGTGTTGGGCCCGGGTGCCACGAACACCGTGCTGGCGGTGGCCCTGGCGTCGCTGCCCGGACACGTGCGCCTGGTGCGCGCCATCGCGATGGGCGAGCTGGCGCGACCGTATGTGCTGGCGGCGCGGGCGATCGGCGTCGGGCCGCTGCGCCTGATGTTCCGCACGGTGCTGCCCAACTGCATGGGTCCGGTGGTGGTGGCGGCGACGCTCGATTTTTCGAGCGCCATCCTCACCGTCGCCGGGCTGGGTTTCCTCGGCCTCGGGGCGCAGCCGCCGGCGCCCGAGTGGGGAACGATGCTGGCCGGCGCGCGCGACTTCATCGGCCGCGCGCACTGGGTCGTGCTGGCCCCCGGCGGCGCGATTCTGGTGACCGTGCTGTGCGTCAACCTGCTGGGCGACGGCTTGCGCGATGCGCTTGATCCGCGCCGCCAAGCAACGTTGACCTAGCTAGCTAGCGCGCAAGTGTCACCGCCGTTCGAGCTGGACGACTCGGCCAGTGTTTCGGACTCTGCCCGTTCGGTGCGCCCGGGTTTCAACCCCGGCCATGCGCCGGGATGCCCGCCCGGCGCGCCGTCCGCCCTTCAGCGGTCTTGCGTCAGCCGCCCCATGCGCCATTGGGCGGCGGCCAGAAGGCGATGCTCGACACCGGCGCGGCTGAACACAGCATTGGTGCTCCAGCCGCCCGGAACGCCCGAACGCCTTGAGTTGACGGTCGCGGACAGTCGCGGACGACCGCAAAGGGCGCTGATCGGACGACGGCCGGATGCTGGCATTGGAGCAGTCTCGCCGCTGCACCGACGTGTACCCTGAAAATCCTTCCCAACCCGCCATGCCTTGTCCACTCCGGAGATCCGATGTCATGAATGCATGCAACCGACGTTCACTGTGGCTCCACTCCGCTGGCGTGCAAGCGCTCCTCGCCGTAGCTTCGCTGATCCTCGCTGGCGGGGCTCAATCCGCGCCGGCGATCCCCGATCCATGCAAGCTCGTCACCGCGGCCGAGATGCAGCAGATCGTGGGCCCGTTGAAGCAGTCGCCCAAGAACACCGACCCGAAGTCCGGCGAAATCTCTTGCGAATATGCGCCGACCAAGGGCCCGGACTTCGTCGAGATCTCGCTGCACGACGGCGATCTTGCCGCGTGGAAGCAGCGCAACGGCGGCAAGAGCCCGCTGGCGCTGCCTGAATTCGGCGGCGATGCGTTCGTGAACCCGGACTTCAACGATTGGGCCGATCTTTATGCGAAGAAGGGAAGCCTGGTGCTGCGCGTGACGATGCCCAAAGGACCGCAATCCATCGAAGCCGTCAAGGCGATCGCCCGCAAGGCGCTGGCGCGGCTGTAGCGCTGCCCCGCCGCCCGCCGCGCTCCTTCGGGTCGCGGCAGCAGCAGCGATGCGGCCCGCGCCGACGTCGTGGTCGCGGTGGTGCGCCGCCGCGCTTTGATCTGCTCGGTGGCACAGAGTCCCGACAGCCGCTCGTGCACAGCCGGGCAATGACCGCGGCGCCGCCGAGCGCCGCGGGCCGCATCCCCGTCGCGACGCGCTCAGCGGTTGCGGTATACCGCCGCCTCGAAGTCGGTGAATCCGGGGTACGAGGCGGCGTCCATGAACGGCAGGATCTGCGAGCCCCAGAAACCGCCGACGCCGTTATGGCGGTCGATCCAGTAAAACAGATTTCCCAGACCGGCCCACATCGCTGAACCGGTGGGTCGGCCGGTGTGGGTGGGCGCCTCGTTGCGCTGGAAGGTCCGGCTCCAGGTTTTGGGGATGCCGGGGTCGAACTCGCCCTCGTTCGACAGCGACGGGATGCTGGTTGTCCAGCCGCCGCTGCGCACACCGGGCGGCAGGCCGTTCACGAACATCTGCTCCACCGTCTCCTTCTTCAGCACGCGGCCGTGGGGGCCGGCGCCGTCGTTGAGGAACATGCGGATGAACTTCATGTACTCGCCCACCGTCGCATACAGGCCGTGGCCGCCCATGTCCATCTCCGGCGGCTGCGGCAGGATCAGCTCGGGCAGCGGCGTCAGCTTGCCGTCCTGCGCGCGGTCGTGCAGCGTGGCGCGGCGCGAGCGCATGCCGTCGCTCATCGTGAAGGCGATGTCCTGCATGCCCAGCGGGTCGAAGATGCGTTGCCTGAACACCTCGCCCAGGCGCTGGCCGCGCGCCGCCTCCACCACCTTGCCGACCCAGTCGATGTTGACGCCGTAGGTCCAGCGCTCGCCCGGGTCGTGCAGCAGCACGGTGCGGATGCTGGCGAAGCTGCTGGACACGACGGTCGGCGTGCCCCGGGCGGTGCGGAACTTCAGGTCGTCGTGGCTGAAGAATTCATAGCAGAAGCCGGCGGTGTGCAGCAGCAGGTCGTCGACCGTGATGTCGCGCTTGGGTGCACGCAGCCGCGGTTGGCCGGCGGCGTCGAAGCCGTCGAGCACCTGGATCTCGGCGATCTCGGGCACGTACTTGCGCGCCGGGTCGAGCAGCTTGACCTGGCCCTCTTCGACCAGCTGCATCAGCGCGGTGCCGGTGATGGCCTTGGTGGTGGAGAAGATGGCCATCACCGAATCGGTGGTCATCGCCTCGGGCTTGCCCAGCTCGCGCACACCCGACGCGCCTTCGTAGATGTTGCCGCTGCGCGTGGTGACCATGGCCACGGCGCCCGGTGCACCACCGGCGCGGCCGCTGGTGCTGTAGCGCAGGATGGTGTCGATGTCGGTCTTCAGCGTGGTGCCCATGGTCGGGTGTCCTGGTTCGTTACGGTTCAGAAGAAGGCCATCGTGCGCACCTCGATGCTCTCGCGCCGGGGGGCGTCGGGCAGCGAGGTCGGGTCTTCGAAGGCGCTGTGGCCCATGAAGCGCGCGCGGCCGTCGGTCTCGGAGTCGTAGGTCTTCAAGAGGAGCGCGTGCTGCGCCTCCATGGCCGGGAAGTAGTGCCAGCGGTGCAGCGGTGAGTGGCGCAGGACATAGATCTCGCCGGTGCGTTCGCGGTACTTCAGGTCCATGCGCAGCAGGTCGCCTTCCTGCTGCGTCTGCGCGTCGATCATCGCCAGCGGCAGTTCTTCGACACGCCGGTACAGCGGCTTCCACACGTTGTAGAAGGCCACGCGCCGCTGCAGCAGCGCTTCGGCGTCTTCGGGCACGATGTCGCGCACCCGCTGCGGGCCGCTGCTGGGGGTGTAGTCGCTGTGCACCAGCATCACCGCCGGGCGCTGCACGGTGGTCTGCTGCTTCAGGTCGGGCGGCAGGCGCTTGCGGATCGTGTGGTCGAACACGACGACACGCTTCGCGCCGGTGTGGCGCTTCACGAAGTCCACCACCTGCGGATAGAAGCGGGCATGGACGGACGCATCGTCATCGAACTGGTCGAAGCGAGCGTCGAAGTCGTGCAGCTCGAAGCCCTCGCGGTCGGCCGACAGCGTGGCCGCCCGCGACCAGGCGTTGTGGATCTCGACCTCGCGCCCGTCGGTGCCCGGCGGGTTGAGCGTGACCGAAGGGTCGGGCTCGTAGAAGTAGTAGTCGGGCGCGATGCCGTTGTCGACGGTGTACTGCATCGTCGCGCGGACCGACGAGGGGGCGCTGATCATGGTGGCGGGCGGCTCAGTTCGGCCGCGTCGTGGTAAAGCCTTCGTAGACCGCGGTCTTCTGCCAGCACGGCAGTTGCTCGACGTCGTCGAGCAGCCAGCGCTTCAGGTTCGGGTGGTCGGACAGCGGCAGCTTCTGCCAGCCATGCAGGTGCATCGGTGCGGCCAGCACGACATCGGCGATGGTCGGGTTGCCGCCGCCAGCCACCCAGCGCTGTCCGGAGAGCCGCTGGTCGAGGATGCCGGCCAGCTTGTGGAACGACGCCGCCTGCGCGTCCAGCACGGCGGGGTCGGGCTGACCACCGAGCAGCGGTTTGACGCAGTTCTCGACCAGGAACACATAGCAGCTGGGGAACCAGTGCGCGCCCTCCCAGTGCAGCCAGCGGTTGATGTCGCAGCGCATCTTCAGGTCGCGCGGGTAGGCGCTTTCGTTACCCACCTTGTCGGCCGCGTACTGCAGTATCGCGTTCGACTCCCACAGCTCGAAATCGCCGTCCGTCATCGCCGGCACCGATGCGTTGGGGTTCAGCGTGATGTAGGGCTCGGCCTTGTGTTCGCCCTTGAAATAGTCGACGTGCACGAGTTCGTACGGGGCGCCGATCAGCTGCAGCCCGGCGATCACCTTGCGGCAATTGACGGTGATCGGGTCGGCGTAGATCTTGATGCTCATGCGGGAGTCTCCGGTTTGGCGGTTCGGCGGTTCGGCGACGTCGATTGCGCCGCTGTACGAGCCACTCTATGCATTGACGCTGCACCGCGCACCTGCTCGAATGCGAACCGTTTGTCCTCGATCTAGAAACAATGGCCGTCTCCTTCGACATGCTTGCTGCCTTCATCAAGGTCGCCGACAGCGCCAGCGTCAGCCGCGCGGCGCTGGACATGGGGGTCGGCAAGAGCGTCGTCAGCAAGCGCGTGGCGCAGCTCGAACAGCTGGTCGGCGCCACGCTCTTCGCGCGCAGCACGCGCCGCATCGCCCTCACGCCCGCGGGCGAGGCCTATGCCGAGTTCGCGCGCCGCGCGCTGGCCGAGATGGGCGCCGGCGAAGAGCGCCTGCGCGCCCTGCGTTCCGAGCTGACCGGGCGCATCCGCCTGTCGGCGACGGTGTCGTGGGGCCAGCGTGTGCTGGCCGGCACGCTGCCCGAGTTCGTGCGCCGGCACCCCGCCATCGAGCTGCAACTGCAGCTGGCCGACCACATGGTCGACGTCGCCTACGAACGCATCGACATCGCGCTGCGCTGGTCGGCCACGCCGCCGCAGGGGCTGGTCAGCGTGCCGGTGGCGGTGGTCGGCTGGGCGATGGTGGCGGCACCGGCCTATCTGGCCGAGGCCGGCACGCCGCAGGTGCCGAGCGAGCTGGCCTCGCACAGCTGCCTGTGCTACTGGCGCGAAGCGTCCGATGACCTCTGGGTGCTGGCCAATGCCGGCCATCTGGCGCGGGTGCGGGTGCGTGGCCGTTACCACGTCGACAACCCCGAGGCGGTCGCCGAAGCGGCCCTCGCCGGCTTGGGCATCGCGCTGCTGCCCGACTATCTGTGCCAGGCCGGCCTGGCCGACAACCGGCTGGTGCGGGTGCTGCCCGGCTGGGCGCCGCAGACCCGCTTTGGCACGCTGATCAGCGCGGTGGCGACCGCCGAGCGCATGCGCCTGCAGCGCAACCAGGTTCTGCTGGCGTTTCTGCAGCAGCAGTTCGCGGCGGCGTAGAACTTCATGGCTTCACGCGATCCCGCAGGCTTGACGACACCGGCGGCACCAGCGACGCCAGAAAGACCAACGGCCTAGGCAGATCGCCTAAGCCGTTGATTTGATTGGTGGGCCCTGACAGATTCGAACTGTCGACCAACGGATTAAGAGTCCGCTGCTCTACCAACTGAGCTAAGAGCCCCGGGAAAACCTGGGCGACCGATGGGTCGCTGGGTGTGTCGCGTGGTGGGTCGTGCGTGACTCGAACACGCGACCAACGGATTAAAAGTCCGCTGCTCTACCGACTGAGCTAACGACCCGTCCGCAGAGCCTCAAATTATAGCCAGAACTCTCGCAGCCCCGATCAGGCAGCGCTGGCCAGGAGTTGGGCGATGGCTTCACCGGCAGCGACCATGCCGAAGGTCGCCGTGACGGTGACGCTGGAACCGTAGCCGTGGCAGTTCAGGCTGCCGTCGCTGGCGCAGGCATCGATCGGTGGCGCGACCGGCTCGCGCGAATAGACGCAACGCAGCCCCAGACGCGGCGGCGTCGCAGCGCGGCCGCGGGCCGGCGGCGGTGGGAGGGTGTCGGCGCCGGCTTCACGATCGGCCTGGCGCAGCCGCTGGCGCAGGCTGGCCAACAGCGGGTCGTGGCTGACGTCGGCCAGGTCGGCCACTTGCACGTCCTCGGCCCGCCGCTTGCCGCCGGCCGCACCGACACAGACCAGCGGCGTGGCGCTGTGCCGCGCCCATTGCGCCAGGGCCAGCTTGGCGCGCACCGCATCGCAGGCGTCGATCAGCAGGTCCACCGGGCGCGGCAGCAAGGCTGGCCAGTTGTCGGGCTCGACGAAGTCTTCGACGGCCACCACGTCGCAGCCCGGGTGGATGTCGGCGATGCGATCGCGCAGCGCCTGTGCCTTGGCCTGCCCCAGCGTGCGCCCCATGGCCTGCACCTGGCGGTTGATGTTCGATTCGGCGACATGGTCCAGATCGATCAGCACCAGCATCGCCACCCCGCTGCGTGCCAGCGCTTCGACAGCCCACGAACCCACGCCACCCAGGCCGACCACCGCCACGCGGGCGCGTCGCAGGCGGGCATAGCCGTCGTCGCCGTACAGCCGCCGCAGGCCGCCGAAGCGGCGTTCGAGGTCGGCAGCGTCGACTGCCGCTGTCCCACCGACAGCGGCGAACGGGCTCGCGCTGGCCGAGGTCACCACTGCACCCACTGCGTCGGCGTGTTCGTTCACGCGTTACTGGCCGCGCGGCGGGCCCATTCGGTGACGTGCATCTGACGATTCCAGGCAGCGGGATGGTGAGGAGGTGCGAAGCGCGCGGGATCAGCCGCGGGCTGCCGTCTACTTGATCGAAGCCAGTCGTTCCCTGCCGGCCTGCGCAGCTTCCGATCGGGGATAGGCCTTGACGAGTTCTTCCAGCGTCCGCTTGGCCGAACGCGGGTCTTTCATCTCCGCCTGGCTGTTGGCCAGCGCCAGAAGGGCCTCGGGGGCGCGCGGGTGCTCGGGTGCGGCCGCCACGAAGGCGCGGAAGGTGGCGATGGCTTCCTTGTAGTCGCGCTTGCCGTATTGCGCATTGCCGAGCCAGAAGCGCACCGAATCGGCATACGGACTCGCGGTGAAGCGGCGCTGGAAGGCCATCAACGCGACGACGGCCTTGTCGAAGTCACCGCTGCGGATGATGGCGATGGCCTCGTCATGGGCCCGTTTCTCTTCGACGTCGACACTGAACTCGCGGCCGTCCAGCGTGACCTTGACAGGTTCCAGCTTGCGCAGGCGTTCGTCGAGCGACTGGCCGATGTCCTTGTTGCGCCGCTGCAGATCCCCGACGTCCTTGGCCATCTGTTCCTGGCCACCGCGCAGCGCCGCCAACTCGCCGCGCATGGCCTCGAGCTGGTTGTTCAGATCGAGCAGGCTGCGGCGCAACGCGCCCAACTGCTCGGCCAGCTGCGCATTGCTCGACGCCAGCTCGGCCGTGCGCGCCCGGGATTGTTCGTCGCCCTGCGCGATGCGCGCGCGCAGGTCGAGGATCGCCTTGCGCGCCTCGTCGTCGTCGAACAGCCCGGCACGCGCTGGGTGCAAGCCGGCACACAGCATCAACGCTACCGCCAGTGTTGGCAGCCGCGGCCCGCCGAGCAGCCGCCGCGAAACCGGCTTCGCCGGGCCGCTGGCGGCGCCCACTTGGGGGGACGCGCCGCAGGCGCTACGGGGGGGCCTCATTCACCGGTCTTTCATCTCGGCACGCCGGTTGCGGGCCCAGGCTGCCTCATCGCTGCCCTGCGCGGCAGGGCGCTCTTCGCCGAACGACACCGCTTCAACCTGGCCGGCACCCACGCCGAGCAAACCCAGCGACTTGAGAACCGCCTCGGCGCGCTTTTGGCCCAGCGCCAGGTTGTATTCGCGGCCACCGCGCTCGTCGGTGTGGCCTTCGACGACCACCCGCCTGGCCTTGTTGCCGGCCAGCGCCTTGGCCTGGCTGTCGACCAGGCCCTTGAACTCGTCCTTGATGATGTAGCTGTCGAAGTCGAAGTAGATGATGCGCTGCCCCGCCAAGGCCGACGCATCGCTGCCGCCGGGCTTGTTCAGGTCGACCGTGGCGACGCTGGACTGCGGGGCGCGTGTACCGCCGCCAGCGCCGCCAGCGCCGGCCGTGCCCGCCGCGCCAGGCGCGGTCGCGGTGCGGCTCTCGACGGGCGCTGTGGAAGTCGGCTCGTCGAGCTTGGTCGTCGAACAAGCGGCGAGCAGGGCCACCAGGCCGGTGGCCATGGCCAGTGCCAGCGGGCGCGGTGCAGCGGTGGTCGAAAGATGTGATGGCATGGAGAGGCTCCTCAGGCTCGGTGGAAGGGGCTGGCGGTGAGTGTGCGCCGGCCGCGAAAAGTTCAGATCCGCTTCAGCGGTTGAACGGGCCCCAGGCCGGCTCGCGCACATCGGCGCCGCTGCTGACCAATCGCGTCTTGATCTTGCCGTCCAGCGTGGTCGTCATCAACACGTCGGCCCCGCCCTGGCGCGTGGCGTACACCAGCAGCCGGCCGTTGGGCGCGAAGCTCGGGCTCTCGTCGTCGCTGGTGTCGGTGAGCAGGCGCGGCGCGCCGCCGTCGAGCTCGATCAGCGCCAGCTTGTAGGCATTGCCCTGGCGCGTGATGTAGGCCAGCTGCCGCCCGTCCGGGCTGATCGCCGGGCTGATGTTGTAGGCGCCGCCGAAGGTCACGCGCTCGGGGACGCCATTGCCGCTGGCCGGCACGCGGTAGATCTGCGGCCCGCCGCCGCGGTCGCTGACGAAGTAGATGGTCGCGCCGTCCGGCGTGTAGACCGGCTCGGTATCGATGGCGCTGCTGCGCGTCAGGCGCTGTGGCGTGCCGCCGGCCAGCGGCAGCGTGTACAGCTGCGCCAATCCCTCGCTGGACAGCGTCAGCGCCAGCGTGCGGCCGTCCGGCGCCCAGGCCGGCGCGCTGTTGCTGCCGCGGAAGTTGGCCAGCACGCGGCGTTGGCCGGATGTCAGATCCTGCACCCAGACCACCGCTTTCTGGGTTTCGAAGGAGACATACGCCAGCTGCTTGCCATCGGGCGACCAGGCCGGCGAGATGATGGGCTCGGCGCTGGCCAATGCGATCTGTCCGCCTTCGCCGTCGGCGTCGGTGATGTGCAGCGTGAAGCGCCGGCCGCTCTTCAAGACGTAGGAGATGCGCGTGGCGTAGATGCCCGGCTCGCCGGTCAGCTTCTGGTGGATTTCGTCGGCCATCCGGTGCGCCGCCAGCCGCAGGTCACCGGCAAGCACGACGCGGCTCTGGCCGAGCAGCTCGTCGCCCTTGACGGCATCCCACAACTTGTAGCGCAGGTCGAAGCGCCCGTCGGCCAGCCGCGATGCCGAGCCAGCGGCCAGTGCATCGGCACCGCGCGCGCGCCAGTCGGGCAGGTTGACGCTGCTGCGCTCGTCCAGCCCCGGCGCGGCGGCGCTGGCACGGAACAGGCCGCTGCGTTCGAGATCGGCGCGAACCACGGCGGAGATCGCCACCCCGGCCCTGTCCTCGTCGCGAAACGGGACCACGGTGATCGGCACCTGCCGCGCGCCGACGCCGGCGATCTCGATGCGGAACTGGGCCGCGGCGGGGAGTGCGGCGACGCCGGCAACAGCAGCCACGAAGCGCCGCCGGGCCCAGCCTGGAATCGGGGCCTTCAAGGCCGCTGCGAGGAGCTAGACATCATCGGGAAGATTGTAGGCAACAGGCCCGGCCGGTCTGTGCGCTGGTCCGCCCGCTGGTCCGTGCGTTGCCCCGTACCTTGGTCTGTACACGGGTCTGTGGGCGGGCCGGGCGTGGCCTAGTCAGGGGTCTGTGCGACGGCGGGCCCTTCCCGGGCGCCACCGATAATCCGCGACGCTGCGCCCTGCCCCGTGGCGCATTCACGCCCTTCATGCCCACCCTCTTGCAGCGCCTGGCGCGGCTCGTGCCCTACATCCGCAGCAGCCGCGCCGGCCTGGTGGGCGCGCTGCTGGGCGCGGCCGTCACCGCGGCCACCGAGCCGATGATCCCGAAGCTGCTGGGCCTGCTGCTCGACCAGGGCTTCGCCGCCGGCCGCATGCCGCTGTGGCTGGTGCCGGCGGCCATCATCGGCTTGTTCGCGCTGCGCAGCATCGGCAGCTTCATCGCCCAGTACGGCCTGGCCTGGACCGGCAACCGCGCCGTGCTGCAACTGCGCGGGCAGATGTTCGCGCGGCTGCTGGCCAGCGCGCCGTCGCTGTTCACGCAGCAGACCGCCAGCGGCATGACCAACACGCTGGTCCACGAGGCGCAGTCGGGCGTCACGCTGCTGACCGGCTCGCTGCTGATCCTGGTTCGCGATTCGCTGGTGCTGGTTGCCCTGCTGGTCTTCCTGTTGACGCTCAACTGGCAGCTGACCTTGATCGTCGGCCTGCTCTTCCCGGCCGTGGCGCTGGTGATGCGCGCGCTCGGCAAGCGGCTGCACCGGCTGACCGTCGAAGGCCAGCAGGCCACCGACGAGCTGGCCTACGTGGTCGAGGAGAACATGCTCGCCTGGCGCATCGTGCGCCTGCACGGCGCCGAGCAGCAGCAGCAGGGCCGCTTCACGGGGCATGCGGACCGCGTGCGCCGGCTGATGATGAAGGCGGTGGTCGCCGGCGGCACGATGACGCCGGTGACGCAGATGCTGGCCTCGTGCGCACTGTCGCTCGTCATCGTCATCGCGCTGTGGCAAAGCCGCAGCGGCGGCACCTCGGTCGGCGACTTCGTTGCCTTCGTCACCGCGATGTTGCAACTCGTGGCGCCGGCCAAACACCTGTCGGACGTGATGGCGCCGCTGACGCGCGGGCTGGTCGCCGTCGAACGCGGGCTCGACCTGATCGAAAGGAGCCCGGTCGACGAGGGCGGCAGTTTCGACGGCGGCCGCGCACGCGGCGAGATCGTGCTCGACGGCGTCAGCCTGCGCTACCGCGACGACGGGCCGCCAGCGGTCGACGCCCTGAGCCTGCGCGTGCAGGCCGGCGAGACCGTCGCGCTCGTCGGCCCGTCGGGCGCCGGCAAGACCACGCTGATCAACCTGCTGCCGCGTTTCGTCGAACCGAGTGCGGGCCGCATCACCCTCGACGGCGTGGCCCTGGCCGACTGGAACGTGCGGGCGCTACGCCGCCAGTTTGCGCTGGTCAGCCAGGACGTGGTGCTGTTCAACGACAGCGTGGCGGCCAACGTCGCGCTCGGTGCGGCGTTGAGCGCCGAGCAGGTGCGAGAGGCCTTGCGCGCCGCGCATCTGCTGGACTTCGTCGAGAGCCTGCCGCAGGGCATGGACACGTTGATCGGCCACAACGGCAGCCAGTTGTCGGGTGGCCAGCGCCAGCGCCTGGCGATCGCCCGCGCGGTGGCCAAGGACGCGCCGATCCTGATCCTCGACGAGGCCACCTCGGCGTTGGATTCGGAATCCGAGCGCGCGGTGCAGGCCGCGCTCGAATCGCTGATGGTCGGGCGCACGACGCTGGTCATCGCCCACCGTCTGTCGACCATCGAACACGCCGACCGGGTGCTCGCGCTCGACGCCGGCCGGCTGGTCGAGCAAGGCACGCATGCCGAACTGCTGGCCGCCGGGGGCCTGTACGCGCGGCTGCATGCGATGCAGTTTCGCAGCTGAGGCGTGGGCCTGCGCCGGGCGGTGCCGGCACGACATGCCGCCATGCGGTAGGCTTGTTTTCATGATCATCCGGCCGTGTTTTGATTGACTCCGCGAGGTTCACGATGCGACTGCTGCTTTTGGGCTTTGCTGCGATTGGTCTGTTGTGCCAGGCCGGCTGCGCCAGCATCACGCCGGTGCAGCCCTGGGAAAAGGGGGTGCTGGCCAAGCCGGCGATGGGCTTCGAAGGCGACCGCCTGGACGCCGCCTTCACCGAACACACCTACACCAGCAAGGAAGGCGCGTCCGGCGGTGCCAGCGCTGGCAGCGTGGGCTGCGGCTGCAATTGAGCACCGCCGACCCCGCGCTCATTGCGCCCGCGTCCACGCTCTGGCCCGCCCTCTTGCCCGCGCCCGCGCTCTCGACTGCGCCCCCGCCCGCGCCCACACTCGGCGCCGGCCTGCTGGCGGCCGCGCTGGTGCTGCCCCTGGGCGGGCCGGCGCAGGCCGAAAGCGCGCCCGAGCGCGGCCTCGTCGCTTTCAAGTACCTCGACTACCTGGACAGCCAGCCGGGCCGCGATCGGGTGCGCGTGCGCGCGCCCTCGGCGCTGCTGCTGATGCCGTTGTCCAGCGACTGGTCGATCGGCGGCAAGGTGATCTCCGACGCCATCTCGGGCGCGTCGCCGGCGTACCACACCTCGGGCCTGAGCAGGCTGAAGGACGAGCGCCGCGCGCTCGAAGGCGAGCTCACCCGCTACCTGCCCCACGGCAGCGTCAGCGTCGGCGCCAGCGTGTCCAGCGAGCAGGACTACCTGTCGCGTGGCGTGTCGCTGCAGGCCACGCGGTCGAGCGACGACAAGAACACCACCTGGACGGCCGGCCTGGGCTTCAACAGCGACGTCGTGCACCCCAGCAACCGCGTCGTCGACCATCAACCCAAGCGCGTCAGCGCGCTGCAGGTGGGCGTCACGCAGGTGCTGGGGGTCCACGACATCGCCCAGCTGAGCCTGGGCGTGACGCGTGGGCGCGGCTACTTTTCGGACCCCTACAAGATCTTCGACCAGCGCCCGCGGCAACGCGACCAGGCCACCGTGCTGGCGCGCTGGAACCACCACGCCGACAGCACCGATACCACGCTGCGCTGGAGCTACCGCTACTACAGCGACAGCTGGCGCATCCGCGCCCACACGCTCAGCCTGGAAGCCGTGCAGCCGCTGGCCCAGGGCTGGACGATCACGCCGTCGCTGCGGCTGTACACGCAGGGCGCAGCACGCTTCTATCTCGACGCCGAGGCGCGTCCCGGCCCGTTCCCGCCGAACCCACCCGACGACGCGGTGTTCTTTTCGCAGGACCAGCGTGTTTCGGCCTTCGGCGCGCGGACCGTGGGCCTGAAGGTGGCCAAGAAGCTCGGCGAGGACTGGACGGTCGACCTGAAGGTCGAGCGCTACGCGCAGCGCGGCGCGTGGCGGCTGTTTGGCGCTGGCAGCCCGAACCTGGCGCCCTTCCATGCGCGCAGCGTGCAGGTCGGGCTGGCGCACGAGTTCTGAACGCGCCGCCCGCGGCTGCCGTTCTTCCCTGGTCATGCGCATCTTCAGGATCCCTTTCGACGCCATGGCCAGCGCCTGCGAAGTGGTCGTCGCCGCCGCCGACGACGGTGCGGCGCAGGTCCTGGCCCGCTCGGCGATCGAAGAAGTGCAGCGCATCGAACGCGCCTAC
The DNA here is from genome assembly GCA_031359905.1 of Burkholderiales bacterium. Lineage (GTDB taxonomy): Bacteria > Pseudomonadota > Gammaproteobacteria > Burkholderiales > Burkholderiaceae_C > Rubrivivax. Next base: position 8,460 of record JANMAP010000025.1, on the reverse strand, counting down.
TCGCGCTACCGGCCCGACAGCATCCTGTCGCGCATCAATGCCGCCGCGGGGCAGGACGCCATGGCCTGCGACGACGAGACCTGGGCCCTGCTGGAGCATGCCGATGCCCTGTACCGCTTGAGCGACGGGGCGTTCGACATCACCTCGGGCGTGCTGCGGCGGGCCTGGAATTTTCGCCAGCCGCGCCTGCCCGATGCGGCCGAAGTGGCGGCCCTGCTGCCCTTGATCGGCTGGCCGCGCGTCGAACGCCAAGGGCGGCAGGTGCGCCTGCCGCAGGCCGGCATGGAACTGGACTTCGGCGGCTTCGGCAAGGAATACGCCGCCGACCGCGCGGCTGGCAGGCTGCTCGACGGCGGCGTTCGCCATGGCTACGTCAACCTGGCGGGCGACGTGCGCATCGTCGGCCCCAAACCCGACGGCACGCCGTGGACGGTGGGCATCCGCGACCCGCGGCGCAGCGGCTTGATGGCCAGCATCCCGATCAGCCGCGGCGCCCTGGCCACCAGCGGCGACTACGAACGCTTCTTCGAACACGCCGGCCGCCGCTACTGTCATGTGCTGGATCCGCGCAGCGGTTGGCCGGTGACGTTCTGGCGCTCGGTCAGCGTGCTCGCGCCGATCGCCGTGACGGCCGGGAACTGCAGCACCATCGCGATGCTCAAGGGCCCCGACGGCCTGGCGTTCCTGCAAGCCAGCGGGTTCGGTTATCTCGCCGTCGACCAAGACGGTATCCTGCACACCAAGGACACGGCAGCAACTGCGCCGAGGGCTTGACGCATGGCAACGATCTTCGGCACCGCGCGCGACGATTCCTTCACCGCCCCGATCAACGGCGGCATCTTCACCATCGATGGCCTCGGTGGCGTGGATACCCTCAACCTCGGCACATCGTCGCGCAGCAGCTACACCATCACTCGCACCGACGACGGCATCGTGTACGTCGACACGCTGTCCGGGGCGAGCAGCGAACTCCATGTCGCGCTGATCAATTTCGAACTCCTGAAGTTCGACAGCAATCGGGACACGCTGGACCTGCGCGTGGCGTTCCGCGACACCACGCCACCGACCGTCACCATCAGCGACGACACCGCCGACACGGCGACCGGCAACGTCAGCTACGCGCTCGATTTCAGCGAGCCGGTGACGGGCCTGGATGCCGGCGGCTTCAACATCGTCAACGGCAGTCTGCTGTCGATCAGCGGCAGCGGCGTCAGCTACAAGGTGCTGGTGGCGCCCAGCGCGGGCGTCGAAGGCCTGCTCGGCCTGACGCTCGTGGCCGGCGCGGTGCGGGATGCCGCCGGCAACGCCAACAGCGCCTTCAGCGCGGCTGCGCAGTCGATCGACACCAAGCCGCCGGCGCTGGTCGGGAGCAGCCCGGCCCACCAGTCCGGCGGCGTGGAGCCCGACGCCAACCTGGTTCTGAACTTCAGCGAAGCCGTGCAGCGGGGCAGCGGCAGCCTGCTGATCAAGGACGCCAGCGGTGCCGTGCTGTCCAGCATCGACGCTGCCCGTGCGCCGAATCTCGTGCTGTCCGGCAGCAGCCTGACGTTGGACCCCAGCGCCGACCTGCCGCTGGGCAGCGACCTGCGGCTCGAGGTGCCGGCCGGAGCCCTGCGCGATCTGGCCGGCAACACGCTGGCCGCGCCGCTGCTGCTGTCGTTCAAGACCACCGGCACACGCGCCGTCGGCACCCCCGGCAGCGATGTCTTCACCGCCGTGCCGGGCCGCGAGCAGATCGACGGTCTGGCCGGCATCGACAGCGTGGTGCTGCCGCAGGCACGCGGCAACTACACGCTGGCACCGTCGGGCAGCGGCTACACCGTCACCGCCAAGGACGCCAGTGGCAGCTACGAGCTGACGCAGGTCGAACGCCTGAGCTTCAGCAACCTGCGGCTGGCGATCGACCTGAACGGCAATGCGGGGACGACGGCGAAGATCCTCGGCGCGGTGTTCGGCCCGACGTCGATCACGGCGCACCCCGACTACGTCGGCGTCGGCCTGCAACTGCTGGACAGCGGCATGAGCTACGAAGCCCTGATTCAGCTCGCGCTCGACTTCCGCCTGGGGGCCAATGCCTCGTTCGGCCAGGTGGTTGACCTGTTGTACGGCAACGTGGTCGGTGTGGCACCCCCGCCGGAGCAGCGCGCGTTCTATATCGACCTGCTGCAAAACAAGACCTACACGACGGCCTCGCTGGCGGTGCTGGCCGCCGACACCGATCTCAACCAGGCGCACATCAACCTGGTCGGGCTGGCCCAGACCGGCCTGGAATACAGCCTCTGACCCGGCACCACGCGATGCGCCATTCACTCCACCAACGCCGGGCCGTGCTGTTGTGGCCGGCTGTCTCCGCGTTCGCCGGGCGGGGGGGCTGGGCTGGCCTGGTCGGCTTGGGGCCCGCGCCGGCCCGAGCGCTCGCCGCCGGCGACCCGCTGCCCGACATCGACCTGCCCGGCTCGCCGCTGGCCCGCCGCCTGTCCGACCTGAAGGGCCAGGTGGTCTATGTCGACTTCTGGGCGTCGTGGTGCGGGCCGTGCCGGCAATCGTTTCCGTGGATGAACGAGATGCAGCGCAAGTACGCCGATCGCGGCCTGCAGATCGTGGCCATCAACGTCGACGCCAGGCGCAGCGACGCCGATGCCTTCCTGGCGCGCAACCCAGCCGGTTTCGCGCTGGCCTTCGACAACAAGGGCGAGGCGGCCCGGCGTCTGGAGATCAAGGCCATGCCCACGTCATTACTGGTGGGCGCGGACGGCCGGCTGCTGCTGGTCCACACCGGGTTCCGCAGCGAAGACCGCGCCGATCTCGAGGCCCGGCTGGTCTCGGCACTTGGCGCCAAGCCGACGCGCTGAGCCGTCGCACTCTGCCCTTGCACTGAGCTTTTGCACTCAGCCGTCGGCAGCGCAGCCGCACCCTTGCCTCCAACCCGCATCCGGACCATCGCCACCATGCCGCCGCTGCCGATTTCCCGCTACCCCGTCCCCGAGCTGATGGACCTGCCCGACGACATGCGCCAGCGCATTCTCGAAGTCCAGGACAAGGCCGGCTTCGTTCCGAACGTGTTCCTCGCGCTGGCGCACCGCCCGGCCGAGTGGCGCGCCTTCATGGCCTACCACGACGCGCTGCTGCTCAAGGACGGCGGCTCGCTGAGCAAGGGCGATCGCGAGATGATTGTCGTCGCCACGTCGGCGGCAAATCACTGCCTGTACTGCGTCGTCGCGCACGGCGCGTTGCTGCGCATCTACGAGAAGAAGCCGCTGGTCGCCGACCAGGTGGCCGTCAACCACCGCAAGGCCGACATTCCGCCGCGTCAGATGGCGATGCTCGATTTCGCGATGAAGGTCTGCACGGCGTCGCACGAGATCGGCGATGCCGATTTCGCCGCGCTGTACGAACATGGCTTCGACGCCGAAGACGCCTGGGACATCGCTGCGATCAGCGCCTTCTTCGGCCTGAGCAACCGCATGGCCAACGTCACCGCGATGCGCCCCAACGACGAGTTCTATTTGATGGGCCGACTGCCGAAACCGCCCAAGCCGTAGGCGCAGGGCGCCCATCGAGCGGCCGCCGGCGGAACCGGCTGCGCCGGGCCGCCAGCGGCACGCACTGCAGGCGGCAGCGCCGCAGTCGCTAAGCGCTTCGGGCGGAGTCCTGCAGCGCCCGGATGCGGTCTTCGATCGGCGGGTGGCTGGAGAACAGGGCCATCAGGCCGCTCGGGCGGCTGCTGATGCCCATCGTGGCCACGCTCTTCGGCAGCTCGCCAGGGTCCAGCCCGCCCAGCCGCGCCAGCGCGTTGATCATCGGCTGCTTGCGGCCCATCAGCGCGGCCGCGCCGGCGTCGGCGCGGTACTCGCGGTGGCGCGAGAACCAGGCCACGATCACCGCGGCGAGAACGCCCAGCACGATGTCGAGAACGATGGTCGTCACGTAGTAGCCGATCCCCGGACCGTCGCGATCGTTGCGCAGCACGACCTTGTCGACGAAGTTGCCGATCACCCGCGACAGGAAGACGACGAAGGTGTTCATCACGCCCTGGATCAGCGTCATCGTGACCATGTCGCCGTTGCTGACGTGGGCGATCTCGTGGCCAATGACGGCCTCGACTTCCTCGCGGTTCATCGTCTGCAGCAGACCGGTGGACACCGCCACCAGCGCCGAGTTCTTGAACGCACCGGTGGCGAAAGCATTCGGCGCGCCTTCGAAGATGGCCACCTCGGGCATGCCGATGCCGGACTTCTGCGCGAAGCCCTGCACCGTGCCGACGATCCAGCGGTGGGTCGGGTCGGCCGAGTCGTTGATGACCTGCGCTCCCGTGCTCCACTTGGCCATCGGCTTGCTCATCAGCAGCGAGATGATCGCGCCGCCGAAGCCCATGATGGCCGCGAAGCCGAGCAGCATCCCCAGGTTCAGCCCGCTGGCGGTGAGGTAGCGGTTGACGCCCAGCAGGCTGGCCGCGATGCCCAGCACCAGCATGACGGCCAGATTGGTGACGACAAAGAGAAGCACACGTTTCATGGTCGGGGCGGGCCGGTTGCGGGCCCGTCAGGTGGTGGCACGGAGCGGATGTTAGGGCTGCGGCCGTTGATTCAAGCAGGCCCGCCCAAGGTAGGGCCATGCCGGCACTGCTTGGCGGGCGACCTGGCACGGCCCGACAGAAGACCTCCGCCCGGCCGGTCCGACGGGGCTCGCACCGCACGCAGTGCGCAGCACGAAGGGACTCCAGGTGGGCATCAGCGACGCAACCGCACCTGCGCCGGCTTGTCCGGCGGCAGCAGTTCGAAGCGGTCGTCGAGCTGCGAGAACAGTTTCAGCGACGAGCTGTTCTTGCCCAGCAGCTGGGCCTCGCGCAGGCGCTGGACAGCGACGTTCAGCGCCAGTGACTGGCCGCTGCTCAATTCGGGCAGGCAGGCCAGCACCGCGGCAATCGAGGCGCTGCCGCGGCCGCCCGCGCTGCTGCGCCCGCTGTCGGCTCGAGCTGAGGGCGACTCGGCCAGACTGAACGGCGCCGGTGGCGCCGCTGGCAGGCGCGGCGGCGCCATGAAGTCGACCGCGTCGGCATTGGCGCCGTCAGCAGCGTCTGCGGCGTCTGCGGCCTGTTCGGCATCTGCGGCATCGGTGGCCGCGCGATTGCGGCCGGTGGTTTTGCGTGCCGGGGTCTTGCGCGCTGCGGGCGCCTTCTTGGCCGCCGCTTTCTTGGCCGCCGGCGCCTTCTTGGCAGCGACCTTCTTGGCCGCCGGCTTCTTGGCTGCGGTGGTCTTGCGCGCGCGCGCCGGGCGGCCTGACGGTGCGCCAGCGGATCCCGACGTCGCGCTGCCCGCGTGGTGCTCGAGGACCGTGAAGTCGTCGTACGCGTCCTGCGTCTCGTCGCCCGTCTTGCCCTGCTGGCCGATGCCGCGGACCACGCAGCCCTTCTCGCGCAGACGGGCCACCAGCGGCGCGAAGTCGGAATCCGACGAGGCGATGACGACCACGTCGGGGCGTTCGGCGAGCACCAGATCGATGGCGTCGACAGCCAGCGCGATGTCCGTCGAATTCTTGCCCGCCGCCAGGTTGACCATCGGCTTGATCGACAGGCGCTTGAAGATCGCCTGGTGCCGCACCGCACTTTCCGCAGTGCAGTAGGCCCGCCGCACATGCAGCGCGCCATGCTGGTTGAGCAGCAGTTTGATCGCCTGCTCCATCACGTCGACCGAGACGTTGTCGGCGTCGATCAGCAGCATCACGCGTTCTTGGGTCATGTCGTCTCTCTTGAAGCAGCCCGCGATGAAGCGCCCCCTCGGGGGGCAGCGAGCGGACGCGAGCTTGGGGGCAGATTCATCACCGTCCGGCCGCCCGAAGGTGATGAGCGCCCCCTCGGGGGGCAGCGAGCGGACGAGCTTGGGGGCAAGTTCACTCTTGTTTCCAGTGCAGCGTCTCGCCGGCGCGCAGCGGCTTGACCGTCGCGTCGCCGAACGGCAAGGTCTCGGGCAGGACCCAAGGGGCGCGCCGCAACGTGACATGACCGGTGTTTCGCGGCAGCCCGTAGAAATCGGCGCCGTGATGGCTGGCAAAGCCTTCGAACTTGTCGAGCGCGCCGGCGGCCTCGAAGGCTTCGGCGTACAGCTCGAGTGCCGCCGGCGCGGTGAAGCACCCGGCGCCGCACACCGACTGCTCCTTCATCACCGCGGCATGCGGCGCGCTGTCGCTGCCGAGAAAGAACTTCGGGCGGCCCGAGGTGGCCACGCGCACCAGCGCCTGGCGATGGCGCTCGCGCTTGAGCACCGGCAGGCAGTAGTAATGCGGCCGCAGGCCGCCGACGAACAGCGCATTGCGGCTGTACAGCAGGTGGTGGGCGGTGATCGTCGCGGCGGTGTGCGCATCGCTGGCGGCCACGTAGTCGGCGGCCTCGGCGGTGGTGATGTGTTCGAACACCACCTTCAAGCCCGGGAAGTCGCGACGCAGCGGGATCATCACGCGGTCGATGAACACCGCCTCGCGATCGAACAGGTCGACCTCGGGGTCGGTGACCTCGCCGTGCACCAGCAGCAGCAGCCCATGGCGCTGCATCGCTTCCAGCGTCGGGTAGGTCTTGCGCAGGTCGCTGACACCGGCGTCGCTGTTGGTCGTCGCGCCGGCCGGGTACAGCTTCAAGGCCACGACACCGGCGTCGCGGGCGCGGGCGATCTCGGCCGGCGGCGTGTTGTCGGTCAGGTACAGCGTCATCAGCGGCTGGAAGTCGCTGCCGGCCGGCAAGGCCGCGACGATGCGCTGGCGATAGGCCACCGCCTGCGCTGCGCTGGTGATCGGCGGGCGCAGGTTGGGCATCACGATCGCGCGGCCGAACTGGCGCGCCGTGAAGGGCAGCACGGCGGCGAGTGCCGCGCCATCGCGCAGATGCAGGTGCCAGTCGTCGGGGCGCTGCAGGGTCAGCGCGGCGGGCGTCGAAATCATGCGATCGATTCTCGCATCGGGCCCGACGGGAACGGCGCCCTGAGAAACGGCGCCTAGACTCGGATCGATGAACGGGCTTGGGTCGATGAACGGGCAGGTGGTGATCGTCGGCGGCGGGGTGATGGGCATGGCCTGCGCCTGTTTCCTGGCCCGCGACCACGGCCTGTCGGTCACCGTCATCGAACGCGACCCGCTGTACCGCCGCGCGTCGAGCGCGCTGTCGGCGAGTTCGATCCGCCAGCAGTTCTCGCAGGGCATCAACATCGCGCTGTCGCGCTGGAGCCTGGCCTTCCTGCGCCGCGTCGGCGATGAACTCGCGGACGACGACGACCGTCCATCGATCGGCCTGGTCGAACCCGGCTACCTCTACCTGGCGACGGCGCTTGGCGTGGCCGCACTGTGCGAGAACCATGTGCAGCAGCGCGGCCATAGCGCCGACGTCGCACTGCTGACCCCGCCGCAGCTGCGCCAGCGCTTTGCCTGGCTGCATTGCGACGACATCGAACTCGGTTCGCTGGGCTTGAGCGGCGAAGGCTGGTTCGACGGCCCGGCGCTGCTCCAGGCCTTCCGGCGCAAAGCGCTGACCTGCGCTGTGCGCTGCATCGCCGCCACGGCCGTGGCCTTCGACACGGCCGGCCGCCGCGTGCTGGCGGTACGCTGCAGCGACGGCACCCGTCACCCGGGCGACGCCGTGCTGCTGGCCGCCGGGGCCTGGTCGGCACCACTCGCCGCGCAGCTCGGCATCAGCCTGCCGGTGGCGCCGAAGAAGCGCGATGTCTTCGTCTTCGAGTCCCCTGCCGCGCTGCCCGCCTGCCCGCTGGTCATCGACCCGTCGGGCCTGTGGTTCCGCCCTGAAGGCCGCGGCTTCCTGTGCGGCGGACCGCCGCGCTGCATCGACGGCGAAAGCGACCCCGACGAGCCGCCGCTCGACGCCATCGACCACGCCCAGTTCGACGAGCAGCTGTGGCCGGCGCTGGCCCACCGCGTGCCCGGCTTCGAAGCACTGCGCCTGCGTTCGGCCTGGGCTGGTTATTACGAGATGAACGCCTTCGACCACAACGGCCTGGCCGGCCCGCTGCCCGGCTGGGACAACGCCTTCACCGCCTGCGGCTTCTCCGGCCACGGCATGCAGCAGGCGCCGGCAGTCGGCAGTGCGCTGGCCGCGCTGATCGCTGAAGGCCACAGCGACGCGCCGAACCTCTCCCCGCTGTCACCCCAGCGTTTGATCGACAACCGCCCCCTCTTAGAACGCAACGTGATCTGACGTCGCGAAGCCCGCACCCTCCAGCAGGCGCCGCGGATCCGGCTCCGCCGGTCCGCCAGCGCCGCCAGCCGGCAAGCATGCCGGCCGGCCCTCCCAGGCGAGGATCAGTCCGCAGGGCCTGATCCTCGTCCGGGCTCGGCCCCCCTTGGGAGGAGGCGCCGCAGGCGCTCCGGGGGGGGTCCTAATGCCCCAGGATCTTCGACAGGAAGTCCTTGGCTCGCGGCGAACGCGCATCGGGGTCGCCGAAGAAGTCGTCCTTCTTGCAG
>JANMAP010000121.1:0-2167 GCA_031359905.1 Burkholderiales bacterium | reverse complement strand
CCGATGTCCCAGGGTTCGGCGATCAGCTTGACGGCCTGCAGCGTCGGGTCCTGCAGCACGGCCTTGAAGAACGGACCGTCGCGCTCGAAGCCGTGGTCGCCGCGGCCGAGCACCGGCGCCAGGTCGAAGCGGAAGCCGTCGACGCCCATGACGCCGACCCAGTAGCGCAGGCTGTCCATCACCATCTGCAGCACGCGCGGATGGCGGATGTCCAGCGTGTTGCCGCAGCCGCTGTGGTTCTCGTAGCGCTCGCGCGACTCGGCCGGCAGGCGGTACCAGCTGGCGTTGTCCAGCCCGCGCCAGCACAGCGTCGGCCCGCGCTCATCGCCTTCCGGCGTGTGGTTGAAGACCACGTCGAGGACGACCTCGATGCCGGCGGCGTGCAGGCGCTGCACCATGCGCCGGAATTCGTCGCGCGGCGCGGTGCTCGATGCATAGCGCGGCTCGGGGCAGAAGAAGCCCAGCGTGTTGTAGCCCCAGTGGTTGCGCAGGCCGTGCTCGACCAGCCGCGCTTCGCTGAGCACCTGCTGCACCGGCAGCAGGCTGACGGCAGTCACGCCCAGGCGCTGCAGGTGGCGAAGAGCGGCGTCGCTGGCCAGCCCGGCAAAGGTGCCGCGGTCGGCCGCCGGCACGCCCGGCATCTGGCGGGTGAAGCCGCGCACATGCAATTCGTAGAGCACCGTGTCGGCCAGCGGCGTGGACGGCCGCGGCACGCCGGCCGGCGCGATGACGTCTGCCACCACGCGAGCCTTGAAGGCCTGGCGACCGTTGTCGCGGGTGTCGATGTGCAGCGGATGCTGGCGGTCGGCACCGTCGTGCGGCCCGCGCCAGTCGAAGCCGCCGGGCGGCTCGACGATCTCGCGCGCCCATGGGTCGAGCAGCAGCTTGCACGGGTTGAAGCGGTGGCCGCGTTCCGGGCGCCACGGCCCGTGCGCGCGAAAGCCGTAGAGCAGGCCGGCGCCGGCATCCGCCAGGCGACCATGCCAGATGTCGCCGCTGCGCGCCGGCAGCGGCATGCGGGCCACCTCGACCTCGCCGGCGGCGTCGTACAGGCACAGGTCGACCTGCGTGGCATGCGCCGAGAAGACGGCGAAGTTGACCCCCGGCGTGCCGCCAGCATCGCTGTCGACGCTGGCGCCCATCGGCCAGGGCCGGCCGGCGGCAAGCCGCAGCCCGCTGGGCTGGCCGAGGGCATCGCCGCGGGGCGCAGACGGGGTCAGCCGGTCCATTCCAGGAACACCGTGGCCAGCGGGGGCAGCGTCAGGACCACCGACTGCGCGCGGCCGTGGCTGGCCACCGCCTCGCTGACCGCCGCGCCCAGCGGCGTGCCGACGTTGCTGCCGCCGTAGAACGCCGAGTCGGTGTTCAGGCGCTCGATCCAGCGGCCCGGCAGCGGCACGCCGAGGCGCAAGCCGTGGTGCACCACCGGCGCGAAATTGCTGACCACCAGCATCTGCCGGCCATCGGCGGACTTGCGGACAAAGCTGAGCAGACTGCGCCGCGCGTCGTCGTGATCGATCCATTCGAACCCCGCGGCGCTGAAGTCCTGGCCGTACAACGCCGGGCTGCCGCAGTACAGCCGGTTGAGGTCGCGGACGAGGGCCTGCACGCCGGCGTGTTCGGGCCGCTGCAGCAAGTGCCAGTCCAGGCTGTGCTCGTGATTCCATTCGCCTTCCTGGGCGAACTCGCTGCCCATGAACAGCAGCTTCTTGCCGGGGTGGCCCCACATGAAGCCGAAGTAGGCGCGCAGGTTCGCGAACTGCTGCCAGCGGTCGCCCGGCATCTTCGCCAGCAGCGAACCCTTGCCGTGCACCACCTCGTCGTGCGACAGCGGCAGCACGAAGTTCTCGTTGAAGGCGTAGACCAGCCCGAACGTCATTTCGCCATGGTGGTACGGCCGGTGGATCGGATCGCGGTGCATGTACTGCAGCGTGTCGTGCATCCAGCCCATGTTCCACTTGAAGTGGAAACCCAGTCCGCCGGCATAGGTCGGGCGGCTGACGGCGGGGAAGGCCGTGCTTTCCTCGGCCAGTGTGATGGCCTGCGGGCGTTCGATGCCGATGACTTCGTTGGCGCGCTTGATGAAGGCGATGGCTTCGAGGTTTTCGCGCCCGCCGTCAGCCGCCCGACCTTTACCGGCGGACTGGGTTTCCACTTCAAGTGGAAC
>JANMAP010000115.1:0-17789 GCA_031359905.1 Burkholderiales bacterium | reverse complement strand
GGCTGGCCGCCCGCGTCGAGCAGTTCGATCAACGCCGCCTGGCGGCGTTCGATCGCGAACCGCACATGCACGCCGCTGCGATCGGCCGGGCGCACGTCGCGCTGCAGGGTCTCGGCCTCGGCGTCGAGCGGCAGGTCCAGGCTGTCGATGGCCAGCTTGTTGGCCTGGAACGAGAGCAGCCCCGGCACGACGATGCGGCCCCGCGCATCGGTGCGGCCAACCAGGCGGTTCTGATGGAACACCGCCACGCCAGGCTGGCCGTCGACCTCGACCACGGCCACGCTGTCGCTGACCGGCTGGCTGGCATGCAGCTGGCCGCCGAGGACCAGCAGCGCGCCCTGCGCGCCCACCCGCAGCGCCGGCCGGCCGCCGAGTTGCTCGGCCTCGGCCGTGACACGCGCCTGCGCTGCCAGGTAGCTCACCTGGGCCAGTGCGCGCGACGGCAGGTTGCCTGCGGACGAGCGGTCGCCCTGCACGCGCCAGCCCCAGTCGCCGGTGCTCGTGCTGGCCTGGCTGGCGGATGCCGAGACGCGCGAGCCACCGCGGTCGTGCGACCACAGGGCGCTGGCCGTGCTGCGCGGGCCGAAGGGAATCGACACCCCGACACTGACGCCGTGGCTGCTGGTCCGGCCGCTGCTGCTGCCGGTGGTGCCGGCAGCCGATGCGGCGTCGCGATTGACGCCGCGGTAGCCGTTGACGAACACCGCCATGCCCTGCGGCAGCTGGCGGCTGTAGGTGGCTGTCAGCAGCCGGGTGTGGCTGGCCGCCAGCGGGCCTGCAGGCCCGCTGCTTCGACCCAGGCCTGCGGACCCGCTGCGCTGGTGTGGGTCTGCGGACCCGCTGCGCTGGTCGATGGCGACCAACCCGACCTGGCCCGCCGCACCCATCTGCCAGCCCATGCCGACGCGCGCGCTGTGGCGCAGCGGCGCGCTGCCGGCGCCGCTGGCCACGTCGCGGTAGTCGGCGCTGCTGGCCTGCAGGGCCAGCTGCAGGCTGACCGCCGCGGTCTGGCGTTCCAGGGTCAGCGCCCCGAGCACGCCGCTGCGCCCGGCGCTGCGGCTGCAGGCCAGCGATCCGCTGGCCAGGCCGCGTGCGCCCAGGGTGGTCACCCCGCCGGCGCCGATCACCGAACTGCCTGCGCCGGCTTCGGCATGGCCTTCGAGCGTCACGCTCGGCGACCAGCCATGGCGCCAGGTGGCCGTGGCAGCGCGGCCCTGGTAGCGGTCGCTGGCGGTGGCGTAATCGCGGCGGATGCGCCCGGCATCGAAGGCATAGGCCGACAGCCCCGGCGTCAGCAACTGGCTGGAGGCATAGAACGACAGGTTCTGCACCGCTTCGCGGCCCAGCGCATCGCGAACCACCACGGCCACTTCGCCGGCGCCGTTGACGGTCGGCAGCTGGCGCACCTCGAAGCGCCCAGGCTCGACCGCTGCCGACAGCTGGCGCACGCCGTTGACCAGCACGTCCACCGTCGACGGCACCGCGACGCTGCCGCCGAGCTGTGGCGTCGGCATGGTGACGAGGCCGGGCCGGATCGCGAAGTCGGTGGCCAGCTGCACCCCGGCGACGCGCAGCGCGCGGGTCCAGCCCAGGCCGCCGGTGACGAGGTCGCCGACGCGCACGCGTTCCAGCCTCTGCGTGTCCACACTGGTGAAGACGGTGTCCAGCCGCAGGTGGCGCGCGCCCGGGCCGCTGGACAGCAGGTGGGCGTCTTCGAGCACGCCGGCGGCGGTGAACCAGCGCGCGGCGAGCAGCCCGGCGCTGCGCGTCGAACCGCCCTGGCGCTGGTGGCTGATGTCGTAGTTGAGCAGGGCCCCGCTGCCGTGGTCCAGCGGCGTCTCGCCAGGGGGCATCCCGCGGTCGATGACCGTCAGTGACGACGGATCGGGCGGCAGGTCCAGGGCCAGCGTGCGCCGGTCCATGTCGAGTTGGGCCTTGACGCCCGGCAGCTGCGCCAGGCTGACCATCTCGTCGGCCGGCGACGCGCCGCCGTCACGCACGCCGAGTTCGCGCCACAGCGCGCGCGGTGCCAGGGTCCGGCCACCATGCAGCAGGAATTCTTCGACCCGCGCCGTCGCGCGGCCATTGATCTTCAGCTCGAGCAGCACCACTTCCTGGGCCTGCGCGATGCCGCACAGCGGTGCCGTCAGCAGCGTCGTCAGCAGCGCCGTCAGCAGCCGGCCGACCAGGCGCTCACCGCGTGGCCAGCAGGGGCACATCGACAGGCCCGTCGTCGGTCGTCGCGACCACGCTCGGCGGCGCCGACACCGCGGACAGGCGGCTGCCCGGGGGCAGGCGCCAGGCGCGCTGCGCGCCGGGCAGCAGGTACAGCCCGGCCGTCGGGCGGGCCGTCTGACGGGCGCCATCGGCGGTCTGCGTGTTCAGCTCGTGCACCCGGGCGCGACGGCCACCGCGGTTGATCAGCGTCAGCGTCTCGCCCGCCGGATCGACCTGCGCCGTCAGCTGCGGCGCAGCCGTCGCCGCGCCGCGCGCGAACAGCGGCACCGACAGGCGCAGCGCCATGCGGATCTGCTCACCGGCGTCGACCGCTGGCAGTTCGTCGATCAGCAGCCGGTAGGCGGCTTCCTGGCCCGGCGGCGCGGCCGTCACGCGCACGCGCACGACCTGGCTGCGCCCGGGGGCCAGCGAGAAGATCGCCGGCGCGACGAGCAGGCCGTCGGCCGGCAGCAGTTCGTCCTGCGCGCCGGACTGGCTCCACAGGAAGCCGCGCACCTGCAGCGTGGTGGCGGCATCGCCGCGGTTGGTGATCGTCATGCTGGTGATCGTCTGGCCGTTGGCCAGGTCATGGCTGGTCGGCGCAACCTCCAGCGACCCGGCGCGCGCCGCGGACATCGCCAGCAGCAGGGGTAGCAGCAGGATCAGCAACAGCAGACGACACGACCGTGGGAACGACTGCGTGAACGACCGCGGGAACGACAACGGGAACGACCTCGTGAACGACAGCGACGGGTTCATGGCGCGGTGTCTCGTCAGTACGTCAGCGTGACGGTGACGGTGTCGGTGTAGGCCCCCGCGCTGCTGGTCTGCGAGGCCGGGATGCGGCCGTAGGCGGTGAGCGTCTGCGCTAAGCCGTTGCCGGTGCCGGCGACGGTGTCGGTGCCGATCGTCGACCCCCAGACCGTGGTGTGCGCCGCGTCGCTGTAGATCGAGTAGTTCAGCGTCGCTGCCGACGGCCCGACCAGCTTGCGAACGGCCACCGTCGCGCCCGTGCCGCCGCCGGCGCTCAGGCCGACGGTGTAGGTCGTGCCATTGCTGCAGGTGACGAGCACCGGCGTCGTGGTGTTGACCGCACCCGACGAATAGTTGCCGAAGGCCAGTGGCGACGTCGTCACGCTGCAGGTGCTGATGACGGTGGCCGACACAGCCATGGTGGTGGTGTCGGTGGCCGCCCGGGCCTGCCAAGGTGCCAGCAGCGCTGCGGCGAACAGGCCGCAGAAGAGGAACAGGCCGCGCAGGGCTTGAATCGTCAATCGGTTCATTTGGCGTGAGCTCCCCCGGGGTTCGGACATGACCAACATGGGCGTGCGTCAGGCGGCTACCCGGACCAGCCCTCCCGACCCTCGGGTTATCGAACAGGGCCGTGCGGTCTTGAACGCATGCGCCGCCTGCGACCCTGGACAGTGATGCAGTGCACAGAGTCCGGCCGTGCCATGCCCGCTCAACGCTGCTTAGGCACAATCGGCGGCAATGCCCGATCAGTCGTCATGTCGCAGGGTTTTGCCAAGACGCATCCGCAATAACGTCGATCTGGCGTGGCTGATGTTGTGCGGGCTGCTGGCGTGTTGCGTGGCCCTGCAGGGTTTGGCGGCGGGCACCCAGCGGTTGTTCGGTCCAGCCCACTTTCACCGCCCGATGCTCGTGGCCGGGGGCCTTGCGCACCGCGCCGCGGCCCAGGCCGCGATGCCCGCGCCGGACGCGCCGGACGCGCATGCCGTGCGCATCGGCGCACTGCGCAAGCACGGCAGCAGCCCGCATCAGCACGACGGCGTGGCCCACCATCACCATGCGCCTGCCGATGCCAGCGTTGTGGCTGTGGCAGACGGCCTCGAGGCTGCGGCGGCGCACGCGCTGAACACCCTGCTGGGCAGCGTGCACGACGTCGACAGCCTGCCCACCACGCTCGCCGTGGTGCTGGGCGCAGCGGCCGCTGCGCACTGGCCGAGCGTGGCGCTTCTCAGCATGGCATCGCACACCGTCGTGCCACTGGAACGCCCGCCGCGCGGTTGAGGCCATCGCGGAGCCGGGCGCGCTGTCGCGTGCCCTGTCGCTGCCGCGTGCCCCTGTCCTATCCGCTGCCCTGTCTGCAGCTGGCCCGCCGACCCCCGCGGTCGGTGACGCGCCGGCGCGCGGCTGCGCAATTCAACTGTCGATGAAGGCCGTCGTGTCCCTTGGGCCGGGCCTGGAGATGTCTCATGAAACAACGCAACCACCGCCGCACCTGGCGGCCTTTGCAGGCCCACACGTGGGCTTTCGCCTGCAGCGTCCTGCTGTCGCCTGCCGCGCGTGCCGGCGGCGAGCAGGAATTGCAGAAGATCACCGTCACCGGCAAGGCGGTCGAGCAGATCGGCAGCGCCGATTCGGCCAGCGTCGGCACGGTGACGAAGAAGCAGCTCGAGGCGCGCACAGCCTACCGGCCCGGCGAACTGCTGGAAGCCACCCCGGGTTTGGTCGTCAGCCAGCACAGCGGCGAAGGCAAGGCCAACCAGTTCTACCTGCGCGGCTTCAATCTCGACCACGGCACCGACCTGCGGACCACGGTCGACGGCATGCTGGTGAACCAGCGCAGCCATGCGCACGGCCAGGGCTGGACGGACCTGAACTTCCTGGTCCCTGAGCTGGCCACCGGCCTGCGCTACAAGAAAGGGCCGTACGACGCCAGCGAGGGTGACTTTGCGTCGGCCGGAGCGGTCGAGATCAACTATGCCAACAGCCTGGAATCCGGCATCGCCAACGTCGGCATCGGCCAGAACGGCCACCGGCGCGTGTTGCTGGCCGACTCGCCGGCACTCGGTGCGGGCAAGCTGCTCTACGCGCTGGAAGCCCAGCGCAACGACGGCCCGTTCACCATCCCCGACAACTTCCGCAAGCTCAACGCCGTGCTGCGCTACGCGCAGGGCACCCTGGCCGATGGCTGGAGCATCACCGGCATGGCCTACGACGCCAAGTGGCACGCCACCGACCAGATCCCCAAGCGGGCTGTCGACGCCGGCACGTTGGGCCGCTTCGATGCGCTGGACCCCACCGATGGCGGCAGTGCCCATCGTTACAGCCTGTCGTCGGCCTGGCGGCGCAGCACCGAGGCCTCGTCCACCGAGGTGAACGCGTCTGTCGTCGACTGGAAGTTGAATCTGTATTCCAACTTCGCCTACTTCCTTGACGACCCCACGAATGGCGACCAATTCAGCCAGCCCGACCACCGGCTGATGACGGCCCTCAACGTCAAACATTCATGGCAGGCCGGCCTGTTCGGGCGGGAGGGCGAGAACCAGGTGGGCGTGCAGTTCCAGAACGACAACATCCGCAACGGCCTGCTCAACACCAAGGCGCGCGAGGTGCTGTCGACCACGCGCCGTGACCGCATCGTCGAAACCAGCCTCGGCCTGTGGTTCGACAACGCGATCAAGTGGAGCCCCAGCTTCCGGACCGTGGCCGGCGTGCGCGCCGACACCTTCCGCTTCGACGTGCGCAGCGACCGCCCCGAGAACTCGGGCGTGCGCAGCGCCAACATCCTGAGCCCGAAGATGAACCTGATCTTCGGGCCATGGGCGAAGACGGAGTTCTACGTCAACCTGGGCACCGGCTTCCACAGCAACGACGCCCGCGGCACCGTCATCACGGTCGATCCGAAGACCGGCGACCAGGCGTTCCCGGTCACCCCGCTGGCGCGGTCCAAGGGCCTTGAATTCGGTGTCCGCACCGTCTTGCTGCCGGGCCTGCAGACGTCGCTGTCGGTGTACCAGCTGACGCTGGCGTCGGAGCTGACCTTCGCAGGCGATGCCGGCACCACCGAAGCGGGGCGTCCGAGCAAGCGGGTCGGTTTCGAGCTGGCCAACTACTACAGGCTCGGCGACTGGTTGACCATCGACGCCGACGTGGCCTTCGCGCAGGCCCGCTTTCGCGACGCCGCGCCCGAAGGCCAGCGCATCCCAGGCGCTGTGGAAGGTGTGGCCTCGGTGGCCGTGGCGGTGGACAACCTGGGCCCTTGGTTCGGCGCCCTGCAGTTGCGCTACTTCGGCCCGCGCCCGCTGATCGAAGACAACTCGGTGCGCTCGAAGGCCACGTCCGGCTTGAACGGCCGCGTGGGCTACAAGATCAACCCCCGGCTGCAGGTCGAGCTGGAGGGCTTCAACCTGACCAACCGCAAGGCGTCGGCCATCGATTACCACTACACCTCGCGCCTGGCCGGCGAGCCGGCCGAGGGACGGGCGGATGTGCACTTCCACCCCGTCGAATCGCGCAACGTCCGCGTGGTTTTGAACGCCAAGTTCTGAGGCACCTGCGAGGCGCGGCGGGGCGCTGCGTGGCGAAGCGCGCGTACCATCCAGCGTGCCGATGTTGATCACGCACCGCCGTCTTTCGCCGTCTCGCAGCCTGACCTGGCTGATCTGGCTGGCCCTGTTGCTGCCGCTCGCGCAGTCGGCTGCGGCATGGCATGGCTATGCGCATGCAGCGGTGCAGGCCAGCGACGGCGACGATGCGACCGCGCTGCCGCCGACGACGGCGTGCGACCTGTGCCTGCATGCCGCGACCGCCGGCGGTGCCGCAATGCCGTCGTGGCCCGGCCCGCTGCCGTTCACGGCAGTGGCGCAGACCGTGTCGCAGCCGGCAGCAGACCACATCTGGTGGTCGCTGCCGGCGCTGTGCTATCGCAGCCGCGCCCCGCCCGTCCTGCCCCGCTGACCGTCGACCGCCGCGCCGGCCGCTGCAAGCGGTGCGGGCGCCCCACGACCATGCAGCCCTGGAAAGGGACGACCCATGCAGAAGACTTTTTCGGCGAGCCTCATGCTCGCCCTGGCGGCGCCATTCGGCGCGCTGGCCCAGACGACGCCCAACGCCGAGATCACCGCCCTGCGTCAGGAAATGCAGGCCATTCGCGCAGCCTACGAAGCCCGCCTGCAGGCGCTCGAGCAACGCCTGCAGGCGGCTGAAGCGAGTGCCGCAGCGGGCGGCGCGAACGTCGCCAATACAGCCAACGCTGCGAGGGCCGCGAACACCGCAAACGCGGCGAACATCGCAAACAGCGCAAGCGTTGCCGCTCCCGTCAGCGCCGCGCCGGCGCCAGCGGCGGTGGCTGGCGCAAGCGCCAACGCATTCAACCCGGCCTTGTCGCTGATCCTGTCGGGCCAGTCCACCCACACGTCGCGCGACCCGGCAACCTATGCCATCGCCGGCTGGCGTCTGCCGCCGGGCGCCGAGATCGGCCCGGGCAGCCGCGGCTTCGGCCTGGCCGAGACCGAGCTCGCGATGTCGGCCAGCATCGATCCGTTCTGGCGCGGCGCGGCCTTCATCGCGCTGCATCCCGACAACAGCGTCTCGGTCGAGGAAGCCTATGTGCAGACCACGTCGCTGGGCCGCGGGCTGGGCCTGAAGGTCGGCCGCTTTTTCTCCAACGTCGGCTACCTCAACCCGCAGCACGCGCACACCTGGGACTTCGTCGACAACCCGCTGGCCTACCAGGCGATGCTCGGCACGCAGTACGGCGACGATGGCCTGCAGGTGTCCTGGCTGGCACCGACCGAACGGTTCATCGAACTCGGCCTGGAAGTCGGCCGCGGCCGCGGCTTTCCGGGCAGCGACACCAGCCGCAACGGGGCGGGCATGACCGCTCTCGCCGCGCACAGTGGCGGCGATATCGGGGACAGCCACAGCTGGCGCGCCGGCCTGTCGATGCTCGATGTGCGCGCATCGGCGCTGGGCCTCGGGCCGCGCGGCCAGCCGGCGGACACGGTGGCGTTCGCCTTCGACGGCCGCACCCGCGTGTGGATCGCCGACGCGGTGTGGAAGTGGGCGCCGAACGGCAACGCCAGCCGCGTCAACTTCAAGCTGCAGGGCGAGTTCTTGCGCAGCACGCGCAGCGGCAGCTACACCGACCTGGCCGATGGTGGCCGCTTCGATGCCCGCGGCGTGCAGTCGGGCTGGTACCTGCAGGCCATTTACCAGTTCATGCCCGGCTGGCGCGTCGGCCTGCGCACCGAACGGCTGGACCCTGGCGCGGCCGACCACGGCGCGGATGTCGTGGCGGCCGACAGCGGGCTGCGGCCGCGCAAGCAGTCGCTGATGCTCGACTACAAGGCCAGCGAGTTCTCGCGCCTGCGCTTGCAATGGGCGCAGGACCGCGCACGCCCCGGGGCCGCCGACCGGCAGTTCTTCGTGCAGTACCAGATGAGCCTGGGCGCGCATGCGGCGCACGCCTACTGACCGCGGACCCCCCGGAGATCGATCATGAAGAACATCCACAAGACCCGCCGCGCGGTCCTCGCGCTGGCACTGTCGGCGTTGGCATCTCTGGCGCTGCCGGCGCACGCCGCACTGCGCGTCTTCGCCTGCGAGCCCGAATGGGGCGCGCTGGCGAAGGAACTCGGCGGTGAATTCGTCGACGTGGCGGTGGCCACCAGCGCGCTGCAGGACCCGCACCACATCCAGGCCAAGCCGAGCCTGATCGCCCGCGTTCGCAATGCCGATCTGGTCGTCTGCACCGGCGCCGACCTGGAGATCGGCTGGCTGCCGCTGCTGCTGCAGCAGTCGGGCAACGCCCGGCTGCAGCCGGGCCAGCCGGGCAACTTTGCGGCCGCCGACTTCGTCCGCAAGCTCGAGGTGCCGGGCCAGCTCGATCGCGCGCAGGGCGACGTGCACGCCGCGGGCAATCCGCATGTGCAGACCGATCCGCGCAACTTCACTCCGATCGCGCTGGCCTTGTCGACGCGGCTGCAGCAGCTCGATCCGGCGCACACCGCGCAATTCGCCCAGCGCCAGGCCGATTTCGCGCGGCGCTGGGATCAGGCCATCGCGCGCTGGACAGCGCAGGCCGCGCCGTTGAAAGGCCTGCCGGTGGTCTCGCAGCACAAGGCCTTCGTCTACCTCTACGACTGGCTGGGGCTGAAGGAGGTGGCCGTGCTCGAACCCAAGCCGGGTGTCGAGCCCACCGCGTCGCACCTGCAGTCCGTGCAGGCGGCCCTGAAAGCCACGCCGGCGCGCCTGGTGCTGTACGCCGTCTACCAGGACCCGCGACCGTCTGACTGGCTGACCAAGAACGCCGGCGTGCCGGCGGTGAAGATGCCCTTCACGGTCGGCGGCAGCGACGCCGCCAAGGACCTCTTCGGCCTGTTCGACGACACCGTCGCACGCCTGGTCTCCACGGCGGCCGCGGCGCGGTGAACTGGGCTGCGCTCGACTGGGGCATCCTCGGCCCGGCACTGATCGCCGGGCTGCTGGTGCTGGCCACGCATGTGCCGCTGGGCGCGCAGGTGCTCGACCGCGGCATCGTCTTCATCGACCTGGCGATTGCGCAGATCGCCGGCCTCGGGGTCATCGCCGCGGCCGCGCTGGGCCTGCCCGAAGGCGGCGTGGCGGTGCAGGCCGCGGCCGTGACGGCGGCCCTGCTCGGCGCCTGGCTGCTGACCTGGACCGAGCGCAAGGCGCCCGAACAGCAAGAAGCGCTGATCGGCGTGATGTTCATCCTCGCGGCCTGCGCCGGCATCCTGCTGCTGGCCGGCAACCCGCATGGCGGCGAGCATCTGAAGGAGTTGCTGGTCGGACAGATCCTGTGGGTCAACGGCACGCAGCTGGCGTGGCTGGCCGGCCTGTCGGCAGTGCTGCTGGCCGCGCTGTACTTCGGCGCCGTGCAGCGGCTGGGCCGCTTCGGCTTCTACGGCGTCTTTGCCTTGGCGGTGACGGCGTCGGTGCAGCTCGTCGGCGTGTATCTGGTGTTTTCCAGCCTGATCATCCCGGCGCTGGCCACACGCAAGTACCGCGGCCCGCGCCGGCATGTGGTGGCCTATGCATTGGGCGCTGCGGGCTATGGGCTCGGGCTGGCGCTGTCGGCGCTGTTCGATCTGCCATCCGGCGCGGTGATCGTGTGGACGCTGGCGGCCTGCGGCGGTGCTTGCCTAGCGTTGTCGCGTGGGCCTGTCGGTGCGGTAGCGCCGGCAGCGTTCGATCATCGCGACGACTAGGGAACACCCCTGCCGGCCACGCCGCTTGCGCCAGTAGCCTGCAGCGACCCAAAAAACGCTGCCGGCATGTCACGGCGGGCCAGGAGACAAGACGATGAAACGACTTCACACCGCTGCCGCCACGCTGGCCGCACTGGCCACCGGCCTGCTCGTGGGCTGTGCCAAGAACCAGGACCCGCCGCTGGCCGGCACGACCGTGCAGACCTTGTCCAACCGCGCCGACCTGGTCAGCGGCGGTGCGGCGCTGGTCGAGATCAAGCTGCCCGACGGCGCCGACGGCGCCTACCTGCAGGCCGATCTGGACGGCAGCGACATCACGTCGACTTTCGCGCGGCAGGCCGACGGTCGCTACCTGGGCGTCGTCAAGGGCCTGAAGAACGGCGACAACACCCTGAGTGTGAAGTCCACGCTGGCCACCTTCGTCGGCGCGCGGCTGGTCATCAACAACCACCCGATCGGCGGCCCGGTGCTGCTCGGAACGCAGACCATGCCGTGGATCTGCGCCACGCCCACGGCAGTGGCCGCCAACGGCAACACGCCGGGATCGAACGCCAGCGGGCTGAGCACCACGGCGATCGACGCCCAGTGCAACATCGCGACTGAATTCAAGCTCTTCTACCGCACCACGACAGCCGGCTGTTCGACCGCCTTGCCCGACCCCAGCCCGCCGGCCGTGGCCGCGGCGAACAACTGCTTCAAGCCCTACGCCGTGGGCACCACGCCGGCCGACCTGTCGACAACGACCACGACCGCCGGTGTCACCGTGCCGTACATCGTGCGCGTCGAGCGCGGCACCATCAACCGCGGCATCTATGACATCGTCGTCCTGTACGACCCGACCAAGCCGGCGCCGACCGCACTGGCGCCGCAGGCGACCTGGAACGGCAAGGTCGTCTACACCTTCGGCGCCAGCACCGGGCAGCCGCGTCAGCAGTTCCGCACCGAACAGAACTGGGCCGACGACGCGGCGCTGTCGCGCGGCTTCATGGTCGTCGACAACAGCCTGACCGATTCGCTCTACAACTCCAACCGAATCCTCGTCGCCGAAACGCTGATGATGATGAAGGAGCACATCGTCCGCAATTACGGCGAGATCAAGTACACGCTGGGCATCGGCTGCTCGGGCGGGTCGATCCAGCAGAACACCATTGCGTCGACCTTCCCGGGCCTGCTCGACGGCATCCAGCCGAGCTGCGACTACGCGGACGCGATCACCACCGGCATCGAGGTCAACGACTGCGTGTTGCTGGTCAACTTCTACGCCAGCCCGGAATGGGCGACGCTGATGAGCGGGCTGACGCAGGCCCAGATCAACGCCAAGAAGACGGCGATCAACGGCCACCTGGACCATGTCGGCTGCCAGAGCTGGAACAACGCCTTCGGCTTCAACAACAAGCCGGGCAACTACGTTCGGCTGCTGGTGCTCGACCAGGCCACCGGGGCGTTGGGCGTGCCGCCTGGCGAAGCGCCGCGCAACAACTGCCTGCTGCCGGCGGCGCTGGTCTACCACCCGGTGACGAACCCCGGCGGCACGCGCTGTGGCGACCCCGACCTGGCCGCTGCCATCTGGGGCACCACGGCGAACACCTTGACCGGCGTGGCGGCGGGCAGCCGGCGCGCGCTGTTCACGGGCGACAACGTCGGCGTGCAGTACGGTCTGAAGGCGTTGCTGGCCGGAGCCATCAGCGCCGAGGAATTCGTGACGCTGAACGAGAAGATCGGCGGCACCGACACCGATGCCAACCGCATGGTGGCGCGCGCCGTGGCCGATGCCGCGGCACTGGAGATCGCCTACAAGGCCGGCATCGTGGCCAGCGGCAAGAACCTGGGCAAGCTGCCGATCGTCGATTCGCGCGGCTACGACGAACAGGGCATCCACTACATCTGGCGCAGCTACGCCGAACGGGCGCGCATCGACGCGGCCAACGCCAACAACCACGGCAACCAGGTCATCTGGCGCTATGGAACGGGACTGCTGCCGGCGACGCCGGCGCAGGTCAACGCCGTCACCGTGCAGTCGCTGCTGACCATGGACAGCTGGTTGTCGGGCCTGCTGTCCAGCGCGCCCAAGGCCTGGCTCAACGCCGAGCGTACGCAGGCGCAGGTGATCGCCGCCAAGCCGGCCAGCGCCGTCGACCTGTGCTACCTGACAGGCGACGTCAACTTCACGACCAAGGTCTTCGACCAGGCCGTCTGCGACGCCGATGCGCGGCTTGTCAAGCACGCCAGCCCGCACCAGGTGGCCGGCGGGCCGCTGGCCGAGAACATCCTGAAGTGCCAGCTCAAGCCGATCAGCATGAGCGAGTACACCGGCATCACCTTCAGCGCGGCGCAACAGGCGCGCCTGGCCAACACCTTCCCCGGCGGCGTCTGCGACTGGAGCAAGCCTGGAATCGGCCAGCAGGATCCCGTGTCGCCGCAAACCTACCAGGCCGGCCCGGGCGGCGTGCCACTCGGCCCGCGGCCGCTGTCGATGCCGATCTGACCGCCGGATCTCATGACGTTCTGGCGCCGTACGGACGGCGTCAGGACGCCGTTCCGACCCCGGGCCGCACTGCAGTCCGGGGCGGCGCCCAGCCCCGTCACATCGCGACGAGGCTCTTGAAACCGCCCCAGAACATCCGCTTGCCGTCGAACGGCATGTTCTTCGGATCCATCATGCTGGCCAGCCGAGGATCGGCCATCACCTTGGCGTTGATGGCGTCGCGCTGACGGCGCGACTTGAAGGTGATCCACGAGAAAACCACCACCTCGCCGGGCTTGAGCTTCACGGCCTGCGGGAACGAGGTCCGCTTGCCGGGCTTGACGTCGTCGGCCACGTTCTCGCAGAACGAGAGCGCGCCGTGCTCGATCCAGATCTTGCCGGCCTTGCGCGCCATGCGCTTGTAGTCGTCAAGCTTGTCCTGGGGCACGGGAACCACGAATCCATCGACATAGAAAGCCATCGTTGCCACTCCTCGATCTTTAGGCGCCCCGCCACGCGGCGAGGGGCGGCATGTCGCCGGGGACGCGTCGGCACCGGGTTCGTGCTCCGACCGCGTGGCCGCTCGCGGCGAATCATGCGCCTGTCCCGACTGGGTTAACCGGCGCGGGGGCTGAAGCCGTGCGGCCGGTCATCGCGCGGCGTGCCTCCGGGTGCAAGCAAGCCGCAGCGGAAGATCTTGCTTCAGTCGGGCCGTCGCAGCACCGATAAACACCGGAGTGCCCGTTGTCCCGGTCGCCCGCGGGTCGGGCATCGACCCGGCACACCCGCCCTGACGACGACCTTGAGGTCAACGCTTCACCGATGAGTCCCATTCCGGCAGCCCCCGGGGTGTCGGCGGCCGTCCGCCGACGCTCGATGCTCTGGCGCTTAGCGAGCGGGCTGGTCCTGGGGGCCTGTCTTCTCGTCACGTTCGCCGCGGCCGCGCAGCACCAGCGGCCGCTGGTCGTCGGCAGCGGGCAGGGCGTCCCGCCCATCGCCATCGAGATGACCGATCGGACGGCGAGGGGCTTCACGGTGGACCTGTGGCGCGTGGTGGCCCATGACCCCATGGGCCCGGCCTGGCGCGAACTCTGGCCGGGCTTCAGCGCGGCGGCGGCGCTGCTGGTGGCGGTGATCGGGGCCGTGCTGTTCTTCAGGCAGCTGCAGCGCGACCGGCGCAATGCGGCGATCCTGCGGGACAGCGAAGAACGCTGGAAGTTCGCCCTCGACGGCGCCGGTGACGGCGTGTGGGATACCAACCTGCTGACCGGGCAGTCGCTGTACTCCAGACGCTGGAAGGACATGCTCGGCTATCGGGACGACGAGATCGGCAGCGGGCCTGACGAATGGTCCAGCCGCATCCATCCGGACGACCTGCCGCGCGTGCTGCGCGAGAACCAGGACTGCATCGACGGCAAGGCCGAAAGCTTCGTCAGCGAATTCCGCATGCGTGCCAAGGACGGGCGTTGGGTCTGGATTCTGGACCGCGGCAAGGTCGTCGAACGGTCGGCCGACGGCAAGGCCGTGCGCATGATCGGCACCCACACCGACATCAGCGCGCGCAAGGCGGCCGACGCCCGCGAAGGGGCCAGCGCGCGGGTGATGACGCAGATCGCCTCCGGCGAACCGCTGCCGACGATCCTCGACTCGATCGTTCGCGAAGTCGAATCACGACTCGACTGGCGCTGCAGCATCCTGCTCGTCGATGCGTCGGGCACGCGGCTGATCACCGGCGCTGCGCCGCACCTGCCCGGGGACTACAACGCGGCGGTCGACGGCCTGCAGATCGGGGCCGATCAGGGTTGCTGCGGGACGGCGGCACACACCGGCTCGCGCGTCATCAGCGAAGACATCCGCAGTGACCCGCGCTGGTCTGCGCTGCGTGAAGAGGCCGCCGGCGCGGGCTGGCAAGCCTGCTGGTCCGAGCCCATCCTGGGGGCCGATGGGGCCGTGCTCGGCACCTTTGCGAACTACCGTGACAAGCCGTCGCTGCCGTCGCCGGCGGACATCCAGAGCGTGGTCGCCGCCGCCCACATCGCGTCCATCGCCATCGAGCGCGAGCGCGGCATGTACGCGCTGCGCGACAGCGAGAAGTTGTTGTCCGCCAAGTCGCGCACCCTGGAGGCCACGCTGGAGCGCATGGAGCAGGGCGTGATGATGGTCAACGCCGATCGCATGGTCGAGGTGTGCAACCGCCGGGCGATCGAGCTCCTGCAGCTGCCCGCCGAGTTGATGGCCAGCAAGCCGAGCTTCGACCAGGTGCTCGAATACCAGTGGTCGACCAACGAGTTCAGGCACACGCCTGAAGAAGTGCGCAAGTTCGTCCGTGCCGGCGGCATCCTCGACCAGCCGCAGTCGTACGAGCGCCTGCGGCCCGACGGCCGGGTGATCGAGGTGCAGAGCGTGCCGCTGGCCGGTGGGGGCGTCCTGCGCACCTACATGGACATCACCGAACGCAAGCGTGCCGAGGCCACGCGGCAGGCGCTCGAAGCCCAGCTGCTGGAAGCCAAGAAGCTGGAGGCGATCGGCACGCTCGCCGGCGGCATTGCGCACGATTTCAACAACATCATGGCGGCGATCCTGGGCAATGCCGCGCTGGCGCGCGACGACCTGGCGTCGGATCATCCGGCGCAGCAGTTCCTGGAGCAGATCACCAAGGCCGGGCAACGCGCGCGCAGCCTGGTCCAGCAGATCCTCGCGTTCAGCCGGCGCCAGCCCATTGAAACCACCAGCGTCGCGCTGGGGCCGCTGGTGGACGACGCGGTGTCGATGCTGAAGTTCATGGCCGGGCCGCAGGCCCGCCTGCGCACCATCCTGCCCGAGACCAGGCTGGCCGTGATGGGCAACGCCGCCCAGCTGCAGCAGTTGCTGGTCAACCTGGGGGCGAACGCGCTGCACGCATTGAAAGACGGTGCCGGGCAGGTCGAGATCGGGCTCGATGAGCGCCACTACCACGACGACGATCCGCAACGGCCCGCCGGTCTTGAAGCGGGTGCGCATGCCCGGCTGTGGGTGCGGGACGACGGCTGCGGCATGGACGAGGAGACGCGCCTGCACATCTTCGAGCCGTTCTTCACGACCAAGCCCGTGGGCAGCGGCACCGGGCTCGGTCTGGCGGTGGTGCACGGCATCGTCAAGGCACTGCACGGCGCGATCACGGTGTCCAGCGAGGTCGGGCAGGGGACCACCTTCGAGCTCTACCTGCCGCTGGCCGAGCACGACAGTCTGCCGCTGCCGCTGCCGGCGACCGCGGCAGCCCCGTCGCGGGGCCACGGCCAGCACATCGTCTACATCGACGATGACGAGGTGATGATGCTGATGGTCCAGGGCCTGCTGCAGCGGCTCGGGTACCGGACCAGTTGCTTCCTGGCCGCCCGCGAGGCGATCGAAGCGGTGACGCGCGACGCCACCGACGTCGACCTCGTCGTCACCGACTTCAACATGCCGCATGTCTCCGGGCTGGACGTGGTGCGCTCGCTGGCGCGCATCCGGCCGGATCTGCCGGTCGTCATCAGCTCCGGCTATGTCTCGGACGAACTGCGCACGAGCGCGGCCGCGCTGGGCGTGCGGACGGTGATGAACAAGGAGCACACCATCGAGGACCTCGGCGCCGTTGCAGGCGCTGCGCTGGCCACGGCCCGGCAACGCACAGCGTGAAGCGGCACGGGTCGGCCGGCTCACGTGCCGGTCCGCGCATGGTGAGGAGAACGTCGAGGGGCGGTTGAGGCGCCCGCGAATGTCCCGTTCGGGCGCGCTCGGCATGCTGACGAAGGTCTGTTCGGCGTTGCAAATGCTCGCCCCGCGGGTCGAAGTTGCCGACAATGCCGGCGACCACCTCCTGCGGATCACCCCAATGCCCGCACCCACCCAACTGGGCAAGTACCAGATCCGCCGCCAGATCGGCAAGGGTGCGATGGGTGTCGTCTACGAGGCGTTCGACACCCAGATCCGGCGCAGCGTGGCGATCAAGCTCATCCGCGAGGTGGATCTCGATCCCGGCCAGGCCGCCGAGCTGCTGGCGCGGCTGCAGCGCGAGGCCCAGGCCGCCGGGCGCCTGAACCACCCCAACATCGTCGCCGTGCACGACTACGGCGAAGGCAGCACGCTCGGCGACGGCCAGGGCAGCGTGGCCTTCATCGCCATGGAACTGGCGCTCGGCCGCGACCTCAAGGCCTGCTTCGACGCCCGTGAGCGCTTCGCGCTCGGCGAGATCGACCGCATCATGGGGGCCATCCTGTCGGCGCTGCAGCACGCGCACGACCACGGGGTGACCCACCGCGATGTCAAGCCGGCCAACGTCATCCTGCTGCCCGACGGGCGGGTCAAGGTCACCGATTTCGGCGTGGCGCGCATCGAGGCGTCGGAGCTGACGCAGGCCGGCACCGTGCTCGGCACGCCGATGTACATGTCGCCCGAGCAGATCCTCGGCCAGCCGGCCGACGGCCGCTCCGACCTGTTCTCGTGCGGGATCATCCTGTACCAGTTTCTGACCGGCGAGAAGCCCTTCACCGGTTCGATGACCAGCGTGATGCAGAAGGTGCTGCACGAGGACCCGGTGCCGCCCAGCGGGCTGAACACGGCCCTGCCGCCGATCTGGGACAGCGTGCTGCGACGGGCCGTCGCCAAGCAGCCCGCCGAGCGCTTCCAGCGCGCCGACGACTTCGCTGCCGCCATTCACGGCGCGGCGCAAGCGCGGTCCGAGGATGTGACGCTGATCATGGCGCCGCTGCCGCCCAGCGCGGCTCGGGCGGCGTCCGACGACGAGACGCTGGTCATGGCGCCGCTGGCGGTTCTGCCTGTGACAGCCGCCGCAGCGGCGACAGCCTTCACAACGGCCACAACGGCGACAGCGGCGACAGCGGCGACAGCGGCAGCAGCGGCAGCAGCGGCCGCGGCGGCTTCGACCGTCCCGCCGGCCCCGCGGCGGTCGGGGCGTCGCGGGGTGATCCTGGGCGCAACGGCGCTCGGGTTGGCCGCCTTGGCGTCGACCTGGTGGTGGGGGCGCGGTGCGCCAACGGAGACCGTCGTGCGGGCAACCCCCCCCCCAGCGGCCCCCCCCCCTGGGCCGGGGGCGGTGCCGCCAAAGGCCCCCCCAGCCGCGCCGGCACCCCCCCCGGTCGCGGTGCCAGGTG
>JANMAP010000449.1:0-2143 GCA_031359905.1 Burkholderiales bacterium | reverse complement strand
CGCGGCGGCGGCCGGGGCCGCGAGTGGGGCGGGGGCCGCCCCCGCCCCCGCCCGCGCCCGCGCCCGCGCCGCCCACAGCGCGGCCAGTGCGGCCTCTTGCGACGCCAGCGCAGCCGCCACCGACAGCGGCCAGTGCGGCGGGGCCTCGGCGGCCACCCAGGCGCCGCGGCCGCGCCCGAAATGCGCGACGGCCAGATAGCGCAGCACGCTGGCTTCGACCAGCGGGGCCAGCGCCGCGTCGGTCAGCGTGACCCAGCTCTGCCCGGTGCCACGCACGACGTTGATGCCGTGGGCCACGCCGGCCGCGCCGAGCGCGCCGAGCAACGCGCCGGCAAGCATCCCGCCACCCAGCGTCAGCCCGCCGCTGGCGACGTCGGCCGCCAGGCCGCCCAGGGCACCACTGAGCGCGCCGCCGATCAGCGCCGCGCTGCCTTCGGGCATCCGCTGGCGCACGGCCAGCTGGCCGGCCACGCGCTGCAGGATGTCGCGCTGCACGCTGCCACCGGCGCCGCCGCCTTGCAGGCCGTACAAGGCCACCAGCCGGCCGGTGCTGGCGTGCACTTCGGCGTCCAGGCTGGCCAGCAAGGCCCGCCGGGCGCGCGCGGCGGGCGCCTGGTCGGCCGGCGCTCGCCCCATCGCCGCGCCCAGGCCGGCGCCGAACTGGCGCAGCGAACCGCGCAGGCCCGCGCTGTCGTCGACCGCCACGCTGGCCAGCGCACAGCGCGCCAGGCTGGCGGCGAGTTCGTGCATCGCCGCGTCGAACAGCGCTTCGCGGCGCGCCTGCCAGGCCGCGGACAGGCGCGCCATCGCCGCCGCGGCGTCGCCGGCCAGCAGGCCCTGCACGGCACGCAGCAGCGTCTGCTCGTGGACCCAGCAGCGCGCGAAGGCATCCAGCGGCAGCACGCCCTGCACCAGCGGCCACGGCGCCAGGTGACGGCGCCAGAGCTCCACGTCGGCGGCTTCGAGGGCCGGCGCACGGGGCTCGCCGAGCTGATTGAGCAGCACCAGCACCGGCTTGCCGATCCAGGCCAGCAGCTGCATCTCGGCGGCCACGTAGCCGGCGGCAGACGGCTGCTCGGCGGCGTTGACCAGGTACAGCACCACGTCGCTGTCGGCCTGGACATGGCGCAGCGCCTGTTGGCTGGCCCAGAACGGCCGGTCGCGCCAGCGGTCCCAAACGCTGCTCAAGAACCAGCCGAGCGGCTGACTGCGGCCCGCCAGGCGGCGCGCCAGGCGCGCGCTGTCGCCGAAGCCGGGCGTGTCCCACAGGCGCAGCACGTCGCCGGCCGGCGAGGTGATCAGGTCGTGGGCGTCGGCGAACTCGGTGACATGCGGTGCGTCGCGCACCTCGCCGATGTCGACCCCGAGCAGGGTGCGCGCCAACGCCGTCTTGCCGACGTTGGTGTGCGACACCAGGCTGAGGGTGACGGTGGTCATGCGTGCGGCGGCAGGGGATGGGCGGTGGTGAGGACGGCGGCGGACGGCGGTGACCGATAGAGGGCCGGTGCTCAATGCGCCAGCGCGGCCTGCAAGGCCTGTTCGGCGTTGTCGACCGCGGGCCGTTCGAGGTCCAGCGCCAGCCAGCCCGCGCCATGCGCGCTGGCCAGACGCTGCCAGGCCGCGTGGCGCTCGGCGCGCCGCGCCGGCAGGCCGGCGAAACGGCGGGCGAACGACGCCTCGTCGGCGACCAGCAGCAGCGGAATGCCCGGCGCCGCGGTGCGCAGCCCATCGAGGAAGCGGCCGTGGCTGTCGTCTTCGGGCGTGGCCGCGAGGTCGACCAGGGCCACGCGCAGTGTCGTGCCGGGGTCGGGCGCGATGCGTTCGGCGGCCTCTTCGTCACCGTAGGCGATCACCGGCGCGGCGCGCAGCGTGGTCGCCGCGCCCAGCGCTGCTGCGCACCAGGCTTGCAGCCCCAGCGTGGCCTGCGGCGACGGCGCCGCGCCATGGGCCAGCAGTTGCACGACCGCGTCGGCGCCGCGCAGGGCCAGCAGCAGGCGCTGCAGGTCGGGCTCGTCCAGCGGCAGGGCGATGCGCCGGGCGGCCCGCCGCGCGTGCCAGGCGGCGGCCGCCGCGAGCAGGGTCCGCGGCACGATCACCGCCAGCAGCAGCGTCGCAGCGATCAGGTGGATCCACGGCGCGGCGG
>JANMAP010000426.1:0-9753 GCA_031359905.1 Burkholderiales bacterium | reverse complement strand
CGGCAATGCCGAGGTGCGGCGCGTCTATCTGGGGCAGGGATGAGGGTGAGCGCGTCGCGCGACCAAGGCGGTGGCCACCGCGGTTGGAACGACAGGCGGAGAGTGGGGACGCCCACGCGGGCTGTAGGAAATGGCCTGCCCGCGTGGGCGTCCCCACGCTTTGCCTGTCGCGCACAGGAGCAGCGATGCTGAGCGTCGACAAACTCAACGTCTGGTACGACCGCAGCCACGTCGTCCAGGACCTGAGCTTCGACGTCCGCGCCGGCGAGATCGTCACGCTGATGGGGCGCAACGGCGCCGGCAAGACGAGCACGCTGAAAGCCCTGATGGGCCTGCTGGCGCGGCGCCAGGGGTCGGTGCGCTTTGACGGCCGCGAGATCCTGGCCGGCCCGGCCCACATCCGCTACCACCTGGGGCTGGCCTATGTGCCCGAAGACCGCCGCATCGTTCCCGGGTTGACGGTGCGCGAGAACCTGCGCCTGGGCCTGATCGCCGGCCCCGACCGCGCGGCCGAACGCGAGCGCATCGCCGAGATCGCCGCCAGCTTCCCGCGGCTGGCCGAGCGCATGGAGCAGGAAGGCACGTCGATGAGCGGCGGCGAACAGCAGATGCTGGCCATCGCCCGCGCGATGATGGCCCGGCCGCGCATGATCCTGCTCGACGAACCGTCGGAAGGCATCATGCCGGTGCTGGTCGACGAGATGTTCGAGCTGTTCGGGCGCATGAAGCGCCAGGGCACGACGATCCTGCTGGTCGAACAGAACGTCGAGCGCGCGCTGTCGGTGTCCGACCGTGCCTACATCCTCGACCAGGGCCGCATCGTCTATCACGGCGATGCGAAAGTGCTGCTGGCCGACGCCGCGATCCAGGAGCGCTACTGCGCGGTCTGACGGGCGGCCGGCCGCGCGCACGCACGCGCGCTGTGGCATGCTGTCTGCCCCGCACTCTCCGAGCCGCAGGCCCCGCGTTATGAACAGCATGGATGTCGAAGTGATTCGCACCGCGATGGACTGGATGAACCGCGGCCATCGCGTGGTGCTGGGCACGGTGGTGCGCACCTGGGGCAGTTCGCCGCGGCCGCCGGGGTCGCTGATGATCATCCGCGACGACGGCCAGGTCGCCGGCTCGCTGTCCGGCGGTTGCATCGAAGACGACCTGATCGGCCGCGTGGCGCGTGGCGAACTGGCGATGCGGCTGCCGCAGCTCACCACCTACGGCGCCAGCGCCGAAGAAGCGCAGCGTTTCGGCCTGCCCTGCGGGGGCACGGTGCAGATCGTTCTCGAACCGCTGTCGGCGGCGTCGCAGTTGCGCGAACTGCTGGCGGCGATCGAAGAACACCGCGTGGTGCAGCGGCGCCTGACGCTGGCCACCGGCCTGGTCACGCTGGCGCCGTCGCAGGACGGCGACATGGTGCAGTTCGACGGCGCCGTGCTGCAGACCGTGCACGGGCCGCGGCTGCGCTTGGTGATCATCGGCGGTGGCCAGTTGAGCCGCTACCTGGCCAGCATGGCGGTGATGCTCGACTATCACGTCA
Source organism: Burkholderiales bacterium (assembly GCA_031359905.1). GTDB lineage: Bacteria > Pseudomonadota > Gammaproteobacteria > Burkholderiales > Burkholderiaceae_C > Rubrivivax. The sequence goes on along the minus strand of JANMAP010000426.1, from coordinate 8,219 downwards.
CCGTCTGCGACCCGCGCGAGGAATACCACGAGGGCTGGCTCAGCGACCCCGGCCGGATGGACGGCGTGACGCTGTCGCGCCTGATGCCCGACGACCTGGTCGTGGCGATGAACCTCGACGCCCACAGCGCCCTGGTCGCCGTGACCCACGACCCCAAGCTCGACGACCTGGCGCTGATGGAAGCCCTGAAGACCCCGGCCTTCTACGTCGGCGCACTCGGCTCGCGGCGCAACAACGACGGCCGGCGTCTGCGCCTGCGCGAGTTCGACGTCAGCGACGCCGAGGTCGCCGCGCTGCGCGGCCCGGTCGGTTTGAACCTGGGCGGACGCACGCCGCCGGAGATCGCCTTGTCGATCGTTGCCGAGATGACGGCGGTGCGCCGCGGCGTGCCGCTGGGCGGCGCGTTGGCCGACTGGAGCGGCTCCGACACCGCATGCCGCGTCGGCAGCTGATCCCGCTGCGGCGGGTGCGCCCGAAGGCCCGACCATGAGCCTGCCCCCGCTCGACGACGACGCGGCCGACGACACGCGAACGCTGTTCACGCCGGCATCGATGATCCAGCGCAAGGTCGCTGCGGCGCGCGCCGACTGGATGCATTACCTGGTGATGTGGGAAGGCGAGGAAAAAGGCCGGCGCCTGTCGTTCGGGCCGAACTCGATCCGCGTCGGCCGGCGTGCGCCGTGCGAGTTCCTGCTTTCCGACCCGGGCGTGTCGGGCGCGCATTGCGAGGTGCGCGCGCAGAGCGAGGTCGACGACGCCATCGTCACCGACCTGGGATCGACCAACGGCACCTTCATCGACGGCCGCCGCCTGACCGGCCCGGCCAAGCTGCCCCCGGGGTCGCTGCTGCAGGTCGGGCGCCACGTGCTCAAGCACGAGTACCGGCCGCAGCGCGAGGTCGAACGTTCGGCCGAGCTCGATCGCGAGCTGGAGACCGCCAGCCGCTACGTGCAGTCGCTGCTGCCGCAACCGATCCGCGACGGCCCGGTGCGCACCGAATGGCGTTTCCAGCCGTCGGCCGAACTCGGCGGCGATGCCTTCGGCCACTTCGCGCTCGACAGCGGGCGCTTCGTCGGGTACGTCATCGACGTGTCGGGCCACGGCATCAGCGCCGCGGTGCACACCGTGTCGGTGCTCAACGTGCTGCGCCAGCGCGCGCTGCCGGGCGTCGACTTCGGCGACCCGGCGCAGGTGCTGTCCCGGCTGAACGCGATGTTCCCGATGGATGCCCACGGCGGCCTGTTCTTCACGCTGTGGTACGGCGTCTACGACGTCGCCAGCCGGCGCCTGCGCTATGCCTCGGCAGGCCACCATCCGGCCTACCTGGTGGATGCCGCGCGCAGCCGCCTGCAGCCGCTGCAGACGCGCAACCCGATGGTCGGCGCGCTGCCCATCGACACCTTCCGCGCTGCTGAAGTGGTGGTGCCCCCGGGGAGCACGCTGCACATCTTCAGCGACGGGGTCTACGAGATCGACACGGCCGACGGCCGCCAGTGGGGCATCGGCGACTTCACGCCGCTGCTGCTTCAGCCGCCCGAGCCCGGCCTGAGCGAGCCCGAGCGCCTGTTCCGTGCCGTGCAGGAGCTGCGCCGGCCCGGGCCCTGGGCCGACGACGTGTCGCTGCTGGCGGTGACGTTCCTGCCGTGAACGGCATCATCGGCAGCACCGTCCACCGTGGCCACCCGGCCCGTGGACCCACGGCCTGCCCACCGAGAGGACATTGATGGACATCGCAGTCAGCCAGGTCGGCGAAGGCGCCGGTACGCTGGTCAAGCTGGTGCTCAGCGGCCGGCTGGACACCGCCGGGGTCGGGCAGATCGAAACCCGCTTCACCGCGGCCACGGTGGCAGCGGGCCGCGATGCGATCGTCGACTTGTCGGCAGTCGAGCTGGTCACCTCGATGGGTATCCGCATGTTCATCAGCGTGGCCCGCTCGATGTCGCAGCGCCACCGGCGCCTGGTGCTGTTCGGCGCGCGCGATCTGGTCGGGCAGGTGCTGGACACCGCGGCCATCGACAGCCTGGTGCCGCACGCCGCCGACCAGGCCGCCGCCGTGGCGCTGCTGCGGCGATAGGCACCTCCGCGGTATGTCCGAGCCCCGCGTTGCTGCTGTTGGCGCTGCTGCCGCTGCCGCGAATGCCGCTGCTGCCAGCGCCGCCCCGCGGCTGGCCTTGTCACTTCCGGCGACGACGGCCGGTGTGGCTGAAGGGATGAAGGCCGTCGAAGCCTTCCTGGCCGCCAAGGCCGTCGCCCTGCGCACCCGCCTGCGGACCTCGCTGGTGCTCGAAGAGGCGATGATGAACATCGTGATGCATGGCTTCGAGCAGCCCGGCGATCAGCGCGTCGAGCTGGCCGTCACCCTGCCGACGGGCGCCGTCTGCCTGCGCCTGGAAGACGAAGGCAAGGCCTTCGATCCGCGCAGCGCCGCCGAGCCGACGGTCGCCCCCAGCCTGGCCGAAGCCCAGCCGGGCGGCCAAGGCATTCCCCTGATGCGGCGCTTCACCCGGTCGATGGACTACGAGCGCATCGGTGGGCGCAGCGTGCTGACGCTGACGCTCGACGCCGACTAGGGGTTGTCGTCCGGCAGCGGTCGCCGCTGCATCAGAGCAGGGTGGCGCGATCGGGCAGTTCGTTCGGGTTGGCGTCGCCTTCGGCGAGCGCGAAGTGCTGCAGCAGCAGCGCGTCGACCGCATCGATGGCCTGCGCCAGGCCGTGCTCGAATCGCCGCGCCTGGAAGGCCGCGCGCATGCCGGCCAGCAAGACGTCCCACTGCGCCTTCGGCACCTGGCGCGCCAGGCCGCGGTCGGCCACGATCTCGATGGCCCGTTCGGCCAGCAGCAGGTAGATCAGCACGCCGTTGTTGTGCTCGGTGTCCCAGACGCGCAGCTTGCCGAACAGCATCACCGCGCGTTCACGCGGCGTGGCCCCGCGCCACAGATAGGACATCGGCAGCCCGGCTTCCACGCACAGCCGGATCTCGCCGCTGTGGCGGCGTTCGCTGGCTGCGACGCGCTGCTGCAGGCGGGTCATCGCGGCCGCGTCGAGCGCGCGCAGGCTGTCGGTCTGGTCGCACCAGCGGTGGCGCAGGATGCGTGCGAGCTTGCCCATCACCAGTCTCCCGATGCCCCGCCGCCGCCGAAGTCGCCGCCCCCGCCCGACGAGAAACCGCCCCCGCCCCCGCCACCCCCGCCGCCGCCGCCCAGACCGCCGCCAACCCAGCCGCCCAACCCACCGCCGCCGCGTCCGCCGAGGCCGCGCAACGCCGAGCCGAAGCCGAGCAGGCCGACCACCACCATCGCCACCACGCCGACGCCGGCGGCCAGCAGCAGGCTGGCCGTCAACCACCACGCCAGGCCGCCGGCCGCGCCGGCGGTCAGCAACGATCCCAATTTGCGCCCGAGCGCCCCGCTGAGCAGCGAGCCGAGCACCGGCACGCCGACGAAGAAGAAGATCAGCAACTGCTCGACGGGCAGCCCGCCGCCGCTGCGCGGCCCCGCGGGCCGGGTGTCGGGGGCCGGCAGGCCTTCGCCGCGGATGCGCCCCATCAGCTGATCGACCGCGGCATTCAACCCGCCGGCATAGTCGTCGGCGCGAAACGCCGGCTTGATCGCGTTGTCGATCACCTGGCGGGCGGCCAGGTCGGGGACCGCGCCTTCCAGGGCCTTGGCGACCTCGATGCGAACTTTCCGGTCGTCCTTCGCCACCACCAGCAGCAGGCCGTCACCGACCGCCCGACGGCCGATCTTCCACGCGTCGCCGACCCGCTGGGCATAGGCGGCGATGTCCTCGGGCGCGGTGCTCGGCACCATCAGCAGCACGATCTGCGGGCCGGCCTGGGCTTCAAAGGCGGCCAACTTGGCGTCGAGCGCAGCACGTTGCGGCTGGCTCAAGGTGGCCGTCTGGTCGATGACGCGCGCGCTGAGCGGAGGCACCGGCAGCAGGTCCTGCGCGCGCGCCGGGCCGATGGCTGACAGTGCGGCCAGCCCGAGCATCCCGAACAGCCGGAACAGCCGGAACAGCCTGGGCAACGAGAAGCCCCCGGCCAGGGCGGCCCGCGGCATGGCGCGCAGCCCGCGGCGCATGGTCGTGACGCTCAGCCGCGCGGTGTCACTTGCCGGCCGCCGACGCCGCGGGCTTGTTGTCGAAGTTGACCGTCGGCGGTGCCGAGATGGCGGCTTCGTTCTGCACCGTGAAGTTCGGCTTGACCTGATAGCCGAAGACCATCGCCGTGAAGTTGGTCGGCACGCTGCGCACCTTCACGTTGTAGTCCTGAACTGTCTTGATGTAGCGGTTGCGGGCCAAGGTGATGCGGTTTTCGGTGCCTTCGAGTTGCACGCGCAGGTCCTGGAAGGCCTGGTTGGCCTTCAGGTTGGGATAGTTTTCGGTGACCACCAGCAGCCGGCTCAAGGCGCCGGACAACTCGCCCTGCGCGGCCTGGAACTTGTTGAAGGCTTCGGGGTTGTTGACCAGTTCCGGCGTGGCCTGGATCGACGTGGCCCGCGCGCGCGCTTCGATCACCTTGGTCAGCGTCTCCTGTTCGAAATTCGCCTCGCCCTTGACCGTGGCGACGATGTTGGGGATCAGGTCGGACCGCCGCTGGTACTGGTTGAGCACCTCGCTCCAGGCCGACTTGACTTGCTCGTCCAGACGCTGGAAATCGTTGTAGCCGCAGCCTGACAGCGCCAGCAGGCTGAGCAGGGCCGCAGCCCAGACCCGGATCGTCGAACGCATGAATCCTCCTCGGTGTGCATGGACGCAGGGCGAGGATGCTACGCGCGAACTCCCAACTCCTGAACTCCCGTACTCCGTCCGCGCCGCGGGGGGCCTCTGGCCGCCTGCGCTAGGCTCGGTGCATGCTCAGCCCTGACAGCGCACTGTCTGGCGCGCTGCACCGTGTGCAGTCGCCGGCCCGTCGGCCGCGCCGCGTGCTGGTGCTCGGCGGCGGCGGTGCGCTGGGCGGCGCGGTGCTCGAGCAACTGCTGGCGTGCCACCGCTTCGAACAGGTCGGCGTGCTGACCCAGGACCGCCTGCAACCGGCGCTGCGCGGGCTGCAGACGGTGGCCGACGACCTGCCGTCGCTGGCCCGCTTCGGCGCCGAGACGGCATTGGTCGTCTTCGACCGCCAGCGCCACGCCAATGGCCGCGACGACGCCTTCGTGCGTCCGCTGCCGGACGAGCTGGCAGCGCGCGCCGCGCAGCTGCGGGCGGTCGGCGTGCGCGCGCTGCTGGTGGTGGTGCCGCACAGCCCGGCCTTGCTGCCCGCAGCCTTGAAGCTCGGGCTCGCATCGCTGGACGAAGCGGCGGTGGCCGCGCTGGGCTTCGCGCACCTGGTTTTCATGCGCATGGCGCAAGCCGAAGGGCCCGATGGCACGCGGCGCAGCAGCGCCCAGCGCCTGGCCGGCTGGATGCTGGCCCAGCTGCATTGGATGGTCGCGCAGCGCGACCAGCCGGTGCGCGCGGCGACGGTGGCCCGCCTGGCGGCTGCGCTGGCAGTGGCGCTGCCCGATGCCGCACCGGGCACGCGCGTGCTGCCGCCGGAATGGTTGGCGCTGGCTGCGCAGAGTGGCGACGCCGCTGGCGTGGCGGCCGACTGGCTGGCCGGGCGGCGGCTGCCCGCAGCGCCGGTGCGCCAGCGTTGGTAGGCTGCGCTGCCGCGGGGCGGGCGGCTTGCGCGGCGCACCAGCATCGCGGCCCCGGCAGCCCCTGCGGTCCCGGCTGCGCCCGGCAGGTCAGGCAGGTCAGGGGTCAGCCGGGTCAGTCAGGTCAGTCAGGCCAGGCTGTTTCAGCGGCCAGGACGTCGTCGACGCGACATTGATAATCGGCCGATGCCTGCTCACCTTCACAACGACACCTTCCTGCGCGCCTGCCTGCGCCAGAGCACCACCCACACCCCCATCTGGCTGATGCGCCAGGCTGGCCGCTATCTGCCGGAGTACAAGGCCACCCGCGTCAAGGCCGGCGACAGCTTCATGGGCCTGGCGACCAACGTGCAGTACGCCACCGAAGTGACGCTGCAGCCGCTGGAACGCTTTCCGCTGGACGCGGCGATCCTCTTCAGCGACATCCTGACGGTGCCCGACGCGATGGGCCTGGGCCTGAGCTTCGGCGCCGGCGAAGGCCCGCGCTTCGCCCACCCGGTGCGCGACGAAGCCGCGGTGGCCTCGCTGCAGGTGCCCGATCTGGACAAGCTGCGCTACGTCTTCGACGCCGTACGCTCGATCCGCGGGGCGCTGAACGGGCGGGTGCCGTTGATCGGCTTTTCGGGCAGCCCTTGGACGCTGGCCTGCTACATGGTCGAAGGTGCCGGTTCCGACGACTACCGGCTGGTCAAGACCCTGATGTACAGCCGGCCCGACCTGATGCACCGCATCCTCGAGGTCAACGCGCAGGCCGTGACGGCTTACCTCAACGCCCAGATCGACGCCGGCGCGCAGGCGGTGATGGTCTTCGACAGCTGGGGCGGCGTGCTCGCCGACGGCGCCTTCCAGCGCTTCAGCCTGGACTACACCCGCCGGGTGGTGGCCGGCCTGCAGCGCGAAGCCGACGGCCGGCGTGTGCCGGTGATCGTCTTTACGAAGGGCGGCGGCCCCTGGCTCGATTTGATCGCCGACTGCGGCGCCGACGTCGTCGGACTGGACTGGACCGTCGATCTCGCCGACGCCCGCCGGCGGGTTGGCGCCCGCGTCGCCCTGCAGGGCAACCTGGATCCCAACGTGCTGTTTGCCCCGCCGGCAGTGGTGGCCGTCGAGGGGTGCGCCGTGCTCGACCGATTCGGCCGCCCGCAGCGCCCGGACGGCGGCTGGGATGGGCATGTCTTCAACCTCGGCCACGGCATCAACCAGCACACACCGCCGGAACATGTGGCCGCGCTGGTCGAGGCCGTCCACGCCCATTCGCGTCGGTTGCGCGCACCAGCCTGAAACACCGCGCACGTTGACGAGGCTGGCGGGTAAGTGAGCGCTCAGGGCTTGACTTATCCCCAAAAACGGTGCTGCGGCGCAAAGTCACGGTCAGCCTGCAGGCCCGCCCCCCAGATTGCTCGTCAATACGCGCTAAGTTGTTGATTTTTATGAATTCGCCGGACTGCGCTGAAATCGGGCAGCGCGGGATCGGGCGCGCAAAATCAAGGACTTGGCAGCGCTCGACGCAGTTTTCCCACAAAGTTATCCACAGAAAGAGTGGACAGCAGAAAAGTCCTTCTTAATCATGGGCTTGCCAGGGATTCTTGAAAAATCGCCCGGGAGTCGCGCGCAACTTGAGCCGGGTTCGTCGTGACGCAAGCGCCGATCCTGCGAGTGGCGGTGGAAACCCCGCGGCACAGCGCCATCGGCGGCCTGCTCGACTACACGAGTGAGCAGCCGCTCCCGCCCGGAACCCTGGTGCGCGTACCTCTCGGGCGCCGCGACGTGCCGGGCATCGTCTGGGACGCGGGGTCTTCAACGTCGACGGCGCCGCCCGACGCGTCGTTGCGCCCGGTCGGCGCAACGCTGGCCAGCCTGCCGCCGCTGTCTGCCGAATGGCGCGCGCTGGTCGAATTCGCGGCCCGCTACTACCAACGCGGGGTCGGTGAACTGGCGCTGTCCGTCCTGCCGCCGGAACTGCGCAGGCTCGATCCGACCCAGATGGCGCGGCGCCTGGCGAGGGTGCGCGCAGCGGCCGGAGCCGGCGTACCGGCCGGACCAGCCACACGCATAGGCGCAGCCAGCGCGCCTGGCGGTCCCGCGCTGAATGACGAGCAGCGCGCCGCGCTGGTGGCGATTGCCGCTGCGCCGGCCGCCACGCCGCCCGGGCAGCCGCCGGCGCCGCTGCTGCTGCACGGCGTCACTGGCAGCGGCAAGACCGAGGTCTACCTGCACGCGGCGGCCGCCGCTCTGGCCGCCGGCGGGCAGGCCCTGGTCCTGGTGCCGGAAATCAACCTCACGCCGCAGCTCGAAGCGCGCTTCGCCGAGCGCTTTCCGGGTCGCCTGCTGGCCAGCCTGCACAGCGGCCTGACACCGGCCCAGCGCCTGCGCCACTGGCTGGCGGCCCATCTGGGTCAGGCCGACCTGGTGCTGGGCACGCGGCTGGCCGTCTTCGCCTCGCTGCCGCGGCTGGCGCTGATCGTCGTCGACGAGGAGCACGATCCGTCGTTCAAGCAGCAGGAAGGGGCGCGCTATTCGGCGCGCGACCTGGCCGTCTGGCGCGCCCACCAGCGGGGGGTGCCGGTGGTGCTGGGATCG
>JANMAP010000371.1:0-1539 GCA_031359905.1 Burkholderiales bacterium | reverse complement strand
CGATCCGAAGGTATCGCCGATGCCACCGGGGAGGCCTGGCTGCATTGCTATCCGCGGGTGCTGGGCTACACCTTCAAGCCGGTCAGCTTCTGGTATTGCCACCGCGAAGACGGCTCGCTGCGGGCGATCGTGGTGGAAGTGAACAACACCTTCGGCGAGCGCCATTGCTACATGCTGGACCAGCCGGCGTATGGCGTCGAACTGCATGCCGACAAGGCCTTCCACGTGTCGCCGTTCTGCGCTGTCGAGGGCGGCTATCGCTTCCGCTTCATGGTCGATGCGCAGCGCGCGCACACCGTGGCCCGGATCGACTACGACGACGCCGGCGGCCTGCTGCTGCAGACCAGCGTCAGCGGAGAGCTCGAGCCCTTGACCCGCGCGGCGATCCGCCGCGCCCTTTGGCATCACCCGGCGATGACCTTGGGCGTGATCGGCCGCATCCACTGGCAGGCGCTCAAGCTCTGGTGCAAGCGCGTGCGATTCCTGCGCAAACCGCCACCGCCCGACGTCTTTCTGACGCGGTAAACCAGCCATGAACACGACGACCGCATCCCCTACTTTCGCCGTTCCCGACGGTGCTCCCGCCGCCGCCCGCCAGGTGCTGCGGCTGCTGCGCAAGCTGGTCCACGGCTCGCTGACCCTGCAGCTGCCCGACGGCAGCGCCCTGCGCTTCGGCAACGGCCAGTCGCCGCATGCCGCGCTCGCGCTGCGCAACTGGAATGTCTGCGCCAGCGCGCTGCGCTCCGGCGACATCGGCTTCGCCGAAAGCTATGCCGCCGGGGACTGGACCACGCCCAACCTCCCCGACCTGCTCACGCTGTTCATCGCGAATCGCCGCGTGATCGACGACGTGGTCTATGGCAGCTGGGCCGGCCGCTGGTTCTACCGGCTGCGGCACCTGCTCAATCGCAACACGCGCGGCAACAGCCAGAAGAACATCCACGCCCACTACGACCTGGGCAACGCGTTCTACGAGCTGTGGCTGGACGGCAGCATGAACTATTCGTCCGCCTGGTTCCAGGGCGACCGCAGCCAGCCGATGGTCGGCGCGCAAGACGCCAAGGTGCGCCGTGCGTTGCGCATGGCCGGCGTTCGCGCCGGCGACCGGCTGCTGGAGCTGGGCTGCGGCTGGGGCGCGCTGGCGGAACTCGGCGCCAGGGAGTTCGGCGCCGACGTCACGGGCGTGACGCTGTCGACCGAGCAACTGGCATTCGCGCGCAAGCGGGTCGCCGACCGGCAAGTGGGCGATCGCGTCGACCTGCGCCTGCAGGACTATCGCGACATTGCGGATGCACCGTTCGACGCGATCTGCTCGATCGAGATGGTGGAAGCAGTGGGCCGTGAATACTGGCCGCAGTATTTCCAGACCATGCACCGCCTGCTCAAGCCGGGTGGCCGCGCCTGAATCCAGAGCAACGTGATCGACGATGCGCTGTGGGACCGCTACATCCATTCCACTGATTTCATCCAGCAGTACATCTTCCCCGGCGGCTGCCTGCCGGGCCCGCGCGAGTTCCGGCGCGAAGCGGCCGCGGCCGG
>JANMAP010000356.1:0-5508 GCA_031359905.1 Burkholderiales bacterium | reverse complement strand
CCAAAGGGAAGCCAGATGACCTCCTCCTCACCCACCCGATTCACCGTCCTCATCGAGCGCAGCCTGCCGCGCTCGGCGGGCCGACGGCTGTGGCTCGCCGCGGCCGTGATGCTGGGCCTGCTCGCCGGCGCCGGCAACGCGTACGCCAAGGATGCGTTCCTCAAATCGAAGAAGGTCGCCAAGGACCTGCAAGCCGCCCTCGATGCGCCGACGACGCCCCCTTACAAGTGGGCGAAGGACATCAACGGCATTCGCAACGTCCAGGTGCTCGTCACCGGCAACACGACCGATGCCGAGCTGCTGGCCATCCGTAACGCCATCAAGTCTGCCGGCGGTAGCGTGCACGTGCGCTTCCCGGGGCTGAAGATGCTCAGCGCGACGGTGCCCGCGTCCTTCGTGCCGACGCTCTCTGCGCGCACCGACGTCCTTAGCGTGTCGCCGAACCGCACGACCCAGCGCACCGCCAGCACACTCGAAGCGATCACCGGCGCGCTGTCCGCCAACGTGCGCTTCAACAGCACCAAGACCAGCTACAGCGGCCTGGACGGCACCGGCGTCGGCGTCGCGGTGCTGGACTCCGGCGTGATGCGCAACCACGAGCTCTTCTACAACGGCGGCGGCAGCACCCGCGTCGCACGCAACGTGCAGGTGCTCAGCCAGACGCAGGCCAACTGGACGGTGGGCATCGACGGTACGGTCTCTCTGGAGCCGGGAAGCTCCGCGCTGAGCGGCTATGAGAGCAGGATCGCCGCCGACACCTGGAGCAACCAGGACCCCTACGGCCACGGCTCGCATGTCGCGTCGATGGCCGCAGGCCGGCCGTCGACCATCGGATCGGCGGGCGACACCACCGGCATGGCGCCGAACGCCAAGATCTACGACGTGCGCGTTCTCGACAGCGTCGGCAACGGCACCGTCAGCGATGCGATCGAAGGCATCCAGTGGGTGATCTACCACGCCAAGGAATACAACATCCGCGTGCTCAACCTCAGCCTGGCGGCCGCCAGCACCGAGAGCTGGCAGACCGACCCGCTGTGCGCCGCGGTGCGCAGTGCAGCGGCCGCCGGCATCACGGTGGTCGTCGCGGCCGGCAATTTCGGCCAGAACGCGGCAGGTCAGGAGAACTACGGCACCGTCAGCGCGCCGGGCAATGATCCGACGGTCATCACCGTCGGCTCGGTGAACTACCGCAACACGATCGCTCGCGCCGACGTCGGTCAACAACTTCAGTTCGCGCGGCCCAACGCGCAGCGGCTGGATCGACGCCGCGACCGGCATCCGCCAGGTCGACAACCTGCTCAAGCCCGACCTCGTGGCACCCGGCAACAAGCTGGTGGGCGCCGCCGCAACCAAGGACAACAGCGCGAACTCGGTCTGGAATTACCTGGCGGCGAACTACTACAACGACCTGGTGGCCACGCTGGGACTGCCGCAGACCTACCGCGAAACCGAGATGATGCTCAGCGGCACGTCGATTTCCGCACCGGTTGTCGCCGGCACGGTGGCGCTGATGCTGCAAGCCAACCCGGGCCTGACGCCGCCGCTGATCAAGGCGATCCTGCAGTACACGGCGCAGCCGATCGTGGGTGCCAACCTGGCGCAGCAGGGTGCGGGCATGCTCAACGTCACCGGCGCCGTCGCGCTGGCCAAGGTGCTGCGCACCGACATCGCGTCGGCCATCGCAGCCGGCACGCTGCTGCCAGGTGCGCCGCTGCTGGCGGTGGGCGCCGCGATGCCGGCGACCTCCTCGACGATCAACGGCGAGACCTTCAACTGGTCGCGCATCGCCTTCGTCGGCGGCAACGTCGTCGTCAGCGGCAATGCCCTGTTCACCCAGCACCAGCCGATCTACGACCCGCGTCTGGTGTGGGCCAACGGCGCCGTTCGCAAGCGGCAGGTGAACTACTGGACGGGCACCGGGTATGCGTCGAACACCTTCGCCAAGTCGATCACCGACACTGCGGCACCGAACCAGACGCTGCTCACCGCGGGTGTGGTCAACGCCACGTCCCTTGCCGGTTCGAGTTCGCTGGTCGGCCGCACCGGGGTCTTCATGCCGGCGGCCACGCTGTCGGGCTGGCTGGTCTCGGGCAGCGGCACGGTGCTCGGCAGCGGGCTGGTGCTGAGCGAAGGGCTGGTGCTCAGCGAAGGCCTGGTGCTCAGCGAAGGTCTGGTCCTCAGCGAAGGCCTGGTCCTCAGCGAAGGCCTGGTGCTCAGCGAAGGGCTGGTGCTCAGCGAAGGCCTGGTGCTCAGCGAAGGCTACTCGCGGGGTGAAGAATGAAGCCGGCATCAAGGCGGGCGGCGCGTGTGGCGGGGCGTGTGGCGGGGCGCTCGCGCCATGCCGACGGCGTCGCGGGGATCACGAGCTTGTTGCCGTTCACGGTGCTGATCGAGCGTTGCATCCTGGGCTGGATCGAGCCGCTGCTGCAGCGGGGATATCGCGCAGCGCTGTCCAGATCCGCCCTCGCGGGCTGCTGACGGCCTGCGGTGCGGCGTCGTGAGGCGCCGCACCGCTTGATCTTTGCGTGTTGACGCCAGCCGCTGGGCCCAGGCGATCAACGAAGCCGGGTGCGCGCCGGTCGCGGCGACGGCCGCTTCAGCCGTCACCGCGGTGTCTCCACCGCGATCGGGATGCCTGCTGCCGCTGATCGATGGATCAGATCAGTGCGGTGCAGCGCACGGACCCGCATCGACGTTGAGCGCACCGTCCAGCGTTCCTGGACGCATGGCAGGCCCAAGCGGCCGTGACGTCGCGGCTCGTCCCGCACCGCTTCTAACGATGGCCGCGCACGGCCGAGCATCAGTTGCGTCAGCGGACCACCAAGGGGGCGCAACTCGCGTCCGCTCCCACTTCGATCGCGATCGCGATCGGCGCCGGGTTGTCGAAAGCCGGGACTACCAGGTGCTGTCCCAGTCCGCCTGCGAGCGCTGATCCTCGGATCGCGTGTCGACCCGGTCTCACGATGACGCGCGACTTGACTTTCCAAAGAAGGGAAGGTCGACACTGAAGCAAACGCTGGAGAGCGCCATGCCACACAGCACCGCAACCCCCGCCCACCACCGCCAGCACGTGATGCCGGACGGCACGGTCATGGACGGCGCCGGCCACGATCACAGCCACCACGCGGATCCGCCAGCGGTGACCAAGCCTGTGGAGAAGGGAACACCGGGTCCACCGGGCTCACCGGACAAACAAGATAACCACGGCCAGGCCGAGTACACCTGCCCCATGCACCCGCAGGTGCGCCAGATGGGACCGGGCAGCTGCCCCATCTGCGGCATGGCGCTGGAGCCCGTGCTGGCGACCGCCGATCAGGGCGACAGCCCCGAACTGCGCGACATGACGCGGCGGTTCTGGATCGGCACGGCGCTCACGGTGCCGGTCTTCGCGCTGGAGATGGGCGGCCACCTCACGAACCTGAACCACCTGCTCGGGCAGCAGGTGTCGAACTGGATTCAGCTGCTGCTGGGCACGCCGGTCGTGCTCTGGGCCGGCTGGCCGTTCTTCGTTCGCGCGCTGGCATCGGTGAAGAACCGCAGCCTGAACATGTTCTCGCTCATCGCGCTGGGCACCGGCGCGGCCTGGATTGACAGCATCGTCGGAACGCTGGCCCCGCAGTGGTTCCCCGCGAACCTGCGGATGCCCGACGGTGCCGTGGCGGTCTACTTCGAGGCGGCGGCCGTGATCACGGTGCTGGTGCTGCTCGGCCAGGTGCTGGAACTGCGGGCGCGTGAGAAGACGTCCGGCGCCATCAAGGCGCTGCTCGGGCTGGCACCGAAGACCGCTGTGAGGGTCAGCGCGCAAGGGACCGACGAGACCGTGCAGGTCGACGCCATCCAGGTCGGTGACCTGCTGCGCGTCCGCCCCGGCGAAAAGGTCCCGGACGACGGCGAGCTCACCGAGGGCAAGGGCAACGTCGATGAGTCGATGGTCACCGGTGAACCGATCCCGGTGGCCAAGGCCGTCGCGTCGAAAGTGACGGCCGGCACCTTGAACCAGACCGGCGGCTTCGTGATGCGCGCCGAGAAGGTCGGTGCCGACACGCTGCTCGCGCAGATCGTGCACATGGTGGCGGCCGCACAGCGCAGCCGCGCGCCGATCCAGCGCATGGCCGATCTGGTGGCCGGCTGGTTCGTTCCGGTGGTCATCCTGATTGCCGCGCTGACCTTCGTCGCGTGGCTGGTCTGGGGGCCGTCCCCGGCGTTCAGCTACGCCCTGATCACGTCGGTCGCCGTGCTGATCATTGCCTGCCCCTGCGCGCTGGGCCTGGCCACGCCGATGTCGATCATGGTCGGGGTCGGCAAGGGTGCCCAGCACGGCGTGCTGATCCGCGACGCCGAAGCGCTGGAGCGCATGGAGAAGATCGACACGCTGGTGCTGGACAAGACCGGCACACTGACCGAAGGCCGGCCGAAGGTCGTTCACATCGAGGCAGTGAATGGATTCGAAAGAGACGGGGTCCTGCAGAAGCTGGCCAGCGTCGAGCGGGCGAGCGAACACCCGCTGGCGTTGGCCATCGTCAACGACGCGCTGGAACGCCGGCTGGCGCTGTCGCCGGTAACCGACTTCGACTCGCCGGTCGGCAAGGGCGTTGTCGGCACGGTCGGCGGCGTGCAGGTCGTCTCGGGCAGCGGCAAGTTCCTCGCCGAGCACGACATCCATGTCGACAGCCTGGACGCCATTGCCGAGGCGCAGCGCGCGAAAGCCGCCACCGTCATCTTCGTGGCGGTCGGCGGCAAACTGGCCGGGTTCGTCGCGATTGCCGACCCCATCAAGGCGACGACGCCGCAGGCGCTGGCCGCGCTGATGGCAGCAGGCATCCGCATCGTGATGCTGACCGGCGACGGCAAGACCACGGCGCAGGCCGTGGCACGCCAGCTCGGCATCGACGAGGTCGTCGCCGAGGTGCTGCCCCAGGACAAGGTGGCGGTCGTCCAGCGGCTGATGCAGGAAGGCCGCGTCGTCGCGATGGCCGGCGATGGGGTCAACGACTCCCCTGCCCTGGCCGCCGCCACCGTGGGCATCGCCATGGGCACCGGCACCGACGTGGCGATGGAGAGCGCCGGCATCACCCTGCTCCAAGGCGACTTGATGGGCATCGTGCGGGCGCGGACGATGCCAACGAGATCGCCCTTTAACAGCGTGATGCCGGCGCTCTCCATTGCAACGTCGGTTCCGGTTCCCATGGCGATGCCGACTTCGGCGGCGGCGAGCGCCGGCGCGTCGTTGACGCCGTCGCCGGCCATGGCGACGATTTTGCCGGCCTTCTGGAGTTTTGCCACGACGGCACTCTTCTGATCTGGCAGCACTTCGGCTTCGACATCGGTAATGCCGAGTTGTCGCGCAACGGCGTTGGCGGTGGTCCTGTTGTCGCCGGTCAGCATGATGACCCTGATGCCTTCCGCCGCCAGCGCCTTCAACGCATCCGGCGTCGACGGCTTTATTGGATCGGCGATGGCGAACAGTCCCGCAAGTGTTCCGTCCACCGCAATGTTGATGACGGTGGC
>JANMAP010000327.1:0-13984 GCA_031359905.1 Burkholderiales bacterium | reverse complement strand
GTCCAGGCCGACGCGGTGGATGTAGTGCACGGTGCGCTCCAGGTACCAGCCTTCCTCGCGGTACAGCTGCAGGAAAGCGCCGCTGTACTCAAGCACCTCCTCCGGTGTCTTGAGCTTGCAGAGGAACTGCGCGACCTCGGTCTTGATGCCGCCGTTGCCGCTGACGTAGATTTCCCAGCCGGAATCGACACCGATCACGCCGACGTCCTTGATGCCCGCTTCAGCACAGTTGCGCGGGCAGCCGCTGACCGCCAGCTTGACCTTGTGCGGCGCGTACATGCGCCACAGCGCGCGTTCCAGGTCCTTGCCCATCTGCGTGCTGTCCTGGGTTCCGAAGCGGCACCACTCGCTGCCGACACAGGTCTTCACCGTGCGCAGCGCCTTGGCATAGGCGTGGCCGCTGGCCATGCCGATGTCCTTCCAGACATGCACCAGGTCTTCCTTCTTCACGCCCAGCAGGTCGATGCGCTGGCCGCCAGTCACCTTGACGGTCGGGATCTTGTACTTGTCGACGGCGTCGGCGATGCGCCGCAACTCGTCGGCGGTGGTCTCGCCGCCCCACATGCGCGGGATCACGCTGTAGCTGCCGTCCTTCTGGATGTTGGCGTGGCTGCGCTCGTTGATGTAGCGGCTCTGCGGGTCGTCCTGGGCTTCCTTCGGCCAGGTGCTGAGCAGGTAGTAGTTGACTGCGGGGCGGCAGCTGGCGCAGCCGTTGGGCGTGCGCCAGTCGAGCATGCGGTAGACGTCGGCGATGGTCAGCAGGTGCTGTTCGCGGATCGCGTCGCGCACCGCCTGGTGGCCGGCGTCGGTGCAGCCGCACATCGCCTTCAGTTTGGGCGCGGCGCTGTAGTCGCCGCCGGCGGTGAACATCAGCAGTTGTTCGACCAGCCCGGTGCACGACCCGCAGGACGCACTGGCCTTGGTGTGCTTGCGCACCTCGTCGAGCGTGAACAGGCCTTTGTCCTTGATCGCCTTGCAGATCCCGCCCTTGGTCACGCCGTTGCAGCCGCAGACCTCGTCGCTGTCGGCCATTGCCGCGGCCTTGCTGCGGCCCTGGTGGCCCGTATCTCCCAAATTCGCACCGATGTTGGATTCGCCGAACATCAGCTTGTCGCGGATGTCGCCGATCTTGCGGCCTTCGCGCAGCAGCTTGAAGTACCAGCTGCCGTCGACGGTGTCGCCGTACATCACCGCGCCGATCAGCTTGTCGTCCTTGATGACCAGCTTCTTGTAGACGCCGCCGAAGGGATCGCTCATCACGATCTCCTCGCAGTCGGCGTCCTCCGCCTTGCCCGATTTCGCGCCCATGAAGTTGCCGGCGCTGAACAGGTCGATGCCGGTGACCTTCAGCTTGGTGCTGGTCTGGCTGCCGGTGTAGCGGCCGATGCCGAACTGCGCCAGGTGCGTGGCGCAGACCTTGCCCTGCTCGAACAGCGGCGCGACCAGGCCATAGGCCACCCCGCGGTGCGCCGCGCATTCGCCGACCGAGTAGATGCGCGGGTCGGTGATGGTCTGCATGGTGTCGTTGACGACCACGCCGCGTGCGCAGTGCAGGCCGCAGGCTTCGGCCAGGTCGGTGTTGGGGCGGATGCCGGCGGCCATCACCACCAGGTCGGCGGGGATCTGGCTGCCGTCCTTGAAATGCACCGAGCCGACGCGACCGCCGTTGTGTGGATCCGCGCCCGCCTGCAGCGACGCCGTCTGCGCGCCCATCAGGAACGTCAGGCCACGGTCCTGCAATGACTTCTGCAGCAGCCGCGCGGCCACGTCGTCGAGCTGGCGCTCCATCAGCCACGGCATCACGTGCACCACCGTCACCTGCATGCCGCGCAGCATCAGGCCGTTGGCGGCCTCCAGGCCGAGCAGGCCGCCGCCGATGATCACCGCGTGCTTGTACTTCGTCGCCGCGTCGATCATCGCCTCGGTATCGGCGATGTCGCGGTAGGCGATCACGCCGGGCAGGTCGCGCCCGGGCACCGGCAGGATGAAGGGGTGCGAGCCGGTGGCCAGCAGCAGGCGGTCGTAGTCGGCCTCGGTGCCGTCGGCGGCGCGCACCACGCGGCGGATGCGGTCGATCTGCGCCACCTTCTTGCCGGCGTGCAGCGTGATGTGGTGCTCGCTGTACCAGCTCAGCGGATTGAGCACGATCTCGTCGAGCGTCTGTTCGCCGGCCAGCACCGGGCTGAGCAGGATGCGGTTGTAGTTCGGGTGCGGCTCGGCGCCGAAGACCGTGATGTCGTACAGATCGGGGGCGATCTTCAACAGTTCTTCGAGCGTGCGCACGCCGGCCATGCCGTTGCCCACCATCACCAGCTTCATCTTTTTCATGTTCGGACCTCTGCAAGAGACGTTGCAAGCCGGATGCCAGGGCGGCTGCCGCGACAATCGGTGCGATGAGTTTCGACATCGACGTCGGCCACGCCAGCGAACGCGGGCCGCGCGACGACAACGAGGACTTCGCCGCCGTGCAGCGCCCGCGCGCTGCCGACGCGACACTGGGCTGGATCGCCGCGCTGGCCGACGGCGTGTCGGGCGGCGGCGGCGGCCGTATCGCCGCGCAGACCACGGTGATGACGCTGGTCGAGGACTACTTCGGCGCGCCGCCGACCTGGGACACGACGGTCACGCTGGACCGCTTGATCCAGGCGCAGAACCGCTGGCTGGCCGAATACAACCGGCGCCGCGCCTGGGCCCGCGACGCCGGCACGGCGCTGACCACGCTGACGGCCTTCGTGCTGCGCGGCCACAGCTGGACCTTGGCCCATGCCGGCGATTCGCGGGCCTGGCTGCTGCGCGGCGACGACTGCAGCCAGTTGACGCAGGACCATGTGCTGCCGCAGCAAGGGATGAACGAACTGGCCAGCATGGTGACGCGCGCCATCGGCCTGGACGAGCATGTGCAGGTCGACTACCAGCAGGGCGAGCTGCGCGTCGGCGACACGCTGGTGCTGACCAGCGACGGCGTGCACGGCGTGCTGTCGCTGCGCCAGCTGCGCGACATCACGCGGGCCGCCGCCGACGCCCCGGCCGCCAGCCAGGCGCTGGTGCAGGCCGCGTTGGGCGGCGGCGGCCAGGACAACGCCACCGCGCTGGTGATGCGCGTGCGCGGCCTCGACGCCGGGCGCTTCGACGACGTGCTGCTGGCCACGCGGCAGTTGCCGGCGCTGTCGCGGCTGGTGGTCGGCGCCGGCATCGATGGCTACACCATCACCGCGCATCTGGCCGACACCGGCGTGCACCGGCTGTACCAGGCGCGCGACCACGCGACGCGCGCGCTGGTGGCGATCAAGACCCTGCACGAGAGCCGCGCCGGCGATGCCGAGGAACGCGCCATGCTGGCCCACGAAGCGTGGCTGGGCATGCGGCTGACCGAGCGGGTGGCGCGCGACGAGGCCTGCGGCTTCGTGCGCGCCCACGAGCCGCGCGAGCCGAGCGCCTTCTACATCGTCTTCGACTGGCACGCCGGGCGCACGCTCGAACAACGCCTGGCCGCACAGCCCGGGCAGCGCCGCGCCGGCATCGCCGAGATCGTCGCCGCGGCCATCGCCATCGGCAGGGCGCTGGGCCGCTTGCATCGCGCCGGCATCGTCCACCGCGACATCAAGCCGGGCAACCTGCACCTGGGCGACGACGGCCAGTGGCGCGTCCTCGATCTGGGCGTGGCCGTGTCGGGCCGCGAGCCGAAGGTGCTGCGCGGCCTGCACGCCGGCACGCCGAGCTACATGAACCCCGAACAATGGGCCGACCCGCCGCTGCCGCCGGATGCCGGCAGCGACCTGTTCGCCTTCGGCGTCACGCTGTACCAGTGGCTGAGCGGCCGGCTGCCGTACGGCGAGATCGAGCCCTACCAGACCGGGCGCTGGCGCCGCGACCCGCAGCCGCCGTCGCGCCACGCGCCCGACGTGCCGATCTGGCTCGACCATGTGGTGCTCAAGGCCGTCGCCCGCGATGCCGCCCAGCGCTTCGAGACCGCGGAGGAACTGGTGCTGGCGCTGGAACGCGGCGCCTCGCGCCCGATCGCGCCGCCGCCACCCACGCCGTTGGCGCGGCGCGACCCGCTGAGTCTGTGGCGGGCGGGCTTCCTCCTCTCGGCGCTGTTCAACCTGATGCTGGTCATCTGGTTGCTGTTCTTGCCCCGGTAATAGGTCCCCCCCCGGAGCGCCTGCGGCGCTTCCCCCCCAGGGGGGCGACGCCAGCGGCCCGGCGAAGCCGGTTCCGCGGCGTCTGCTGGGTCGCGGTGGCGTCATGCGGCTTGCTGCCTGGAGCTGGCCGGTGTGCCCGAGGCCGTCGGCGTGCCGACGCGCGCGCGGCCTCCCTTTTCGGCCCAGGTGCGTGTCCAGCGGATCTGCATCACGCGCATGACGCCGAGCATCAGCACCGCCAGCACTGCGAACAGCACGAAGCCCCACAGGTAGGTGCCGGCGTGCTGCTTGGACAGGCCCATCGCGTTGGGCACGATGCCGCCGCCCAGCGCACCGATCTCGCCGATCATCGAGCCGGCCACCGCGGTGGTGGTCGGCCAGCGCAGCGGCACCAGCTGGAACAGCGCGCCGTTGCCCGCGCCCAGCGCCGCGAAACAGACCATCAGCAGCAGCGTGGTGCCGGCCAGTGACCCCGCGCTCAGGCCGACAGCGACCAGGCTGACGGCGACCACGCCGAGCACCACCGTCAGGGTGTTGACACCGCCCCAGCGGTCGGCCAGGGCGCCGCCGGCCACGCGCACCGCGGCGCCCATGAACGCCGCCAGCATCGTCAGCTGCCCGGCCTGCACCTTGGTGACGCCGAACTGGTCGTGGTAGTACGTCGGCAGGAAGGTGGTCAGGCCGATGAAGCCGCCGAAGGTGACGCCGTAGATCAGGCTGAAGGCCCAGCCGTCCTTCTCGAACAGACAGGCCACGTGCTGGCGCAGGCTGGCATGGCTGTCGACGTCCGGCGGTTCCTTGGCGAAGAGGACCATCACCACCATCGGCACCGCGATGGCCGCAGCGGCCACCGCGTAGACGCTCTGCCAGCCCAGCCAGGCGGCCAGTGGCGGCGCCACCAGCACCGAGACGGCCGTGCCGACGTTGCCGGCGCCGACCAGTCCCATCGCCAGGCCTTTGTGCTGCGGCGGGAACCAGCCCGACCCGAGCGACAGCGCGACGCCGAAGCTGGCCCCGGCGATGCCGAGCAGCACGCCCATCGCCAGCAGGTCGTTGAAGGTCTCGACGAAGTAGAAGCCGTACAGCATCGCCACCGCGATCAGCCCCATCTCGACCAGCGTGGCCTTCTTGCGGCCGATGTACTGCGCCAGCACGCCGAGCGGAAAACGCATCAGTGCGCCGGCAAAGATCGGGATCGACAGCATCAGGCCTTTCTCGGCCGGCGAGAGCTTGAAGCTTTCGCTGATGAACGGCGCCATTGCACCGTTGAGCACCCAGATGCAGCACGAGAACGCGAAGTACAGGAACGCGGCTGCCAGCGTGGGCCAGTGGCCGGAGCGGAGAAAGGTCGAGAAGGACGACATGGCAGGGTTTCGGGCCGACGCGCCGCCCTCAGCACATGGCAGAGAACAGCAGCAGGGGTGGGGGGAAGCGATCCACCACTGAGCGCAACGGCCGGTGGCAGGTCAGTGAGGCAGGCGCCTGGGTCGGCGCTTCACGAAGACGGTGCGTCGTTACACCGTGGGCTGTTCCTTGCAAGGGCTGTGCCTGATCGCTGCGGGCCGCTTGTGCCAGCGGATAAGCTGCACTCGATGTCACGCCCGATCCCTCCGCCGGTGCCGCGGCCGCTGGCCATCACCGGCCACGCCGATGACGCTGGACGCCTGGGTGCGGTGCTCGCGGCCTGCGGGGCCGGCGAGCACCACGCCGGCGATTGCCTTGCATTGGTGCAGTTGGTGCACACGCATCGCCCTGCGCTGGTCGTCTGTTGGCTGCCGCAGGGTGTCGATGTGCTGCTCGGTGTGCTGGCCGCCTGGGCCGGCCAGCCGCCCTGTGCACTGTGCGTGATCGCGCCGCTGGCCACGCCGCAGCAGGCCGCGGGGCTCGCCGACGCCGGCGTGGCGGCCTGGGGTCCGAAGCTCGAGCCTGGCACGCTGGCGCTGCTGATCGCCGAGGCCCAGGCCCGCTTCGCCCGCGAACAGGCCCTGCGCGACGCGCTGGCGCAGGCCCGCGACCAGCTCGACGAACGCAAGTGGGTCGACCGTGCCAAGGGCCTGCTGATGGATTCGCAGGCCATCGGCGAAGACGCGGCCTTCAAGCTGCTGCGCGGCGCGGCGATGCACGCCAACCTCAAGCTGGCCGAGGTTTCGCGGTCGGTCATCGACGCGGCGCGCTGGGCCGAAGCCGTCAACCGCGCCGGCCAGCTGCGCATGCTGTCGCAGCGGCTGGTCTCGCTGGCCGCGCAGCGCCTGCTGCGCATCGAGACCGCGGCGTCGCGAAAGGCCCAGGCGCAGCAGCGCGCCCAGGCCAACATTGACCACCTGGCCGCGCTCGGCCTCGACGGCCCGGCCGCGCTGGCGCTGCACGAAGTGAGCGGTGCCTGGGTGGCATTGAAGGCCACGCTCGGCCCGCGCGCCGACGCTGCTGCACTCGCCCGCGCCGACGCGTTGGCGACGGCCTTGTTGGGGGCCGCCGACTCGATGACCGCGCAGCTCGAAGCGCAAGGCGCACGGCGTGCGCTGCACGTCGTCAACCTGTGCGGGCGCCAGCGAATGCGTTCGCAGCGTCTGGCCAAGCAGGCCTTCCTGGCCGCGCTGGGGCTGCCTGCGGCCGAAGGCGCCGGCCTGGCGGCGGCGCTGGCCGAATTCGAGCAGGGTTTGCGCGAGATCGCCGCCGCGCCGCTGTCGTCGCCCGAGATCCGCCAGGCCCTGGCTGCGGCGCAGGGCGGCTGGCAGTTGCTGCTGCGGGCCCTGGACAGTGCCGACCACGGCCTGCTGGCGCAGGCCAGCGACACGCTGCTGCAGCACCTCGACGATCTGACCGAACACTGTGAACACAGCCTTCAGGTCCTGATGTCTTAGACCACGGTCTCATGCCGGCGTGGCTCGGCCACTTTGCTTGACCCCTGGAGGCGGGAATGTCGAGACATGTCCCGGCTGGGTCAGAGATACCAGGCGACCACCGCCACGCAGCGCCCGCCGCCCATCACCGGCAGGGCGACCACCGATTCCAGGCCGGCCGCGCGGGCCGCGGCGCCGACGCCACCGGGTTCGTCGCGGGCCTGCTCGGCGACCTGCGGCACGCCGCTGGAAAACGCCGTCCCGACGGCGCCCTGCCCACGTTCGGCGCGGGCCTCGAAGCCGGCCGCGTCGAGGGCGCCTTGTTGTTCGCAGAAGCCTTCGCTGCGCAGCACGCACTGTCGCGTGTCGTCCGGCAGCCAGGTCTCGAAACGGCGCACGATGGGTGTGGCCAGCGCCGACAGGAAGGCCATCACGTAGTGCGCGCCGTCGGTGCTGCTGCACGGGACGGCGAAGCCGCGGTTGATGCCGACCTTCAACGCGCTGTCGGCGCGCAGGAAACGTTCGCCCTTGCCCAGGTCGGCCATGAACACCGGCAGGCCGTTGGCCCAGGCCAGGCCAGGCAGGCCGGTGCCCTTGCGGAACGCGGTGCGCCGCGAGATGAACTCGAAGACGTTGGCAGTGGCGCCGTAGTAGCCGTCGTCCAGGGTCAGGTCCCTGGACTCGTCGGGAGCGTTGCGCCAGAGCTCGATCGCGCCGACCTGCTGGTCGCTGTCGCCGCAGAAGATCAACACCACGGCCCGCAGCGTCGCGCCGGCGAAGACCGGCAGCGCGATGCCGCAGGTCAGGCCTTCGGCATGTGCCGCCTGGGTGCGCCTGAAGGCCGAGCCCTCGAATTGCTTGAGGACGATCGGCCGGCCCGTTTCCCAGGCCTGGCCGGGCAGGCCTTCGCCGCGGCCGAAGCACATCTGCCGGCTCGAGGCACCGAATCGCGTGGCGGCGCCGTAATGCGCGCTGTCCAGGACCAGCAGCGCGCCATCGGCGTCGGGCACCCAGACCTCGACGACGCGAATGAACGTGAGTCCTCCGCTGGCCGGGGACGGCAAGCGAACGCCAGCGGGGGCGCGGGACGGCTCGGGAGCAGCCCGGCGCTCAGCGCGCGGGTCTTGTTCATTCGTCATGCGGCCCGCTCGACGTGGCTGTGGCGCATGTAGAGAAAGTCGATGACCTCCTTGCGGTACTGCACGTAGTCGCGATCCTCGACCAGCGCGACGCGGTCGCGCGGGCGCGGCAGGTCGACGCGCAGCACCTCGCCGATGGTCGCCGCCGGGCCGTTGGTCATCATCACGATGCGGTCGGACAGCAGCACCGCCTCGTCGACATCGTGCGTCACCATCATCACGGTGGCGCCCGCTGTTGTGTCGGAGCTGGCGACGATCTTCAGCAATTCGTCCTGCAGCTTGGCGCGCGTCAGCGCGTCGAGCGCGCCGAAGGGCTCGTCCATCAGCAGCATCTTCGGCTCCATCGCGAGTGCTCTGGCGATGCCGACACGCTGCTTCATGCCGCCGCTGATCTCGTGCGGGCGCTTGGCGACCGCATGGCTCATGCCGACGAGTTCCAGCGCGGCCAGCGAACGCTCGCGCAGCTTTGCCTTCGTCTCGGTCTCGCCGAACACCCGTTCGACCGCCAGGTGCACGTTGTCGAGGCAGCTCAGCCACGGCAGCAGCGAATGGTTCTGGAACACGACCCCGCGGTCCGGCCCCGGCCCCTTCAGCTCGCGGTCGTCGAGCAGCAGCACGCCGCTGGTCGGTGTGGTCAGGCCGGCGACGAGGTTCAGCAGCGTCGACTTGCCGCAGCCCGAATGCCCGATCAGCGTCACGAACTGGCCGCGCTCGACATCCAGCGCGATGTCGCGCAAGGCGACGAACGGGCCGCGTTTCGTGGGAAAGATCATTCCCACGTCGTTGATCTGCAGCATCGGCTTGCCATTGATGTTGACCCCTCGCCCGGCGCGTACGCCGGTCGATCCCCCGAGGGGATGCGGGCCGGCTTGGGGCGGCCCGGCGCTCGGCCCTGTCGCTGGCTTCATGGCGGCACCCATCAGCTGTAGTCGAAGCGCTTGGCCATCGCCATCAGGGCCCATTCGAGCAGCAGCCCGACGATGCCGATGACGAAGATGGCGATGATGATGTGGGCGACGTTGAGGTTGTTCCACTCGTCCCAGACCCAGAAGCCGATGCCGACGCCGCCGGTCAGCATCTCGGCGGCGACGATCACCAGCCACGCGGTGCCGACCGACAGCCGCACGCCGGTCAGCATGTACGGCATCACGCTGGGCAGCAGGATGCGGGTGGCGATCTTCCATTCGCTCAGCTTCAGCACGCGGGCGACGTTGAGGTAGTCCTCGGGCACGCGCTGCACGCCCACCGCGGTGTTGATCACCATCGGCCAGATCGAGCAGATGAAGATGGTCCAGATCGCCGCCGGATTCGCCGACTTGAAGGCCAGCAGGCCGATCGGCAGCCAGGCCAGCGGCGACACCGGTTTCAGCAGGCTGATCAGCGGCGCGACCATGCGGTTCAGCGTCGCGAAGCGGCCGATCAGGAAGCCGAGCGGGATGCCGACCAGCGCCGCCAGGCCGAAGCCGAGGCCGACGCGCTCCAGCGAGTACAGGATGTTCCAGCCGATGCCCTGGTCGTTCGGCCCGTTGCGGTAGAACGGGTCGGAGAACAGCTTCACCGCCGCTTCGAAAGTGGCCCACGGCGTCGGGAACGAACCGCCGCCCTTGCCGGTGGCCAGCGCCCAGATGCCGATCAGCAGCGCCATGCCGCCGACCGCCGGCAGCACGGTGCGGCCGAGCGCCCGCCAATCGATCAGCGGCTCCTTGTACGGCGTCGGTGGCGTCGCTGCCGGCAAGGCAGCGCCACGCACCGGGCTGCCTGCAGCGACGGCCTTGGTGGTGCCCTCGGCCTTGCTGGCCTTGAGCGCTGCAGAAGCTTCAAGCGGTGAATGAAAAACGGCACTGACCATGGGGAGTCCTCGCTTATCGGGCTATCGATGTCATTGACGGCGCCCCCGCCAGAAATGCAGCCGCCGTCCCAGCGGACGCCGCGGAGCCGGCTCCGCCGGGCCGCTGGCGCTCCGGGGGTGGTTCACTTCACGCCGCCGCCAGGCGGACCTTGAAACTGTCGGCATACTTGGCCGGGTCCTTGCCGTCCCAGACCACGCCGTCGATGAGCTTGCTGCTGCGCAGCGGATCCTTCGGCACGCTGGCCTTTGCCAGCGACGCGCCGGCCTTGTAGAGCTCGATCTGGTTGACCTGCTGGGCGACCTGCAGGTAGTTCGGGTGCTCTTTCAACAGCCCCCAGCGCTTGTGCTGCGTCAGGAACCACATGCCGTCGCTGAGGTAAGGGAAGGTCGCCGCCCCGTCGTCGAAGAACTTCATGTGGTTCGGGTCGTCCCAGGTCTTGCCCAGGCCGTTCTGGTAGCGGCCCAGGATGCGCTGGTTGATCGCATCGACGCTGGTGTTGACGTAGCTCTTGTCGGCGATGGTTTCGGCCATCTTCGACTTGTTCGACAGGCTGGCGTCGATCCAGCGCCCGGCCTCCAGCACCGCGGCGATGACCGCGCGGCAGGTGTTGGGGTACTTCTTCGCGAACTCGCCGGTGGTGCCGAGGACCTTCTCGGGGTGGTCCTTCCAGATGTCCTGCGTGGTCACCGCGGTGACGCCGATGCCATCGATGATGGCGCGGTGGTTCCAGGGCTCGCCGACGCAGTAGCCGTCCATGTTGCCGACGCGCATGTTGGCCACCATCTGCGGCGGCGGCACGGTGATCACCTTCGCGTCCTTCAGCGGGTTGATGCCGACGCTGGCCAGCCAGTAATACAGCCACATCGCGTGGGTGCCGGTCGGGAAGGTCTGCGCGAAGGTGCGCATTTCTCCATCCGGGCGCTTGTCGCCGGCCATCACCTTGGCCAGGCTGGCGCCATCGACGGCACCTTTCTCGGCCAGCTTCTTCGACAGCGTGATCGCCTGGCCGTTGCGGTTCAGCGTCATCAACAGCGCCATGTCCTTCTTCGGCCCGCCGATGCCCAGGTGCACGCCGTAGACCAGCCCGTACAGCACATGGGCCATGTCGAGCTCGCCGTTGACCAGCTTGTCGCGCACGCCGGCCCAGCTGGCTTCCTTGGTCGGCACGATCTTGACGCCGTACTTCTTGTCGAAGCCGAGCACGCTGGCCATGACCACGCTGGCGCAGTCGGTCAACGGGATGAAGCCGATGCGGACTTCTTCCTTCTCCGGCTTGTCGCTGCCCTGGGCGTAGACCGCGGCGCGCAACGCGGGGTCGATGACGAGACCGGCGCTGGCCACGGCGGCAGACTGGATCAATCGGCGGCGTGTCATCAGCGGGTTCTCTGCTGCAGTGGGTTGAATGGCGGGGCGGTCGGTCATCGCAAGCTCCAGAAAAGACAAAGGCCCGCCGTGCGACGCGCATCGCAGGGCGGGCCCCATTGCCCGGCGGTCTGATCACAATCGCCACGGCGCCATTGCCGCAGCTCACGAAGACAGGCAACGCAAGCGGCGTGCCACGGGCCGGTTGTCCTGGGAGCGTCGCCCGCCGGCCTGCAGGCGGTGATCGCTTTGGTGCTGCGGCGCACCACGCTGGTTCGGGATTACCCGAGCAGCGATTCGACGTCGATCACGCGCTCGGCGGCGTCGCGCAGCTTCAGGCCCTTTTTCATCGCCAGGTCCTGCAGGAAGCGGTGGGCTTCGGGTTCGTCCAGGCCCTTCTTCTTCATCAGCAGGCGCTTGGCGCGGTCGATGGTCTTGCGGTTGGCGAGTTCGCTGCGCGCGGCGTCGAGTTCGAGGCGCAGGGCCATCTCGGTGCCGAAGCGTTCGACGGCGACGTCGATGACCGCCTGTACCCGTTCGGGCTGGAGCCCCTTGACGACATAGGCCGACACGCCGGCGCCGAGTGCGCTGCGCATGGTCGGGCGGTCGCCGTCGTCGGTGAACATGACGATCGGCCGGCGGGCGTCGCGGGTGGCCACGACGATGTGCTCGAGCACGTCGCGCACTGCGCTGTCGCTGTTCACCACCACCACATCCGGGTGCAGTCGGGCCATGGCCTCGGGCAGGCTGGCGTCGCCGGCACGCACCCCCAGCACCAGGTGGCCGGCGTCGGCCAGCGCGCCGGAGATGGCCAGCGCGCCGTCGGACGTCTCGGCGTCGGGGTCGGTGACGATCAGCACCGACAGCACGGTGGTGGGCGCGGCCATGGGCCGCAGCGAGCAAGAGCCGAGCCAGCCGATTCAACCGAGAACCAGGCGAAGGAGCGCGCCCGGCGGCGACCGTTGGCGTGCAGCGCTACACCGCCACTGGGGCCTTGATCGCCGGGTGCGGGTCGTAGCCCTGGATCTCGATGTCCTCGTAGGCGTAGTCGAAGATCGTCGGCGGCCGGCGCCGGATCACCAGCCGCGGCCACGGCCGGGCGTCGCGCGACAACTGCAGCGCCACCTGCTCGAAGTGGTTGCTGTAGAGGTGGCAGTCGCCGCCGGTCCAGACGAAGTCACCGACGTCCAGGTCGCACTGCTGGGCCAGCAGGTGGGTCAGCAGGGCGTAGCTGGCGATGTTGAACGGCACACCGAGGAAGATGTCGGCGCTGCGCTGGTACAGCTGGCAGCTCAAGGCACCGCGCCCGCCGGGGGTGGTGGCCGGGGCGACGTAGAACTGGAACAAGGCGTGGCACGGCATCAGCGCCATCTTCGACAGTTCGCCGACGTTCCAGGCGCTGACGACGATGCGCCGGCTGTCGGGGTTGGTCTTCAACTGCTGCACGACCCCCGCGATCTGGTCGACGTGCCCGCCCGGGTTGTCCGGCGACGGCGTGGGCCAGCTGCGCCACTGCACGCCATACACCGGCCCCAGGTCGCCGTCGGGCTTGGCCCATTCATCCCAGATCGTCACCCCGCGTTCCTGCAACCAGCGCGCATTGCCGTCGCCCCGCAGGAACCACAGCAGCTCCAGCGCGATGCTCTTGAAGTGCACCTTCTTGGTGGTGACCAGCGGGAAGCCCTGCGTCAGATCGAAGCGCATCTGGTGGCCGAACACGCTCTTCGTGCCGGTGCCGGTGCGGTCGCCCTTGGCCACGCCGTGCACGAACACATGGCGCATCAGGTCTTCGTAGGGGGTGAACGTCGGGAAAGCCATACGACGACGATAGCCGACCGAGGTCAAATCACTGCGACGGCGCTGGGTGCGCCCTCGGCTGGTTGCAGATCGAACTGCATCGACGCCAGCCGCGCGTACAGGCCGCCGCGCGCCACCAGCTGGTCGTGACGGCCGATGTCGACGATGCGGCCGGCGTCCATGACCACGATGCGGTCGGCCTTCAGCACGGTGGCCAGGCGGTGGGCGATGACCAGCGTGGTGCGCCCGGCCATCGCCGCTTCGAGTGCCGCCTGGACCACGCGTTCGCTTTCCGCGTCGAGCGCACTGGTGGCCTCGTCGAGCAGCAGCAGCGGCGGGTTCTTCAGCATCGCCCGGGCGATGCTGATGCGCTGGCGCTGGCCGCCCGACAGGCGCACCCCGCGTTCGCCCAGGTAGGTCGCATAGCCCTCGGGCAGCGCGCTGACGAAGTCGTGGGCGAACGCGGCCTGGGCCGCGGCAATGACCTCGGCGTCGCTCGCGTCCGGCCGGCCGTAGCGGATGTTTTCCAGCGCGCTGGTCGAGAACACCGTGCTGTCCTGCGGCACGATGCCGACCCGCCCGCGCAGCGCGGCCAGCGCGGCGTCGCGCACTGGCACGCCGTCGAGCCGCACGCTGCCGTGCTGGGCGTCGTAGAAGCGCAGCAGCAGCTGGAACACGGTGCTCTTGCCGGCGCCGCTGGGGCCGACCAGGGCCACCGTCTCGCCGGGCCGCACCTGCAGAGAAAAGTCGCTGAGTGCCGCCACCTGCGGCCGCGACGGGTAGTGGAAGGTCACGCCATCGAAGACCACCGCCGAACCGCGCGCCACCGCCGGCAGGGCCACCGGCCGCGGCGG
>JANMAP010000309.1:0-1562 GCA_031359905.1 Burkholderiales bacterium | reverse complement strand
CAGCAGCGGGTAAGGCTTGGGGTTGGGCTTCCAGATGATCATCGCCAGCGTCTGCAGCAGCAGGCTCATGCCCATCGCGGTGATCAGCGGGGCCAGCCGCGGCGCGCTGCGCAGCGGACGGTAGGCGAGCTTCTCGATGCTGAAGTTGAGCGCCGCGCAGACGACGATGGCGCAGAGCAGCGAAACCAGCATCAGCACCCACCCGGGCAGGCCGCTGTCGGCCAGCGCGGAGACCACGGTCCAGCTGGTCAGCGCGCCGACCATCAGCACCTCGCCGTGGGCGAAGTTGATCAGGTTGATGATCCCGTAGACCATCGTGTAGCCCAGCGCGACCAGGGCGTACATGCTACCCAGCACCAGGCCGTTGATGATCTGCTGGAAGAAGGTTTCCATTCGCGTGGGACTCCTGGTTGAATGCCGCGCCGGCGGCACTGCAGGAGCGATGCAAGAAACTGGCCTTGCGGTGCCCGGAGCGGCGTGACAGCCGTCGGTGGGCCTGTCGATGCGGCGCGATTGTAGGAGTCGACTTTGCCGATATCGGGGCGGAATTACCCCCTGGGCAGACGCGCCGCCGGGGGGCGCGTCAGGGCTCTTTGTCAGGGCTCTTTGCCAGCCGCCGCGTTGAGCGATCGCAATTCGGCCAGTCGCTCACCGATGCGCTGCTCCAGACCGCGCGGCACCGGCTCGTAGAAGCGCCGTCCCTCCAGCCCCTGCGGCAGGTAGCAGGCGCCGGCGGCGAAACCGCCGTCCTCGTCGTGCGCATAGCGGTAGCCGGCGCCATGGCCGAGTTGCTGCATCAGCCGCGTCGGCGCATTGCGCAGGTGCGCGGGCACCGGCCGGGTGCCGTCGCGGCGGACCAGCTCGCGGACTTCGTTCCAGCCGCGGTAGACGGCGTTGGACTTGGGCGCCACGGCCAGGTAGACGGCAGCTTCGGCCAGCGCCAGCTCGCCTTCGGGCGAGCCCAGGCGTTCGAAGACCTCGGTGGCGTCCAGCGCCAGGCGCAGCGCACGCGGGTCGGCCAGGCCGATGTCCTCGGCGGCCATGCGCACCAGGCGGCGCGCGACGTAGCGCGGGTCGGCACCGGCGTCGAGCATGCGCGCCAGCCAGTACAACGCGGCGTCGGGGTCGGAGCCGCGCACCGACTTGTGCAGCGCCGAGATCTGGTCGTAGAAGACATCGCCGCCCTTGTCGCCGCGGCGCAGCTGTTCGCCGAGCGTGCTTTCGAGCAGGGCTTCGTCGAGCCGCGCCGCGCCGTGGTGCACGGCGACCAGGTTCTCGTAGGCGTTGAGCAGCCGTCGCGCGTCGCCGTCGGCATGCGCGACCAGCTGCGTGCGCGCACCGTCGGTCAGCGGCGGTGCGGCGAGGGCCTGCTGCGCCCGGTCGATCAGCTGCGCCAGTTCGTCGTCGGCCAATGGGTGCAGCACGTGCACCGTGGCGCGCGACAGCAGCGCCGCATTGACCTCGAAGGACGGGTTCTCGGTGGTTGCGCCGATGAAGCTGAACAGGCCCGATTCGACATGCGGCAGGAAGGCGTCCTGCTGGGCCTTGTTGAAGCGGTGCAC
>JANMAP010000288.1:0-1996 GCA_031359905.1 Burkholderiales bacterium | reverse complement strand
CCGGTGCCGAGCACGCCGGCGAGGTCGCGCACGACGCCGTCGCTGACCAGCGCCGCGACGCCGCGCTTCTTCATCCGCGCGCACAGGATGTCGCCGAAGATGCCGGCGTCGGTAACGCCCATCGCGCCGACGACGGCGATGCAGCCGGCGGGCATCGCCTCGATCGCGGCGCGGGTCGAGATCGGGGCGGCCCAGGACGCCGGTGTGGCCAGGTCTTCACGCGCCGGCACGAAGCGCAGCGTGAAGGCGCGGCCGACCGCGCGCGGCTGGCCCGGCGCCAGCGGCCGGGTGCCGCGCAACCAGACGTTGCGCAGGCCCTTCTTCAGCAGCACGGTGGTCAGCGTGGCCGTCGAGACGGCGGCAAGCGTGCTGGCAACGGTCGGGTCGAGCGGCAGCGGTTCGGGGCCCATCGGGTTTCCTGATTCTGGGTCGGCAGGCACCGATTCTGCCTCTGTGCGCCGCCATTCTCCGGGGCCGGAATTGCGCGTTGTCCGACACGCGCAGACCTCGGCTGTCGGGATACTGAGCCCATTCAAGGAGCTTCACATGGAACTCGAACCGCTGATGGGTCGCTATTTCAGACTCAAGCAGGAATTGTCGATCGCCTACAGGTCGCGCCCGTGGCAAAGCGGTCGCATCGACCGGCTCGCCAATGACCTGGCCGCTGCGGAGCGTGAGATCGGCGCGATGCAGGCCGGCCGCGGAACCGGCGCCGAAAGGAGCTTCCATGAACAAGCCTGATCGTCTGGCGGCAGCGCTCAACGGGCCGCGCCACTACCCGCCGCTGACCCCGGCATTCGCGTCGCGGCTGAGCTTTCGCCGGCTGCGCCGGCCGACGACGCTGCCGCGGCTGGGCGACCGTGGCCCGATCGAGCGCCTGCTCGAGTGGGTGCGCGGCTGAGGCTCGCGAAGTCGCCCCAGCCGTCGCCCCAGCACTGACGGCGGCTCGCCGCCGCCGTAGCGTGCTTTCTCGCGCCCTCAGCGCCGCCCGGCGCGCCGCACCATTGCCAGCGGGCGCTTGCCCTTGAGCTGGCGCTCGATGCCGTCGTTGAGGCTGGCGCGCAGCGCGATCACGCGCTCGAGATGGCCGTAGACGCCCGGAAAGCGCAAGTCCAGCCAGAGCCACAGCGTGCAGGCCCGCAGCGCCTGCTCCATGCGGTCGAGCCGGCTGTGGCCGTCCACATCGTCGAGGAACCACGGCACGCCGGCGCGGCCGGTCAGCGCGTGGCTGCCGGCCCAGTCGAGGTAGGCCTGCACCAGCGACTCGGTGCGCGTGTCGACCGGCGCCTGCGCGTAGGTGAAGCGCTCCTTCAGCGTCAGCTTCGGCGCCACGCGGTCGAGCTGCTCGGCGAGCTCCAGCATCTGCTCCAGTTCGGCGACGGCGAAGTGCGCGTCGTCGAGCTTGAGCTGCTGCATGAAGACGTCGAGCACCTCGTGTAATTGGGTCTTGTGCAGGCGCGACGAGATCGTGTCGATGTGCCAGCCGTTCGGCGCCACCGGCGCCTTGAAGTCTTCCGGCGCGCGTGGCTGCTTGTGCAGCAGCTCCTTCAACAGCCGGGCCGACGCCGGCTCGGCGTCCTGCAGCACGCCGGCGAAGCCCTCCTCGTGCATGCCGTAGCGGCCGGCGCGGCCGGCGATCTGGTGCACTTCCGACTCGCCCAGCGTGCGGTCGACGACGCCGTCGAACTTGGTCATCGTGCTGAACAGCACGCGCCGGATCGGCAGGTTCAGGCCCATGCCGATCGCGTCGGTCGCGACCAGGATGTGCGACTCGCCGGTCGCGAAGCGCTCGGCCTCCCGCCGCCGCACTTCCGGCGGCAGGGCGCCGTAGATCACCGACACCGGGTGGCCGCCGGCTGCGATGCGGTCGCGCAGCGTCAGCACGTCGCGGCGGCTGAAGGCCACCACCGCGTCACCGAGCTTCAGCGACGCCAGCGGCACCGCCTGCGGCAGCAGCTCCACGTGCTGTTTGCGCTCGAACACGCGCACGGTGCAG
>JANMAP010000280.1:0-6481 GCA_031359905.1 Burkholderiales bacterium | reverse complement strand
CCTGAGCCGTCGAACAAGGCCCCCACCATGCAACTCTGCGGCTTCGACGTCGGCCTCACCCGCCCCTTCTTCCTGATTGCCGGGCCCTGCGTGGTCGAGTCGCTGCAATTGCAGATCGACGTGGCCGGCCACCTGAAGGAGATCACCGGCCAGCTCGGCATCCCCTTCATCTTCAAGAGCAGCTACGACAAGGCCAACCGCAGCAGCGGCGACAGCTTCCGCGGCCCGGGCATGGACCGTGGCCTGGAAATCCTGGCCAAGGTGCGCCGCGAGCTGCAGGTGCCGATCCTCACCGACGTGCACAGCGAAGCCGAGGTCGCGCAGGTCGCTGCGGTGGTCGATGTGCTGCAGACCCCGGCGTTCCTCAGCCGGCAGACCGACTTCATCCGCGCGGTGGCGCAAAGCGGCAAGCCGGTGAACATCAAGAAGGGGCAGTTCCTGGCGCCCCACGACATGAAGAACGTGATCGCCAAGGCGCGTGCGGCGGCGCGCGAAAAGGGTCTGCCCGACGACGTCTTCCTGGCCTGCGAGCGCGGCGTCAGCTTCGGCTACAACAACCTGGTCAGCGACATGCGCAGCCTGGCCATCATGCGCGAGACGGGCGCCCCGGTGGTCTTCGACGCCACCCACAGCGTGCAACTGCCTGGCGGCCAGGGCACCAGTTCCGGCGGCCAGCGCGAATTCGTTCCGGTGCTGGCGCGCGCGGCGATCGCCGTCGGCGTCGCCGGCGTGTTCATGGAAACCCATCCCGACCCGGCCAACGCGCTGAGCGACGGTCCCAACGCGGTGCCCCTGAAGCACATGAAAGCGCTGCTCGAACAGCTGCTGGCGCTGGACCGCGTGGTCAAGCAGCAGCCGCTGCTGGAGAATGACTTCACCTGTTGACGTCATTCCGACCGACATGCTGCGCCGCCAGCCGCTTGGTCGAAAAGATCCCTCCTGCTGACACCCGACCACGAGACCCACACCATGACCGCCTACGTCATCGTTTCTTCCGAAATCAACGACCCCGAACGCTTCAAGGCCTACCTGGCCGCGGCACCCGCGACCGTCGCCGAGTTCGGCGGCGACTACCTGGTGCGCGGCGGCGACCTGGCCACGCTGGAAGGCGGCTGGCAGCCCAAGCGCCTGACGGTGCTGCGCTTTGCCAGCATCGAGCGCGCCAAGGCCTGGTACGACAGCCCGGGCTACCGCGCCGCGCGCGAGGTCCGCGCCGGCCTCACCGCGCGCTTCGACATGGTCGTCGTCGACGGCGTGAATTGATGAACCACCCCGAAGCGCCTGCGGCGCTCCCCTCAAGGGGCGCCGCCAGCGGCCCGGCAGAGCCGGTTCCGCGGCGGCCGCTTGATCGAATTTCAGAACTGCACAAAGGAAGCATGTGAGCGCCATCGTCGACATCGTCGGCCGCGAGATCCTGGACAGCCGGGGCAACCCCACCGTCGAATGCGACGTGCTGCTGGAAAGCGGCACCATGGGCCGCGCGGCCGTGCCATCGGGCGCCAGCACCGGCAGCCGCGAAGCGATCGAGCTGCGCGACGGCGACATGGCGCGCTACGGCGGCAAGGGCGTGCTGCGCGCGGTCGAGCACATCAACACCGAGATCAGCGAGTCGGTGCTGGGCCTCGACGCATCGGAGCAGGCCTTCCTCGACAAGACGCTGATCGACCTCGACGGCACCGACAACAAGAGCCGGCTGGGCGCCAACGCGACCCTGGCCGTCAGCATGGCGGTGGCCCGCGCCGCGGCCGAAGAGAGCGGCCTGCCGCTGTACCGCTACTTCGGCGGCATGGGCCGCATGAGCCTGCCGGTGCCGATGATGAACGTCATCAACGGCGGCGCGCATGCCAACAACAACCTCGACCTGCAGGAGCTGATGATCATCCCGGTCGGCGCGCCGACCTTCCGCGAAGCGGTGCGCTATGGCGCCGAGGTCTTCCACGCGCTGAAGAAGATCATCGACGGCAAGGGCATGACCACCGCGGTCGGCGACGAGGGCGGTTTCGCGCCCAACGTGGCCAGCCACGAAGCGGCGATCCAGCTGATTTTGGAAGCCATCGACAAGGCGGGGTACACGGCCGGCGAGCAGATCGCCATCGGCCTGGACTGCGCGGCCAGCGAGTTCTACAAGGACGGCGCCAACGGCTCGAAGGTTTACCACCTGGAAGGCGAAGGCCTGCAGCTGAGTGCCGCCGAGTGGACCGACATGCTCGCCTCCTGGGTCGACAAGTACCCGATCATCAGCATCGAAGACGGCATGCACGAGGGCGACTGGGACGGCTGGAAGCACCTCAACGACCGTCTTGGCAAGAAGGTCCAGCTGGTCGGCGACGATCTGTTCGTCACCAACACGAAGATCCTCGAGCGCGGCATCAGGGAAGGCGTGGCCAACTCGATCCTCATCAAGATCAACCAGATCGGCACGCTGAGCGAAACCTTTGCGGCCATCGAGATGGCCAAGCGCGCCGGCTGGACCAACGTCATCAGCCACCGCAGCGGCGAGACCGAGGACAGCACCATCGCCGACATCGCGGTGGGCACCAACGCCGGGCAGATCAAGACCGGCTCGATGAGCCGCAGCGACCGCATCGCCAAGTACAACCAGCTGCTGCGCATCGAGGAAGACCTCGGCGACATCGCCAGTTACCCGGGTCGGTCGGCCTTCTACAACCTGAAGTAGCCGATCCGACGCGCCATGGCCGTGCGCTGGTCCACGCTCGTGCTCAGCGCCCTGCTGCTGGTGGTGCAGGCCGACCTGTGGTTCGGCAAGGGCAACTGGCCCTATGTCGTCAGCCTGCGCATGCAGCTCGACAAGCAACGGCTGGCCAACGATGCAGCGCGCGCCCGCAACGCGCGCATGGCCGCCGAGGTCAGCGATCTGAAGGAAGGGCTGGAGATGGTCGAGGAGAAGGCACGCGCCGAACTCGGCATGCTGCGGCCCGACGAGATCCTGGTCCAGGTCACGAGGAAGTGATCGCCATTGCGTTCACCTTGTGGGGCAGCCCGGTCACCTGGGTCGAGGTGGTGGCGTTCGTGTTGTCGCTGGCGATGGTCGGCGCCAATCTCCGCGTGTACGTGATCGCCTGGCCGCTGGCCATCGTCAGTTCGCTGCTCTACGGCTGGCTGTTTGCCGCCAGCAAGCTCTACGGCGAGGCCGGCCTGCAGATCTTCTTCGTCGTCGTTGCCTTCTGGGGCTGGTGGCAATGGCTGCGCGGCCGCGGTGACGGCGACGCCCCGCTGGTCGTGCACCGGCTGACGCCACGCCATCGCTGGGCCGCGCTGGCGGCCACGCTGGCGGCCTGGCCGCTGCTCGGGCTGCTGCTGGCCCGCGTCACCGACAGCGACGTGCCGTATCTCGACGCGCTGCCGACCGTGTCCAGCGTCACCGGGCAGTTGCTGCTCGGCCGCAAGCTGGTCGAGAACTGGGCCGTGTGGCTGGCCGTCAACGTCGTCAGCATCGGCCTGTTCGCTTTCAAGGGACTGTGGCTGACCATGCTGCTGTACGCGCTGTTCGCGGCCCTGTCGGTGGTCGGCTGGCGCGCCTGGACGCGGCTGGCCGACGCTGGGCCCGCGCCCGCGCCCCCATCCGCCTCCACATCGGCATCCGCGTCCGCCTCCGCATGAGCGTCCGTATGAGCGTCCGCATGAGCGTCCGCATGGGCCTGCGCACGAGCCGCGCTTGACCGCCACCGTCCTGCCCTTGCGCATCGCCCTGCTCGGCGCTGAGAGCACCGGCAAGACCACGCTGGCCGCCGCATTGGCGGCGCGCCTGGCGTCGGACACGGGGCTGCGCGTCGCCTGGGTGCCCGAGTGGCTGCGCGGGTGGTGCGAACGCGCTGGCCGCACGCCACGCGCCGACGAGCAGGCGTCGATCGCCGACGCCCAGCATCGCGCCATCGAAGCCGCCGCGGCCGGCCACGACATCGTGGTCTGCGACACCACGGCGCTGATGACGGCGGTCTACAGCCGCATCGTCTTCGGCGACTCCTCGCTCGACGAGATCGCCGTGCGGTTGCACCGCGGCATGGCAGCCACCCTGTTGATGGCCATCGACATTCCCTGGGTCGCCGACGGCCTGCAGCGCGAAGGCCCGCAGGTGCGCGAGCCGGTGGACAGCGCCTTGCGCGAGTTGCTGGTCGGGCATGGCCTGCCCTTCTGCCTCGTCGGTGGCAGCCAGGCAGCGCGGCTGGACCACGCGCTGGACGCGCTGGCCCCGCTGTTGCGCTCGGTGGCGCCGGGCAGCGGCCTGTTCACGCGGCTGGCCCGCCGTAACGCCGAGCCGGCAGCGCGCGCCTGGCGCTGCGAGCGTTGCGACGACCCGGCCTGCGAACACCGACTGCTGCGTCCCGCGCTTCCCGAGCTTCCCAGGCATTGAGCCGATGCAGGCCATGTAAGGACCGCGCCGCCGCGCCGACTACAGAAGGCGCGGGCCGAACGGGCCGGCGCCGCAGACTGCCCGGCCTTGGGATGCTGCGGTTTCAGTCATCCCTACATCCTCGGAGTGCATCACATCATGACCAAGACCACCGCCAGCTCGCTGGCCACCGCAGCCGCCATGTTCGCCCTGTCGGCCGCCGCCTTTGCTGCAACCCCGCCGGCCGGCAGCTCCGGCGTTGCCATCGCCGCCAGCGACAAGGTGCATTGCTACGGGCTGCACGAGTGCAAGGGCAACGCCGATTGCAAGACCACCGAAAACGCGTGCAAGGGCCAGAACGCCTGCAAGGGCCACAGCTTCAAGGGCGTCTCGGCCAAGGAATGCCTGGCCAAGGACGGCACCATCGGCGACGTCGCCAAGAAGTAAGCCGCATCCATGGTTTCGGGCCTGTCGATGCCGCGGCTCGGTCCGTCGGCCGGCCTCGCCGCTGCGGCGCCAGCCGGCTTCGGCCTGGGGCTGCGCACCGCGCACTACAGCGACTTCCTGGCGGGTCCTGCCGGCGCGGGCGGGCCGGGTGTCGACTGGCTCGAGATCATTTCCGACAACTACATGGTGCCCGGCGGTAAGCCGCTGGCGATGCTCGATGCCATCCGCGCGCGGCACCCGATGGCGATGCACGGCGTCTCGCTGTCGCTCGGCGCCATCGCCGGGCCCGATCCCGGCTACCTCAGGCAGCTGGCCGCACTGGCCCGCCGGGTGCAGCCGCTGTGGATCTCCGACCACCTGTGCTGGACCGGCGTGCATGGCCGCCAGCTGCACGATCTGCTGCCCCTGCCCTACACCGACGAAGCGCTGCGCCTGCTGGTGCGCAACATCGCGCAGGTGCAGGACGCCCTGGGCCAGCGCATCCTGATCGAGAACGTCAGCAGCTACCTCGAATTCGCCGACTCGCGCCTGACCGAGTGGGACTTCGTCCGCGCGGTCGTCGAAGAGGCCGACTGCCTGCTGCTGCTGGACATCAACAACATCCACGTCAGCGCGGTCAACCACGGCTTCGACGCGCTGACCTACCTCGACGCCATGCCTGCCGACCGTGTGCGGCAGATTCACCTGGCCGGCCACACCGACCACGGCGACCATCTGGTCGACACCCACGACCATCCGGTGGCCGACCCGGTATGGGCGCTGTACCGGGCGGCGCTGCGCCGCTTCGGCGCGGTGGCGACGATGATCGAACGCGACGACCACATCCCGCCGCTGGCCGAGCTGCTGGCCGAACTCGACGTCGCGCGGGCGATCGCGGCGCAGGAGCTGCGCAGCGACGAGAGCCTGGCGGCATGAACGACAAGCCGCCCACCCTCGCGGCCCTGCAGAGTGCCTTTCAACAGCACCTGCTCGGCGAGCCGCGCGCCGACGCCAACGCCCACTCAATCACCCGCGCCATCGCCCCCGGCGGGATCGGCGCCGAACGGCGGCTGGCGATCTACCACCACGCCTACCGGGCACGCCTGGTCGAGACGCTGCGCGACACCTTCGGGCACACCCTGCTGTACCTCGGCGGCGACTGGTTCGACAGTGCCGCGCGGGAGCATGTCGAACGGCACCCGTCGCGCCACGCCAGCCTGCGCTGGTACGGCGCGGACTTTCCACGCTTCCTGGCCGAGCGCCACGCGCAGGACGCCGAGATCGGCGAGCTGGCCACGCTCGACTGGGCGCTGCGCCGGGCCTTCGACGGCCCCGACGCGGCGGTGCTGACGCTGGCCGATCTGGCCGCCGTGCCGCCGCAGGCCTGGGCCGGCGTGCGCTTGCGTCTGCACCCGACGCTGGAGCGCCTGCGCCTGCAGCACAACACGTTGGCGCTGTGGCATGCACTGGACCAGGACCAGATCCCGCCCGCCGCCGCCGCATTGGCCGAGCCGGGCGAACTGCTGGTCTGGCGACGCGGCCACAGCCCGCATTTCCGCAGCCTCGAACCCTTCGAGGCTGCGGCGCTGGATCACCTGCAACTCGGGCTCGGTTTCGCCGCCCTGTGTGACCGACTGGCCGCCACCTTCCCCGATCGCGACACCGCCAGCCAGGCTGGCGCACTGCTGCGCCGTTGGGTCGATG
>JANMAP010000261.1:0-2979 GCA_031359905.1 Burkholderiales bacterium | reverse complement strand
CGCCGGCGTGCACGCCGACCTGCTGGTGGTGCTCAACGACAACGACATGTCGATCAGCCCGCCGGTCGGCGCGCTGAACAAGTACCTGGCGCGGCTGATGAGCGGCAACTTCTACGAAGCCGCGCGCGAGGGCGTCAAGGGCGTGCTGAAGGCCGCCCCGCCGCTGTTCGACCTCGCCCGGCGCTTCGAGGAACACGCCAAGGGCATGGTCGTGCCCGGCACGATCTTCGAGGAGTTCGGCTTCAACTACGTCGGACCGATCGACGGCCACGACCTCGACGCGCTGATCCCGACGCTGGAAAACCTGCGCGGCAAGCGCGGCGCGCAGTTCCTGCACGTCGTCACCAAGAAAGGCTACGGCTACAAGCTGGCCGAGGCCGATCCGGTGAAGTACCACGCCGCGTCAGCCAAATTCAACCCGGCCGAAGGCTTCCCTGCAGCCAAGCCCGGCAAGCCGACCTTCACGCAGGTCTTCGGCCAGTGGTTGTGCGACATGGCCGAGGCCGACGAGCGCTTGGTCGGCATCACGCCGGCGATGCGCGAAGGCTCGGGCATGGTCGAGTTCCACAAGCGCTTTCCGAAGCGCTATCACGACGTCGGCATCGCCGAACAGCACGCCGTGACCTTCGCCGCCGGCCTGGCCTGTGAAGGCCTCAAGCCGGTGGTGGCGATCTACAGCACCTTCCTGCAGCGCGGCTACGACCAGCTGATCCACGACGTGGCGATCCAGAACCTGCCGGTGGTCTTCGCGCTCGACCGCGCAGGCATCGTCGGCGCGGATGGCCCGACGCACGCCGGCAACTACGACATCGCCTATGTCCGCTGCATCCCGAACTGCGCGATGCTGACGCCCAGCGACGAGAACGAATGCCGCCAGGCGTTGACCACCGCCTTCCGCCACGCCGGCCCGGTGGCCGTGCGCTACCCGCGCGGCGCCGGCATCGGCGCGACGATCGAAACCGCGTTGACCGAATGGCCGTGGGGCCGCGGCGTGCTGCGCCGTGAATCCCCG
Organism: Burkholderiales bacterium; assembly: GCA_031359905.1. Taxonomy (GTDB): domain Bacteria; phylum Pseudomonadota; class Gammaproteobacteria; order Burkholderiales; family Burkholderiaceae_C; genus Rubrivivax. The sequence continues at coordinate 1,967 of JANMAP010000261.1, read as the reverse complement.
GCCCGCAGCGACGCGCGGGCGGGCAAGAAGATCGCCATCCTGGCCTTCGGCACGCTGCTGCACCCGGCGCTGGTGGCGGCCGAGGCGCTGGATGCGACGGTGGTCGACATGCGCTTCGCCAAGCCGCTGGATGCCGACCTGGTGCTACAGCTGGCGGTCAGCCACGACGCGCTGGTGACGGTCGAGGAAGGTTGCGTGATGGGCGGCGCCGGCAGCGCTGTGCTGGAATGCATCGCCGCGGCCGGCCTGGCCGTGCCGCTGCTGCAGCTCGGCCTGCCGGATGTCTTCGTCGAGCATGGTGACGCGGCCAAGCTGCTGGCGATGTGCGGGCTGGACGCCGCGGGCATCGAGCACAGCATCCGCCAGCGCTTCGTGCCGCGGCCCGCGCTCAGCGCCGTGAAGGCCTGATCCCATGGCCTGATCCCATGGCTTGATCCCGCGGCCCGATCCCATGGCCGCCTCCCATCTCGCCTGATTCAAAGGATTGCAACGGCGTCGTGACGCCCGCGCGACGGCGCGGGTCGGGCCGCCGTGGCATCCTCTCGACCCTGATGACCAATCTCACCGACGCCCTGCACATCCCCGACACGCAAAGCGCGCGCGACGACCGCCATGTGGCGATCCAGCGGGTGGGCGTCAAGGACGTGCGCTATCCGCTGCAGCTGCGCGTGGCCGGCGCCGTGCAATCCACCGCCGCGCTGTGGGCGCTCGACGTGGCGCTGCCGGCCGAGAAGAAGGGCACCCACATGTCGCGTTTCATCGCCTGGCTCGACGCGCTGGCGCTGTCCGGGCAGGCGCTGGACGCCGCGGCGCTGCACGAGCGCCATGTCGCGATGCTCGACAAGCTGGGCGCCGACGAAGGGCGCATCGAAGCCGCCTTCAGCTTCTTCCTGCGCAAGCGCGCGCCGGTCTCCGGTCTGCAGAGCCTGCTCGACTACCAGGGTCGCTGGATCAGCGAGACCCGCGCCGGCGTCACGCGCGTCTGGGCCGAGGTCGGCGTGCCGGTGAAGAGCCTGTGCCCGTGCTCGAAGGAGATCTCCGACTACGGCGCGCACAACCAGCGCTCGCTGGTCACCATCCGCGTCGAATTGCGCGCGCCGGTGGAATGGCACGAACTGGTGCGCTTCGCCGAAGACGAGGCCAGCAGCGAACTCTGGCCGATGCTCAAGCGGCCCGACGAGAAGTGGGTCACCGAGCGGGCCTACGAGAACCCCAAGTTCGTCGAGGACCTGGTGCGCGACGTGGCGATCCGCCTGAACGGCGACGCGCGCATCGGCGCGTATTCGGTCGACGTCGAAAACTTCGAGTCGATCCACAACCACAGCGCCTACGCCCGCATCGAGCGGGCGTAAGCCCCGTGCAGCGGGGTTCGCGCGAAGCCCGACCGGAGTGGTTGGACGTTGCTCATATCGCGCCGGCGATGTGAGCAACGGCACAATCACATCGGCACGATGAACAGTTCAGCGCCTCCGAACTGCGGCGCGGCCGTTCGATGCCAGCGCCGCTGTCAAATTGCTCATCCCCGTGCGAGATCGCGGCGTTCAGCATCACAATCCCTGCGGTCATGCCTCCCTCACCTCGCCCAGCAGTTCCGGGTGGCGATCCAGGACCTTGAGCAACTTCACTAGCGCCACCGGTGGTTTGGTCTTGCCGTTCTCGTATCTGGAGAATGCGTTCACACCACCACCGAAGATCTCGCCAGCTTCGCGCTGGTCGAGGTCGAGCTTCTTGCGCACGCTGGCAATGAAGTCCGGATCGACGAACGAGGCGTTGACCTGCTTGCAGAAAGCCGACATCAGTTCCATGGTGCGGCGCGACTCCGACGCGTTCAGGACGGACTCGTCACAGGCAGGACAGTAGTCACCAGTCACCTGGTGCAGGATCGTCGACTCGCCCTTGTAGGTGTACGGCACGTCGCGGGTGTCATGCACCAGCTTGGCCACTCCGCAGTTCGGGCACTTCATGGT
>JANMAP010000237.1:0-11069 GCA_031359905.1 Burkholderiales bacterium | reverse complement strand
TCGCCCAGGCGCGCCACGCCGGGTTCGCTGGCCACCGGCTGCGCCGTGGCGTCGCGCACGGCGCCACCCCAGCGCGGGGTGGGGGCGGCGCCGCTGGGCCCGCGCGGCAACACCGGCGGCGGCGGGGCCGGCCGGTCGGACCGTTCAGTGCCCAGCCCGCCCAGCGTGATGTTGATCGCGCCCCAGACGCCTTCGCCCGGACGCGCGCTGCCGCCGGGCACGTTGCCGACCAGCACCACCAGCCAGACGTGCAGCAGCAGCGCCAGCAACAGGCAGCGCTGCAGGGTGCTGTCGTCAGCCCGCTGCGGTGCCGGGGCGTCGCGCGGCGCGGGGTTCCAGCGCGGATCGGGTTCGAGTTCGAGGTTCAGCGTCGTCATGGCGAGCCGGCGGGTCCAGCGCGGCCATGCCATCGTATGCGGTGGCGTGGGCCGCCGCCGCTCGGTTCTAATCGCGGGCACGTGGACGCTGCGGCCGCCGCGGCGGCGCTCCGGCCGCCACCCGCCGGCGACCGCCGACCGAGGACGCCGCATGCCCGAGCAACGCACCGGCCCACCCGTGTTCCGCCGCTGCGATGACACCGTGGCCTGGGCGGCGCTGGGCGGCCACTTCGAGGCCCACGGCCGCGGCTTCGACCTGCGCGAGGCCTTCGCCCGCGACCCCGGCCGTTTCGCGGCCTTCTCGTTCGAAGCACCCGAGGTTTTCGCCGATCTGTCGAAGAACCTGATCGACCACGCCACGCAGCGCTTCCTCAACGACCTGGCGCGCGAGTGCAGCCTGGAACCCCGCCGCGACGCGATGCTGCGCGGCGAGATCGCCAACCCGACCGAAGGCCGCGCGGTGCTGCACACCGCCCTGCGCGTCCCGAAGGGCGCGCTTGCACTGGTCAGCGCCCCCCCTGGCGCGCCGGGATGGATCAGCGGCGGCACCGTCGCTGCAATCCACGCCGAGGTCCACGCCGTGCTCGACGCCATGTTGGCCTATGCCGAGCAGGTGCGCGCCGATCCGCAGATCACCGACATCGTCAACATCGGCATCGGCGGCAGCGACCTCGGCCCGCAGATGCTGGTGCCGGCGCTCGACGCTTTCGGCCACCGCGGCCGGCGCCTGCACTTCGTCAGCAATGTCGACGGCCACGACATCACGCCGGTGCTGCGCGGCCTGCAGCCGCAGCACACGCTGTTCATCATCGCCAGCAAGACCTTCACGACACAGGAGACGATGGCCAACGCCGCAGTGGCGCGCGACTGGTTCGTGGCCGGCGGCGGCGTCGACATCGCCCGCCACTTCGCGGCCACGACCACCAACGTCGCCGCGGCGGCGGCCTTCGGCATCCGCACGACCTTCGGCTTCTGGGACTGGGTCGGCGGGCGCTATTCGCTGTGGAGCGCGATCGGCCTGCCGGTGGCCATCGCCATCGGTGGCGAACACTTCCGCGCGCTGCTGGCCGGGGCGCACGCGATGGACCGGCACTTCGCCGACACGCCCGTCGAACGCAACCTGCCGCTACAGCTGGGCCTGATCGACGTCTGGTACCGCAATTTCCATGGCCTGGCCAGCCGCAGCGTGGCGCCCTACCACCAGGGCCTGAAGCGGCTGCCGGCCTACCTGCAGCAGCTGGAGATGGAAAGCAACGGCAAACGCGTCGACGTCCACGGCGCGGCCCTGCCCTATGCCACCAGCCCGGTGGTCTGGGGCGAGCCCGGCACCAACGGACAGCACGCCTACTTCCAGATGCTGCACCAGGGGACGGACGTGATCCCGGTGGAATTCATCGCCGTGCGCACGCCCAGCCATCCGCACCACGATCTGCACCGCAAGCTGCTGGCCAACTGCCTGGCCCAGGGGCAGGCGCTGATGCTCGGCCAGACCGCTGCGGCAGCGCTCGTCGAGCGCGCGCCGACCGCCGGCGCCGACATCGCGCCCGAGGTGCTGGCGCAGCACCGCACCTTTCCGGGCAACCGGCCGAGCACGACGCTGGTGCTCGAAGAATTGACCCCGCGCGCGCTGGGCGCATTGATCGCGCTCTACGAACACCGGGTGTGGACCAGTGGCGCGGTGTGGGGAATCAACAGCTTCGACCAGTGGGGCGTCGAGCTCGGCAAGGCGCTGTGCAGTCAACTGCTGCCGCGCGTGGCCAGCGGCGACGGCAGGGGGCTGGACGCCTCGACGGCCGGGCTGCTGGCGCGGCTGGCAACGCCGCGCGGCTGAAGGCAGGCGCGCCGGCGGCGGCGCCGCGGTCAGCTCAGATCAGTTCCTCGACCAGCAAGGTGCGGTAGTGCACCGCCAGCGTCGCGCCATGGGCGCGTGCCAGTTCGGCGACGGCTGCCGCACGGTCGGTGTTGTCGACCTTGACGAGCAGGAAGCGGTAGCCCTGTCGCGCCAGTTCCAGATAGCGGCGCAGCAGAGCGATCTCGTAACCGAAGCCGACCAGTGCGCCGGCGCCGTCGACCATGTGCTCGAGTTCGGCAACGCTGTTCGCCTCGTCGAAGTGCAGCAGCGCGTCGTGGTCCCAGCCGGCGCCGTGCAGGGCGGTGGCCAGCGCGTCGATCTGCGCTCCGCCGGGAACACCGACCATCACGTGACCGATCGGCTTGAAGAGGCCGAAGGAGGTGCGCACGCGGTGGTCGGCAACCGGGTCGCTGACGCGTTCGGTGGGGGTCATGGCAACTTCTCCTCGAGGCCCAGGGGCGTTCACTCCGATCGGCCGAGCATACGCCGGCCAACCGAGGCGCCGCGCGGCCCGGGCCTCGCGGTGCACCGGTGCGGCGCCCGCGACGTCAGTGGCTGGAATCGGCGGAGGCGGGCGGCTGTTCGCCGTCGGCGATCCAGGCCTCGAGCAGCGTGTGGGCCACTGCCAGCAGCACCGGGCCGACGAACAGGCCGACCAGCCCGAACGCCAGCAGGCCGCCGATGACGCCGGCAAAGATCAGCAGCAGCGACAGGTCGGCGCCCATGCGGATCAGCAGCGGGCGCAGGACGTTGTCGAGGGTGCCGACGATCACTCCCCAGACGATCAGCGCCACGCCCCAGCCGGTGCTGCCGTCCCAGAAGGCCCAGCCGGCAGCGCCGAGCAGCACCGGTATCGGGCCGATCTGGGCGATGCACAGCATGAAGGCCAGCGCCGTCAGCAGGCCGGCGAAAGGCACCCCGGCCACCGCCATGCCGATGCCGGCGAGCACGGCCTGGACGATGGCCGTGACGCCGACGCCCAGCGCCACGCCGCGGATCGCGCCGCCGGCCAGCTGCACCGCGTCGGCGCCGCGTTCGCCGCCCAGCCGCCGTGCGAAGCGGCGCACCAGGAGCGCGGCGTCTTCACCGGTCGCGTACAACACGCCGGCCACTGCCACGGTGATGAGGAACTGAAAGACCACCAGGCCGAGCCCGCCGATCTGCGCCACGAACCACTTGGTGAGGTCGCCGGCGTAGGGCGACAGCTTGGGCAGCAGCTCGCGCAGGCCCAGCAGGGTGGCCTGCTCCCAGGCCTTGACCGCGGCGCCGCCGACCAGCGGCAGCTTGACCAGCCAAGCCGGTGGCGTGTCGGGCAGGTGGTAGGTGGTGGCCAGGCGCGCCCACTCGACCAGGCGGTCGGCGTTGTTGACGATAGTCACGATGGCCAGCGTCAGCGGCACCACGAACAGCAGCAGCAGGGCCAGTGTCATCACGGCCACCGCCGGCATGCGCCGGCCTGCGAACCAGGCCTGCACGCGCAAGAGCACGGGCCAGGTCGCCACCACCACCATCGTGGCCCAGATGCCGGGGCCCAGGAAGGGCCGCAGGACCCACAACGTGGCGGCGATCAGGCTGCCGATGAAGAGCACCGCGAAGGTCGTGCGGGCGATGTCGTGGCTGCCGCCGTGCTTCATCCCGTCAGCCCGTCGCGGTGGGGGTCATCGGCGTGGCGCGTGGCCCACGGCGCGGCGCGCGCGGCGCCCGGGCGCCCGCGTCACGCATCAGCGCGCGCGCTCCTGGTACGGGGCGACGACCTGCGCGTCGATGCGGTAGCCCGATGCGCCCATGTAGGTGTCGTTGCGGCCGGTCTGCAGCACGCCGCTGATCCACACCGCGTCCATCGACCGCAGGCCCTTGGCCGGCGTCTTCGGCAGCACATGGATGATCTGGTTGGCCGGCGGCGGCGGGCTGTGGATGCAGGCCCCGAAATACGGCACCAGCAGGAATTCCTTCAGCCCGTCCTGGCTGTCTTCCAGCGGCACGACGAAGCCCGGGATGCGCACGGCCTTGCCGACCAGCGCCGGGTTGGTCGGCGCCTGGTCCCAGGCGTCGCGCATCTGCTTGAGCATCTGCGCGGCACGCGGGTCGCCGTCGTTCAGCGACGCCATGTCCAGACCCTTGAAGTCCTTGAACGGATCCCAGTTGGCGGGCACCAGCTGTTCCCAGTTGACGGTGGTGTACCCGCCGACCACCGCGGGCGGCGCCGGGCGCGCGGCGGCGCTGGCCGGGGCCGCGTTCAGCGGCGGATTCATCAAGGGCACGCCGTCGCGCGGCTGGGCCTGGGCGGTGGCCACCGCGGCGCAGGCCGCCAAGGTCAACAGGGCACGGTGGAAGGAGCCAGACAAGTGCTTCATGGGCAGGACGATTCAGGTTCGCGGCGACAGGCCGTCGGCCAGCGACAAGCGGTAGGCCCGCAACCCCGGCACCAGGCTGGCGAGCATACCCGCGGCCAGCACGGCGACGAAAAGGCCCCACTGCGCCGCGCTCGGTGCGCCGGCCTGCAGCGTGATGCCGAAACGCTGCTGGACCCACGGCCCGGCGCCCAGCACCGCCGCTGCCGCGACCAGGGCGCCGAGCAGCGCGCCCAGGCCCGTGATCAGCGCGCCTTCGGCGGCCAGCAGCACCAGCACATGGCGCGGCCCGGCGCCCACCGCGCGCAGCACCGCCAGTTCGCGCCGGCGTTCGTTCAGGCCAGCCAGCACCACCGCCACCAGCGATGCCAGGCTGACCAACGCGACCAGCCCCGACATGGCCTGCAGGGCGCGCTCGCCCGGGCCGAGCACGGCCCACAGTTCGTCCAGCGCCACGCCGGGCAGCACCGCCAGCAGCGCCTCGCCCGGGTAGTCGTTGACGAAGCGCTGGACATTGAAGACCGCCACGCGGTTCTTCAGGCCGACCAGCACGGCCGTCACCTGCTTGGGCTCGAGGTCGAACTTGCGCGCGTTCTCGGCGGCGATGCGCAGGCCGGCCGCCGCCGGCAGCGGCGCGCCGCCGATCCAGTCCAGGTGCAGCGCCTCGATGGCCTGCAGGCTGACATGCACCGTGCGGTCGACCGGCGTGCCGGTGGGCGCCAGCACGCCGACCACGCTGAAGGGCTTGTCGCCATGCTCGCTGGCCAACGCGCCGCCGACCGCGGCCAGGCCATGCGCCAGCGTCAGCGGGTGGCCCAGCCGGTAGCCCAGGGCCTGGGCGACCTCGGCGCCGATCACCGCTTCGTACAGCCCGTCGAGCGTGCCGCTGAAGGCCCGGCCTTCGGCCAGCGCGAGGTGCTGGCCATCGCCGTAAGCAAAGCGCGTGAAGTAGTCGGGCGTGGTGCCGAGCACCGGGCGACCGCGGTGCGAATCGCCGAGCGCAATCGGCACCGTCCAGGCCACGGCGCGGTGCGCGGCGACGGCGCGCACGCTGTCCATGCGCAGGTTGTTGGTCGCCCCGCCGACATGGAAGACCGCGTAGAGCATCAGCTGCACGGGCCCGGTGCGCGCGCCGACGATCAGGTCGGTGCCGCTGACGGCCAGCGTGAAGCTGCTGCGGATGTCGCTGCGCAGCCGCTCCAGGCCGAGCAGCAAGGCCGTGGCCAGGGCGATCGACAGCACCACCAGCGCCAGCGTGCCGCGACGGTTCCAGGCGCTGCGCGCGGCGATCGTCAGCAAGGCCTTCACGGCGCGGCGTTCATCACGGTGGCTTCGTCGGTCACCACCGCGCGGTTGAGCGCCGGCAGCGACAGTCGGCGGTCGAAGCGCTCGGCCAGCCGCTCGTCGTGGCTGACGAAGATCAGCGTGCTGGCGCTGGCCGCGCATTCGCCGAGCAGCAGGCGCATGAAGTCGTCGCGCAGCGCGGCGTCGAGCGCCGAGGTCGGCTCGTCGGCAATGACGAGTTCTGGCGTGCCGATCAGCGCCCGCGCGGCGGCCACCCGCTGCTGCTGGCCGACCGACAGCAGCGCCGCCGGCCGCGACCACAGCGACGCCGCCAGACCCATGCGCTGCAGCAGCGATTGCGCGGCCTGCGTCGGCGACCCCGTGCAACGCCCGGCGCGGCGCGCCGAGAAGCGGCAGGGCAGCAGCACGTTGTCGAGCACGCTCAGGTAAGGCAGCAGGTTGAACTGCTGGAAGATCACGCCGACATGGTCGGCACGCCGCGCGTCGCGCCGACCGGCCGGCAGCGCCGCCCAGTCCTGGCCGAGCAGGCCGACGCGGCCCTGGCGCGCCACCAGCACGCCGGCCAGCAGGCCCAGCAGGGTGCTCTTGCCGCACCCGCTCGGGCCGTGCAGGAACAGGGTCTGGCCGGCGGCGACGTCGAGTGCGTCGATCACCACGGCGTCGGCCGCGGCGCCGGGCCAGCGGTAGTGCAGATCCTGAACCTGGAGCACCGCGGCCGACTTCAGCGCAGCAGCGCCACCCGCCCGGCGGGGCGGCGCAGCACGACCTTCATCTGCCCGCGCGGCCCGGCCACCTGAACCTCGATGCGCTGCAGCCGCGCGAAGGCGTCGAACAACTGCGTCTCGACGAAGCCGGCGCGCTGGCCGCTCTGGCAGCGAAAGCTGACCGACGCCTCGATGCCGGCATGGGTGTCGGAGCCGGTCGCGGCCGCCACCGCGGCCGCAGCAGGGCCGACCTGCAGCACGGGCGAGACCACATCGACCCATTCGAGCAGGCAGCCGGCCGCGCCGTCGATGCGCAGCCATTGGTCGGGGGCGCGCAAGCGTGCCAGCAGCACCTGCACCTGGCGGCGTTCGTCATCGCTGCGCGGCGCGCGTTCGAAGCCCAGCAGGCTGTCCAGCGGCGATTCGAGCAACAGGCTGATGCGGCCAGGATCGACGGCGATGTCCAGCTGCGCCACGCCGTGTTCATGCGCCGGCGCAGCTTGCGCCAGCGCCAGCCACATCGCCATCCCGGCACCCAGCAACAACCCCCGCAGCCCGCGCATCGTCGTCCACCCCTGCAGCACCGCGCGACGGCGCGGCTGGCGCGGGCGATTGTGCCGACTTGCCGACCGTGCCGATTGGTGCCGACTTGTGCCGATGGGTGCCGATGGGTGCCGAAGCGTCGGGCGCACGCGGCAGGACGCCCGCGGCGCCGCGCCTCAGCGGCTGAACCAGCCGACCAGCGCGGCGGCGGCGACCAGCAACACCAGCGCCCAGCGCAGCACCGGCGTGCGCCGTGCCGCCGCTGGCGGGCCGCCGACGACGTCGAACAGGTCTTCGGCGAAGGCTTCGCTGCGAAAGCAGGCCGGCACGGTGTCGCCCCAGATCGCCGGGTCGGCAGCGCGGCGCTGGTCCAGCGGCGCCTTCCATGCCTTGTCGGGGGTGGCGGCGCGCGCCATCGTCCGCCGGTCCGCGGCAACGCGGTGCCGGCCCAACCCAGCGGGCAAACCGACTGGCAAGCCGGCTGGCAAGGATGCGGGCATGGCGTTGTTCTTCATGCGGACGGGCGCTGGGTCGGGCTGCGGACGGTTGCTGATCGATGCGGCGACGATTGACGAACGACGAATGACGATCGAATGTGCCATGCGGATGTTTCACAAGCATGTCGAGTCGTACCATCGAGTGACGATGCCCGTCTCCCTGTCCGGCCAGCTGGTGGTGGCCATTTCTTCTCGCGCGCTGTTCGACTTCGAAGACGAGAACCGCATCTTCGAAGCCAGCGACGATCGCGCCTACATGCAGTTGCAGCTGCAACGCGTCGAACAGCCGGCGCAGCCCGGCGTGGCCTTCTCGCTGGTCAACAAGCTGCTGGCCTTCAACGACCACACGCCGCGTGTCGAAGTCGTGATCCTGTCGCGCAACGATCCGGTGTCGGGCCTGCGTGTGTTCCGATCGGCGCAGCACTTCGGGCTGCCGGTGCAGCGCGGCGTGTTCACGCGCGGCCAGTCGCCGTGGCGTTACCTGAAACCACTCGCCGCCAACCTGTTCCTGTCGACCAACGAGGCCGATGTGCGTTCGGCGCTGGCCGCCGGCGTGCCGGCAGCCCGCGTCTACCCGGAAAGCGCACGCGCGTCGACGGCCCACCCCGACGAAGTCCGCATCGCCTTCGACGGCGACGCGGTGCTGTTCTCCGACGAGGCCGAACGCGTCTTCCAGCAGCAGGGGCTGGCCGCCTTCCAGAGCCACGAGCGCGAACGCGCGGCCAGTCCGCTGGCCCCCGGCCCGTTCAAGCCGCTGCTGCAGGCCCTGCACCGCCTGCAGCATGAGCCGGCCGGCGGGATGCGGCTGCGCACCGCGCTGGTCACCGCGCGGAGTGCCCCGGCGCACGAGCGCGCGATCCGCACGCTGATGAACTGGCAGGTCGAAGTCGACGAGGCGATGTTCCTCGGCGGTCTGCCGAAGGGCGAATTCCTGCGCGAGTTCGAGCCCGACTTCTTCTTCGACGACCAGACCGGCCACATCGAGAACGCCGCCCTGCACGTACCCGCCGGGCACGTCGCCTCGGGCATCAGCAACGGCGGTTGAGATCGCCCAGCGCGCGGCCTTGCCGAGCGCCTACGGCGCGTTCTTGAAATCGCCGCCGAAGGCCAGCACCAGGCGGTCCGGCGAGATGAACTTGCGCCAGGCCGCGTTGACCTGTTCCAGCGTCAGCCGCGAAAGCGCCTCGTCGACCTGCTGGGCGAAGGCGAAGCGGCGTTCCAGGTACAGGTTCTGCGCCAGGCCGGCGGCCACCCCGGCGTCTTGCGCACGGGCCAGCCGGCGTGTGGCCAGCAGGCCGGTGCGGCCTTCGTCGATCTCCTTCTGCGTGAAGCCGTCCTTCAGCGAACGGGCCAGTTCTTCGCGCAGCGCGGCTTCGACCTTGGGCTGGTTCTGCGGCGCGTAGATCGCCGTGGCGGTCCATGCGGTGTTGGCGTCGATCGGGTTCCAGGCCAGGACCGAGCGCACGTCGTAGCTCAGGCCGTCGCTGTCGCGGATGCGCTTCCACAGCCGCGACGCCCCGCCGGCGCCGAACAGGTGGTTGGCCAGCAGCAGCGCGGCATGGTCGGCATCGCGGTCGGTCAGCGGCACGGCCAGCGTGGCGACGAGTTCGGCGTTCTGCTTGTCGGGCGTCAGCTCGACGAAACGCGCCGGCGGCGCGGCGACCAGCGGCCGTGGCACGCGCACGAAGGGCAGCGGCCCGGCCGCGGGCTGGCGCCAGTCGCCCAGCGCCTGGTTCAAGGCCGCCGACACGGCGGCCGGGTCGAGATCGCCGACCGCGCTGAACTCGCCCTGCGCGGCGCTGTAGAAGCGCTGGTGGAAGGCGCGGACCTTCTCGATCGTCACGGCGCGGACGTCCTGCTCCATCTCGTCGAACGTCGGCGCGTAACGCAGGTCGCCGCGCGGGTACGGGTTGGCATGGCGAGCGACGCGGTTGGCGATCAGCGCGCCAGGCTCCTTGCGCTGGCGTTCGATGCCGGCCAGCCATTGGCGGCGCGCTTCTTCAAGCGGCTCGGCCGGGAAGGCCGGCTGGCGCAACAGCTGGCCGAGCAGTTCGATGACCGCCGGCAGGCGGTCGCGCTTGGTGCTGATGGCGATGTCCAGCGTCTGGTCGTTGGCCGAGATCCCGACCTCGGCCTGCAGGCGGTCGAAGCGGTCGGCGATCTGCTGCCGCGTCAGCCCCGCCGCGCCCTTGTCGAGCAGGCTGGCGACGAACGCGGCCACCGTCTCCTGGCCCTGCAGGCTGGCCGCGTCGCCGTAGTGCAGGCGCAAGCGCGCGCGCACCGCCGCGCCGCGCGTGCCCTTGGGCAGCAGCGCGACCTTCAGGCCGCTGGCCAGCCGCGACAGCTGGGTGCGCGCGTCGAGGTTGGCCGGCGTGGCGTCGAAGGCCTCGGCCTGCGCCGCGCCGGCGTCGCCGCGGTAGTCCTTGACCAGCGCCGCGACATCGACGCGCGCCGGTGCCGGCGCGCGTTCAGGCTGCGCCGTCGGCAGATAGACGGCCAGCGTGCGGTTGTCGCGCCGCAGTCGTTCGGCGGCCACCCGCTGCACGTCGGCCAGCGTGACGCGGCGGATCTGGTCGCGCTGCAGGAAATAGAGCCGCCAGTCGCCGATGGCAATAGCGCTCGACAGCTCGACGCCGATCCGTTCGGGGTCGGCGAAGCCCTGCTCCCAGTTGTTCAGCCACTGGGTGCGCGCGCGTTCCAGCTCTTCAGCGGTGATCGGCTCGCCGGCGGGCTGGCTGGACACTGCCTGCACGGTGGCCAGCAGCGCGGCCTGCGCCGGCGCGACATCCTGCCCCGGCGCGAGATTGACGCCGAGGAACAGCGGGCCCGGTTCGGCCAGCGGCCAGGCGAAGGCGAAGGTCGACGCGGCCAGCCGCTGTTCGACCAGCCGCTTGTGCAACCGGCCGCCGGGCGTGTCGCCGAGGACCTGCGCCAGCAGGCTGACCGCCGCGAAGTCGGGGTGCGCCGCGGGGGGCACGTGGAACGCGGCATACAGGATCGGCGAGCCGCCGACGCGGCGCAGCGTGACCTGGCGTTCGCCGTCCTGCGCCGGGTCGAGCGTGTAGGTCGCGGGCAGCGCGCGCTGCGGCCGCACCAGCGGGCCGAAGGACGCGGCGACCCAGCCCAGCACCTTGGCGCTGTCGAAGCGGCCGCTGACGATCAGCGTGGCGTTGTCGGGCTGGTAGTACTGCCGGTAGAAGGCCTGCAGGCGCGGGATGTCGACGTTCTCGACATCGGCGCGCGCGCCGATCGGGCTCTTGCCGTAGTTGTGCCACTGGTACATCGTGGCCATGACCTGCTGCAGCAGCACGCGGCCGGGGTTGTTCTCGCCGGACTCCATCTCGTTGCGCACCACGGTCATCTCGGTGTCCAGGTCGGCGCGGGCGATGAAGCTGTTGACCATCACGTCGGCCTGCCAAGACAGGTACCAGCGCAGGTTG
>JANMAP010000221.1:0-23871 GCA_031359905.1 Burkholderiales bacterium | reverse complement strand
TCGACCAGGCGGTGCGCGTAGTAGATCGGCGCGGGCATCAGCTCGGGCGTCTCGTCGCAGGCGTAGCCGAACATCAGGCCCTGGTCGCCGGCGCCGGTGTTCAGGTGGTCGTCGCTGGCGTGGTCGACGCCCTGGGCGATGTCGTTGCTCTGCTTGTCGTAGGCCACCAGCACCGCGCAGCCCTTGTAGTCGATGCCGTACTCGGTGTTGTCGTAACCGATGCGCTTGATGGTGTCGCGCGCGACCTGGATGTAGTCGACATGCGCGTTGGTCGTGATCTCGCCGGCCAGCACCACCAGGCCGGTGTTGGTCAGCGTCTCGGCGGCCACGCGGCTGCGCGGGTCCTGCTTGAAGATCGCGTCGAGGATGGCGTCCGAGATCTGGTCGGCAACCTTGTCGGGGTGGCCTTCGGACACGGATTCGGAGGTGAAGAGGAAGTCGTTCGCCACGGGGATGAGCTCCAGTTGGTTGCACGGGCTGCGTCGCCGGGTGCGTGCTGGGTGGAGCCGCGGCGAACGCTTTAGCGGGTTTGTTTGACCGGCACCACACCCGTGGCGGCCCGCCCTGCGTGGCTCGGTATGCTCGGCCCCGCTGTCGCCCCGCAAGTTGTCCTTTAACTCGGCGACGTCCGAAGTATACGAACGATGACCTTCATGCTCCGCTGGCTGTCCAGGCGTTCGCTGCGCTTTCTGCACGCTTTGGGAACCCCGCTGGGCTGGCTGGTCTATGGGTTGTCGGCGAGCTACCGCCAGCGCCTGCGCGCCAACGCCGCGCTGGCCGGCATCGGCCCGGCCGAACGCCGCGCCGCGGTGGCCGAAGCCGGCCGGCTGGTGATGGAGCTGCCCCGGCTGTGGTTGCGCCCGCGCGAGCAGGCGATTGCCGACCCGGTGCGCTGGGTCGACGACGACCTGGTCGAGCGGCTGCTCGACGAAGGCCGCGGCCTGGTGCTGCTGACGCCGCACATGGGCAGCTTCGAGGTTTCGGCGCAGGCCTATGCCGAACGCTTCGGCGCCCGCCAGCCGCTGACCGTGCTTTACCGCCCGGCGCGCCAGGCCTGGCTGCGCGAACTCGAAGAAACCGCCCGCGCCCGCCCGGCGTTGGCCACCGCGCCGGCCAACCTGGCCGGCGTGCGGCAGATGCTGCGCGCGCTCAAGCGCGGCGAAACGCTGGGCCTGCTGCCCGACCAGGTGCCGCCCGACGGCATGGGCGTGTGGGTGCCGTTCTTCGGTCAGCCGGCGTACACGATGACCCTGGCCGCGCGGCTGGTCGCGCAGACCGGTGCGGCGGTGGCCGTGCTGTTCACCGAACGCCTGCCGCGCGGCGCCGGCTACGTGGTGCGTGCGCTGCCGCTGGCCGAGCCCCTGCCCGCGCCGGCCGCCGGCCAGCGCCCGGACGACGACGCGTGGCAGCACGCCGCGGCTGCGGCGCTGAACCGCTCGATGGAAGCCGTGATCCGCCTCAAGCCCGCGCAGTACCTGTGGGGCTACCACCGCTACAAGACGCCGCGCCGGCTCGAGGCCGCGGCATGACGCTGCTCGCCGACCTTGCCGCGTATGCCCTGCTGGGCGCGGTCTGGCTGCTGCACTGGCTGCCGCTGTCGGCACAGGCGTTGCTCGGCCGCGGTTTCGGGCGCCTGCTGCACGCCGTGGGCCGCCAGCGCCGCGCGGTGGCGCTGCGCAACGTCGAGTTGTGCCTGCCCGACCTGTCGCTGCCGGCGCGCCGCGCGCTGGTCCGCGAGCACTTCGAATGGCTTGGCCGCAGCCTGCTCGAACGTTCGCTGCTCTGGTATGCCTCGGCCGATCGCCTGAAGCGCCTGATCCGCGTCGAGGGCGACGTCCAACTTGCCGAACGCAGTCAGCGCCCGGTGATGTGGCTGGTGCCGCACTTTCTGGCGGTCGACGTTGCCGGCACCGCGGTGCAGCTGTTCCAGCGCAAGGACGGCTGCAACATCTACACCGCGCAGAGCAACGCCGTGCTCGACGCCGCGCTGCGCCGCGGCCGCTACCGCTTCAGCAACGCCGCGATGTTCACGCGCCAGCAGAGCGCGCTGCCGATGGTCCGCGCGATCCGCCGCGGCATGCCGTTCTTCAACCCGGCGGACATGGATTTCGGCCTGCGCGATGCGGCGTTCGTGCCCTTCTTCGGCCACCCCGCGGCAACGCTGCTCGCGCCGAGCAAGCTGGCCCGCTCGCTGAACATGATCGTGCAGCCGGTGGTGGCCGAGATGCTGCCCGGCGGGCAGGGCTACGTGGTGCACTTCCTCGAACCCTGGACCGGCTGGCCGACCGACGACCCCGAGGCCGACGCCGCGGCGATGAACCGCTGGATCGAAACGCAGATCCGCCGCTGCCCGGCGCAATACCTGTGGGTCCACAAGCGTTTCAAGACGCGCCCGCCGGGTGCGCCGTCGTTGTACGAATCCACCCCGTAGCGCCTGCGGCCGCCTCCCCTCGAGGCGCGACGCCAGCGGCCCGACGAAGCCGGTTCCGCGGCGGCCGC
Source organism: Burkholderiales bacterium (assembly GCA_031359905.1). Taxonomy (GTDB): domain Bacteria; phylum Pseudomonadota; class Gammaproteobacteria; order Burkholderiales; family Burkholderiaceae_C; genus Rubrivivax. Next base: position 21,372 of record JANMAP010000221.1, on the reverse strand, counting down.
TGGGCTCGCGTCTTTCATGCATCGCGGGTCGCGAAGTGCGCTCATCGCCGACGGCGGCCGCAGGGCGCCGACCATAATCCCCCGATGCGGCTGCGGTTCACCAAGATGCAAGGCGCGGGCAACGATTTCGTCGTGCTCGACGGCACGCATGGGTCGATCGAGTTGAACGCCGAGCAGCTGCGCCGCCTGGGCGACCGCCGCTTCGGCGTCGGCGCCGACCAGATCCTGGCCGTCGAGCGCAGCGCCACGCCGGGCGTCGACTTCCGCTACCGGATCTTCAACGGCGCCAGCGGCGACGAGGTCGAACATTGCGGCAACGGCGCGCGCTGCTTCGTGCGCTACGTGCACAGCCACGGCCTGAGCGACAAGAAGCGCATCACCGTCGAGACCGTCAACAACCGGCTCGAATTGCAGCTGCGCGACGACGGCCGCGTCACCGTCGACATGAGCCGGCCGGTCTTCGAGCACGCGCGCCTGCCGTTCGACGCGACCGGCCTGACGCCCCGCGTCGAAGGCGACTTCGAACACTGGCCGATCGAGGGCGCCGAGTTCGCCGTGCTGTCGATGGGTAACCCGCATGCCGTGACGCGCGTGGCCGATGTCGCCAGCGCGCCGGTGCCCACGCTCGGCCCGCGCATCGAGACCCACGCGCGATTTCCGCGGCGCGTCAACGTCGGCTTCCTGCAGGTGCTGTCGCGCGGCGAGGTCCGGCTGCGCGTGCACGAGCGCGATGCCGGCGAGACGCTGGCCTGCGGCACCGGCGCCTGCGCGGCCGTCGTCGCCGGCATCCGCCTGGGTTGGCTCGACGCGCGGGTCGAGGTCCACACGCGCGGCGGCGATTTGTTGATCGAATGGAACGAGCCGCGCGGCGCGGCAGCGGCCGCTATTGGCCGGTCCGCCGAGGGGACGGCCTCTGTCTTCATGACCGGCCCCGCCGAAACCGTCTTCGAAGGAGAGATCGAACTGTGAGCAACCCCACCGGCACGCCGCACGGCGTGCAAGGCATCACCGAAGCCGACATCGCCCACTACCTGGCGACCAACCCGGCGTTCTTCGAGCGCCATGCCGACCTGCTGTCCAGCGTGCAGCTGACCAGCCCGCATGGCCAGCGCGCCGTCTCGCTGCAGGAACGGCAGATGGAAATGCTGCGCGAGCGCATCAAGGGCCTGGAGCTGAAGATCGTCGAGATGATTCGCCACAGCCAGGACAACGTGGCCATCGCCGACCGCCTGCATCGCTACACGCGCACGCTGCTGCTGACCACCGACCCGACCGCGTTGCCGCAGGCGGTGGTCGATTCGCTGCAGCACCTGTTCCTGATCCCGCAGGCCGCCATCCGGCTGTGGGGCGGTGACGGGCGCCACGCCGGCCAGCCCTTCGCGCAGCCGGTCAGCGACGACGTCAAGAGCTTCGCCGGGAGCCTGACGCTGCCTTACTGCGGCGTCAACGCCGGCTTCGAAGCCACGGCCTGGCTGGCCGACCCGGCGACCATCAAGTCGATGGCCATGATTCCGCTGCGCCATGGCGCCGACGCAAAGGACGGCGCGTTCGGCCTGCTGGTGCTCGGCTCGCCCGACCAGACGCGTTACAGCGCCGACATGGGCACCGAGTTCCTGATGCGCATCGGCGAAGTGACGGGCGCGGCGCTGGCGCGGGTGCAGCGCGCCGACTGAAGCGGCGATGGGCCGCATCGCGTCCAGCGTGATCACCAAGGCCGCTGCAACGCCATCTGCTGCCGCGGCTGGCGCTGACGCCGCATCGGCTGAAGCGGACGCCGCGGCACCCAACAGCATGGCCGTGACGCCACCGCTGGCCGCCGAGATCGAGGCCTTCCTGACCCACCTGCAGGTCGAACGCCGGCTGGCCGCGCGCACCCTGGCGATGTACCGGCTGGCCTTGCAGCGGCTGCAGGCGTCGGCCGCCGTGTCGGGCGTGGCACTGCAGCGCGCCGAGCCGCAGCATGTGCGCGGCTGGACCGGACAGATGCGCGTCGCCGGGCTGGGGCCGCGCAGCATCGCCATCGCGCTGGCTGCCTGGCGCGGGCTGTACGCGTGGTGGGGCCGGCAGGGCGCGGTGCAACGCAATCCGGTCGACGGCCTGCGTCCGCCCAAGGCGCCGAAGCCGCTGCCCAAGGCCTTGTCGGTCGACCAGGCGCTGGCCCTGGCAACCACTGCCGACACGCCGGGCTCGCCGCTGCTCGCCGCGCGCGACCGCGCGATCACCGAGCTGCTCTACGGCAGCGGCCTGCGCATCGCCGAACTGCTGGGCCTGGACGCACAGGCCAGCAGCGCTGCGCGCGGCTGGGTCGACATCGCCGACGCCAGCGCGCATGTGCTGGGCAAGGGCAGCAAGCGGCGCAGCGTGCCGGTCGGCCGTGCGGCGCTGCAGGCGCTGCGCGACTGGCTGCTGGTGCGCGGCCAGCTGGCCAAGCCGGGCGAGTCCGCGCTCTTCGTCAGTCAGCGCGGAACGCGGCTGACACCGAACCAGCTGCGGACGCGCCTGAAGGCCCAGGCGCAGCGCGCCGGGCTGCCGACATCGGTGCACCCGCACATGCTGCGCCACAGCTTCGCCAGCCATGTGCTGCAGAGCAGCGGCGACCTGCGCGCGGTGCAGGAACTGCTGGGCCACGCCAGCATCGGCACGACGCAGGTCTACACCAAGCTCGACTTCCAGCACCTGGCCAAGGTCTACGACGCGGCGCATCCGCGCGCCAGGCGGCGCTGACGGCCGGCATCACTGTCGGGTCACGACGGCCGGCGGGGGCGACCACCGGGCGCAAGCCTGCAGGTCGCCGTGCTGTCCAGGTCGACTGACAGAATCGCAGCGATGAAATCGATCCGCCTGCGCCCAGGCAAGGAACGCTCGCTGCAACGCCGCCACCCGTGGGTCTACGAAGGCAGCATCGCCGGCGGCCGGGCCGACCTGGGCGAGACGGTGCGCGTCGAAGACGCCGACGGCCGCTTCCTGGCCTGGGCCGCATACAGCCCGCAGTCGGTGATCCGGGTGCGCGCCTGGAGCTTCGACGAGGCCGAACGCATCGACGCGGTGTTCTTTCGCCGGCGCATCGAACGGGCGGTCGCGTTGCGCGCGCGCCTGCCGATCGCCAGCGACGCGCTGCGCCTGGTCCACGGCGAGGCCGACGGCCTGCCCGGGCTGATCGTCGATCGCTACGGCGACACGCTGTGCGCGCAGTTCGGCGCCGCCGGCTGCGAACGCTGGAAGGCGGTGATCACCGACGCGCTGCTCGCCGCCAGCGGCTGCACGCGGCTGTACGAACGCAGCGACGCCAGCGTGCGCGGCCTCGAGGGCCTGCCGCCGGCCACCGGCTGGCTGCGCGGCGATCCGGGCGATGGCAGCGGCAGCGACATCACCATCCGCGAACATGGCTGGCGGCTCGGCGTGGACATCGCGTCGGGCCACAAGACCGGCTATTACCTCGACCAGCGCGACAGCCGCAAGCTGTTTGCCGACAGCGTTCGCCAGTTCGGCTGCCAGCGCGTGCTGAACTGCTACAGCTACACCGGCGGCTTCAGCGTGGCGGCGCTGGCCGGCGGGGCGAGCGAGGTGACCAGCGTCGATTCATCGGCGCCAGCGCTGGCGCGGGCCCAGGCGCATGTGGCGCTGAACGGCTTCGACACGGCGCGCCACGCGGTGCTCGACGCGGATGTCAACGCCGCCCTGCGCGCCTTCATCGACCAGGGCCGCAGCTTCGACGCGATCGTCCTCGACCCGCCGAAGTTCGCGGCCAGCGCGGCGCATGCCGAGCGCGCCGCGCGGGCCTACAAGGACATCAACCGGCTGGCCTTCAAGCTGCTGGTGCCCGGCGGTCTGCTGTTCACCTTCTCCTGTTCGGGCGGCATCAGCGCCGACCTGTTCCACAAGATCGTCGCCGGGGCCGGCCTGGATGCCGGGGCCGACGGGCAGATCTACGCGCGGGTCGGCGCCGCGCCGGACCACCCGTCGACGGTGGTCTTCCCAGAGGGCGAATACCTCAAGGGCCTGGTCATCATCAAGCAGTGATTCAACCGGCCGCAGCCGGCGCGGCGAGCGCGATGCGCGGATCGAACTTGGCGCGCTTGACGCTGAAGAAGGCCTTGACGTTGCGCACGTTGGCGTCCTGCGTGAACAGGCGCTGCACCAGCGCGTGGTAGGCCGGCATGTCGGCGACATGGGCCACCAGCACGAAGTCGGGGCCGGGGCTGACGCGCCAGCACTGCTGCACCGCGCCTTCGGCCACCGCGCGGGCCTCGAAGGCGTCGAGGTGCTCGGCGCCCTGGCGGTCGAGCGTGATCTCGACCAGCGCGGTCAGCCCCGCGCCCTGGTGGTGCACCAGCCGGTGCGGGTCGAGCAAGGCCACGCGGCGTTCGATCAGCCCGTCGTCCACCAGCCGGCGCACGCGGCGCAAGGCGGTGGCCGGCGACGTGTGGGCGCGTTCCGCCAGGTCCTGGTTGGACAAGGCGGCGTCGGTCTGCAAGAGATCGAGCAGGCGCAGATCGGTCGCATCGAGTTCCATCTGGAAATATTAATTCAATGCAAATAGATATTTGCAATGATTCTCCAGATGCACTAGGCGTTGGTGATTTCATTCACAAACTGGTCAGTAAGGGAAAGAAAATGCCATTCAGCCCAGCCTAGCATCCGCCACCGTTGGATCAACAAGGGCACTCAACCATGTGTGGCATCGTCGGCGCCGTCAGCAACCGCAACATCGTCCCGATCTTGATCGAGGGCCTGAAGCGGCTTGAATACCGCGGCTACGACAGCTGCGGCGTGGCCGTGCACCAGGGCGGCGGGCTGAGGCGGGCGCGCAGCACGTCGCGCGTGGCCGAGCTCGAAGCCAGCGTGGCGCACGACCACATCAGCGCCACCACCGGCATCGCCCACACCCGCTGGGCCACCCATGGCGCGCCGGCGGTGCACAACGCGCACCCGCACTTTTCGGCCGGGCCGCATGTCGATGCGATGGTCACCGGCTTCGGCGGGCTGGACGAGGGCCAGACCCCTGTGGCGGCGGTGGCGCGGATCGGCCTGGTGCACAACGGCATCATCGAAAACCACGACGAGTTGCGCGCCGAACTGCAGCAGCGCGGCTACGTCTTCGCCAGCCAGACCGACACCGAGGTCATCGCCCACCTGGTGCACAGCCTCTATGACGGCGACCTGCTCGACGCCGTGCAGCGCACCCTGCCGCGCCTGCGCGGGGCCTACGCGATCGCCGTGTTCTGCCGCGATGAGCCGCAGCGCGTCGTCGGCGCGCGCCAGGGCTCGCCGCTGGTGCTCGGCGTCGGCGTCGATGCCCAGGGTCAGCCGGCGGGCGAGCACTTCCTGGCCAGCGACGCGATGGCCCTGGCCGGCGTCACCGACCGCATCGTCTACCTCGAGGAAGGCGACGTCGTCGACCTGCAGCTCGGCAAGTACTGGATCAGCGCCGCCAGCCCTGTCCGACCCGGGACCCAGCCCGGGCGCTACCAGCCGGTGCAACGCCCGGTGCGCAGCGTGCAGCTGCACAGCGGCGGCGCCGAACTCGGCCCCTACCGGCACTACATGCAAAAGGAGATCTTCGAGCAGCCGAGGGCGCTGGCCGACACGCTGGAAGGCGTCGAAGGCATCAGCGCCGAACTGTTCGGCGACGGGGCCCACCGCGTCTTCAAGGGCGTCGACCGGGTGCTGATCCTGGCCTGCGGCACCAGCTTCTACAGCGGCAGCGTGGCGCGCTATTGGCTGGAGGCGATCGCCGGCATCCCGACGACGGTGGAGATCGCCAGCGAATACCGCTACCGCGACAGCGTGCCCGACCCGCGCACGCTGGTCGTCACCATCACGCAGAGCGGCGAGACCGCCGACACGCTGGCGGCACTCAAGCACGCGCGCGGGCTGGGCATGGAACACACGCTGACGATCTGCAACGTGGCCACCAGCGCGATGGTCCGCGAATGCAAGCTGGCCTACATCACGCGCGCCGGCGTCGAGATCGGTGTCGCCAGCACGAAAGCCTTCACGACCCAGCTGGCCGGCCTGTACCTGCTGACGCTGGCCCTGGCCCAGGTGCGCGGGCGCCTGAGCGACGAGCGCGAAGCCGCCGAGCTGAAGGCCCTGCGCCACCTGCCGGTGGCCCTGCAGGCGGTGCTGGCGCTGGAGCCGCAGGTCATCGCCTGGAGCGAGGATTTCGCGCGCAAGGAACACGCGCTGTTCCTCGGCCGCGGGCTGCACTACCCGATCGCGCTGGAAGGCGCGTTGAAGCTCAAGGAAATCAGCTACATCCACGCCGAGGCCTACCCGGCCGGCGAGCTCAAGCACGGCCCGCTGGCGCTGGTCACCGACCAGATGCCGGTGGTCACGGTGGCGCCGAACGACGCGCTGCTCGAAAAGCTGAAGAGCAACATGCAGGAAGTGCGCGCCCGCGGCGGCCAGCTGTATGTCTTCGCCGATGCCGACACGCGCATCGAGAACGCGCCCGGCGTGCACGTCATCCGCATGCCCGAGCACTACGGCGCGCTGTCCCCGCTGCTGCACGTCGTGCCGCTGCAGCTGCTGGCGTACCACACCGCCTGCGCGCGCGGCACCGATGTCGACAAGCCCAGGAACCTGGCCAAGAGCGTGACGGTCGAGTAAGCCGGCTCGCTCGGCGACGCACGACGCACAACGCGTCGGCGCCACCGGCGCGCCAGGGTCCTGGGTTTAGGGCGGAACGCATGGGCCGCAGGCACGGAAGTGGAGACCCCAAGCCGCGCCATCCCGCCGAGCGCGTGACGGTCGCGCAGACCGGCGCGCAGGCCAGGCTGCACGCGCTGCCCCGGAAGCGCGACAAATGTCGGAACTTTGCCGTCCTTGGTGACCGGCGGCCTGCCTGCCGCGCGATGCCGCTACAGGTCGCGCCGCCGCGGCCGATGACCGTTGCAGGAGGGAACGAGTCGATGGTCGCGACGCGGGCGTGGTGCAGATGGGCGGGCTGGCCGGCAGCGGTCGCGCTGGCGCTGTGCGTGGCCGCCGCAGCAGCGCGGGCGCAGCCGCAAGCGCCGGACTTCGCCCTGCACGCCCAGCATGCGCTGGTCGTCGACGAGGTCACGGGCGACGTGCTGCTGGCCAAGGGCGCAGAGGCGTCTGTGCCAATGGCTTCGCTGACCAAGCTGCTGACGGCGATGATCGTGCTCGACGCCGGCCAGCCGCTCGACGAGCTGCTGACCATCGCCGATGCCGACCTGGACACGCTCAAGCACACGCGCAGCGGCGTGCCGGTCGGCGCGCGGCTGTCGCGCGGCACGCTGATCGAACTGGCGCTGCTGGCGTCGGACAACCGGGCCGCGTCGAGCCTGGCGCGGCATCATCCGGGCGGCCTGCCGGGGTTCCTGCAGGCTGTGCAGCTGAAGGCCGCAGCGCTGGAGTTGTCCGGCACGCGCGTGCTCGAACCGTCAGGCCTGTCGCCCGAGAACCGCTCCAGCGCCAGCGATCTGGCGGTGGTGATGCGCGCCGCCGCCGGCTACCCGGCCATCGTCGCCGCGACCACGCAGGTGCGCGGCCTGGCGCTCGTCAACGGCAAGCCGTACCACACGCTGAACACCAACCGGCTGGTCGGCAGCCCGGGCTGGGACATCCTGCTGTCGAAGACCGGCTTCACCAACGAGGCCGGCCGCTGCCTGGTGATGCGCCTGCGCGCCGCCGGCAAGACCGTGTTGGTGGTGCTGCTCAACGCCCACGAAAGCGCCGGCCGCACGCTCGACGCCATCAACGTGACGCGCTGGCTGGCGGGCCAGGCGCCGCTGAAGGCGCTGCCACTGCCGCCCGGCGTCGCTGCGCGCCGGGCCACGCAGCAGGCCCTGCGCGAGGCACGGCGCACCGGCTGATCGCCGGGGTCCGGCCGGCGGCCGCGGGCGTCAGCCCCACCGCGTCGCGCCGCGATGCGCCGCGCCGCCAGCCCGCCGCCGATGGGACTGCTGACCTGGGGACGGCTGTTCAGGCGGGCGTGCCGCCGATGAAGCCGACGACATCGTCCAACACCGGGTCGAGCCAGCGCAGTGGGCGCGCGATGGCGCCGATCAACGTCAGGTGGCTGGTGTTCTCGTACCAGCGCAGTTCGATCTTCGCGCCCCGGTCGCGCAGCGCCTGCGCCAGGCGCACGCTGTTGCGCTGCGGGTTGACATACGTGTCGCGCCGCGACACGCCGAGGAAGGCGCGCAGGCTGCCCGCGGTGTCCGCGACGTGGGCCAGCGGCTGCGAGTCGGGGGGCTCGTTGGGATGGTGGAAGACCGGCTTCACCTCCGGCACGTCGACAGGCAGGAAGTCGTATGGCCCGGCCAGTCCGATCCAGCCGTGCAGGGCCGCTGGTTGCAGGCCCTGCAGCGCCAGCCAGCGCGGGTCCAGCGCGATCATCGCGGCGTTGTAGGCGCCAGCGCTGTGGCCCATCACGAGGACGCGACCGGCATCGCCACCGAAGCGGCCGATCTCGCGCAGCGTCCAGGCGGTGGCCAGCGCGCAGTCTTCGAGGAACGTCGGATAGCTGACCTGCGGGTACAGGCGATAGTCGGCGATCACCACCACGATGCCGCGCGCGGCCAGCGCCTCGCCGACGAAGCGGTAGGCCTTTCGATCGCCGCTGTTCCACGACCCGCCGTAGAAGAAGACCACCACCGGCGAGGGTGCCGCCCCGGCGGGGGTCAGCGGCTGATAGACGTCCAAGCGCTGGCGCGGATCGTCGCTGCCCGGCCGGTAGGGCAGGTCGGGCAGCAGGCGGTGCGTGTCGCTGGGCGTGATCGCATTGATCACGGCGACCGGCGAGGCGCAGGCGCCCAGCCCAGCCACGCCGAGTGCCAGCAGCGAGGCGACGGTGACGCGGCGGCGGGAGAGGATCGAAGGAAGGTTCACTGCGAGAAGCCTTGCGCACGGATCAATCCCGGCGCCGGGCGCAACTGACAACCGCGACATTGTCGCTGGCGCGGCGGCGTGTTTGCTTTCGGCAGGCGAGTCAATCCATGCAGGTTTCGACCCTCCAGCCGTACAGCCACTCCATGGCGTCGTAGAAGCGGTCCGCCGACCGTCCCTTCCACAGGTCGTTGCGCACCAGCCGCTCGACGCCCCGGGCGTGGAAGATGCGGCCCATCTCGCGCGTCGACAGCACGATGCGCGCGGTGCGCGCGACCCGCGCTCGCTGGTACAGCGCGAAGGCCGCCGCGAAGTCGGGCTGCGGCCCCGTCGCGCTGACGCGCAGCGCCTCGCCCAGCGTCACCGCGTCTTCCAGGGCCATGCAGGCGCCCTGGGCCAGGTATTGCAGCGTCGGGTGCGCGGCGTCGCCAAGCAGCGTGGTGCGGCCGAAGGTCCACTCGCCGATCGGGTCACGGTCGGCGGTGGCCCAGCGCTTCCAGTCCTTCGGCAGGTCGATCAACTGACGGGCCCTGGCGCAGATGCCCGTGAAATAGCTCTGCACCTCGTCGCGGCTGCCTTCGCGAACGCCCCACTCTTCGCGGTCGCGGCTGTGGAACGTCACAACCACGTTGTACTGCTCGCCGCCGCGCAGCGGGTAGTGCACGAGATGGCAGTTCGGGCCGACCCAGATGCTGGCGGCGTTCCACTGCAGATCGGCCGGAAAGTCGTGCTTGTCGACGACCGCCCGGTAGACCACATGGCCCGACACGCGCGCCGGATCGCCGACGAACTGCCGGCGCACCGCCGACTTCACACCGTCCGCGCCAATCAGCGCCATGCCGCGGTGGCGGTGGCCCTGAGCGTCGTGCACCGTCACGCCGTCGGTGTCCTGTTCGACATGCTGCACGGTGGTCGACGTCAGCATCTCGATGCGATCGGACGCCAGCGTGCCTTCGAGCAGCGAGCGGTGGACGTCGGCCCGGTGGATCACCGCGTACGGGTTGCCGAAGCGCCGCCGGAAGGCGTCGCCGGTGGGGATCCGTCCGACCAGGCTTTCGTCGAGCGCGTCGTGCATCACCATCTCGTCGATGTACACGGCGCGGCTGCGCACCTGCCGGCCGATGCCCAGCGCGTCGAACGCCGCAAAGGCATTCGGCCCGAGCTGCACGCCGGCGCCGATCTCGCCGAGCTGCGGCGACTGTTCCAGCACCTTCACGCGCAGCCCGCGGCGCGTCAGCGCCAGCGCCGCGGCCAGCCCGCCGATGCCGCCGCCGGCGACCAGCACCGGCATGTCGTGGGCTGCGCCGTTCATCGTTGTCGTCTCCTGCTGCGATCGATCGTGCGGCGGCGTTCGGATCGCCAGCCCCGGGTGCCCGCAGTATGTGGGCAGCACCTTTCAGGGCTGGGGGCTGGGGGTCCTACCTCGGCCGCAGCGGCGATCAGGTCCAGCCCTGCCGCCAGACCGCGGTGTCGGTCAGTTCGCGCCAGTCGACGGTCTGCACGCGCCGCGAATGCACGGCCTCGAGTTCGACCTGTTCGATGCGCACGGCCGGCGGCTCGGGTTCGATCACGCGGGTGACGACGAAGTGCCTTTCCCGATGCTGCGGGTTGACCGCGGTCCACTTGCTCAGCATCAGCTTCTTCGGGCTGATACGGTTCTTCGCCGCGGCGGGCGTGGCCGGGGGTGCGTCGGCAGAGGTGTTCATTCGTGGGCGCGGATCCGGCTGACGACCCATCCGGCCACTGCGATCAGCAGAATCGCGCCGCTCTCGAACAGCAGGATCGACGGCTGGCCTTCCTTGCCCTGCAGGATGATCAACCGGCTGAGCGCCGTCATCGCGATGAACAGCGGGATGGTGATCGGGATGCGGTGGCTGGCGTAGAAGGCGCCGAGCATGCCCAGCACCTCGGCGTAGATGAACATCAGCAGCAGGTCCTTCAGTTCGATCTTCCGGTTCTCGACCAGCGTGACGATCTCCTGGACCATCGCCGCGACGGTGAACAGCGCGATCAAGACGAGGAACAACTTCTCGGTGAAGTCGATGATGCGCTTGACGTTCATGGGCGGTACTTCCTGGGCAACCTGCGACAGCGCCGGCAGTCTAGCGGTTGCGCCAGTCCCCGGCCTTCTGCCGAATTCGGGCGGGATGCAGGCGGGATGCAGGCTGCCAGCCTGCCGGCTGCATGCCGGCGGAGGGCAGGCGTGTCCAGCGCGCTTGCGCCGGGGCGTTCAGGCCCGCTGCGCAGCGGGCCGGCGGGCGACCGACCACAGGGCCATCGCCCGTGTGTTGAGGGTGGCGATGAAGATGAGGGGCTGCGGACAGAGCGGTCGGCAAGCGACGGAAGCCGCCCTGTGCGCAGCGCGCTGCCGCCGGCCCCACGCGCTGCGACGAAAGCGCGATCGCCGTCGCCAATCGCCAGCCGGGCCGAACCGGTCGTCGGCGGCCGCCGCTGGTTCAGCCGCCGCTGCGAAGCGCCAGCACGGCGTTGGAGCCGCCGAAGGCGAACGAGTTGGACAGCATGGTGCGTGCGGCCACGCCGTCGCGCGCCACGTTGGGCACGTAATCGAGGTCGCATTCAGGATCGGGCGTCTGCAGGTGCATGGTCGGCAGCGCCACCGCGTGGCGCATCGCCAGCAGTGCCAGCACGCATTCCAGCGCCCCGGCGGCGCCCAGCAGGTGGCCGTGGATGGCCTTGGTCGCGCTGATCGGGATGCGCCCGGCACGGGCCCCGAAGACGGCCTTGATCGCCGCGGTTTCGGTGCTGTCGTTGGCCTTGGTGCCGGTGCCGTGGGCGTTGATGGCGTCGATCTCGGCAGCGTCGAGCCGCGCCGACTGCAGCGCCGCGCGCATCGCCGTGGCCTGGCCGTCGACGCTCGGGCGCGTGATGTGGCTGGCGTCGTTGCTCAGGCCGTAGCCGAGGATCTCGCCATGGGTGTCCGCGCCGCGCGCGACGGCCCGCTCCCAGGGTTCGAGCACGAGCATCGCCGCGCCTTCGCCGAGGACCATGCCGCTGCGGTCCTTCGAGAATGGCCGGCACGACGCCGCGGGTGCGTCGGGGTCCGGCGTGGCCACCGTGTGCAGCGCTTCCCAGGCCTTCATCGAGCCGTTGGACAACGGGGCTTCGGTGCCGCCCGCCAGCGCCAGATCGAGCTGTCCGCTGGCGATGCGCAGCCAGGCTTCGCCGATGGCCACCGCCGACGACGAACAGGCCGTCGAATAGGTCATGCCCGGCCCGCGCAGGCCGTGTTCGATGCCGATCCACGCGGCCGGTGCGTTGTGCATGCCGAGCAGGATGGTGAAGGGCTTGATGCGGTCGGAGGCGCCGCCATACAGCGTCTGGTAGCCGTCGTCCATGCTCAGCGTGCCGCCCATGCCGTTGCCGACGAAGACGCCGGCGCGTTCCGGATCGACACCGTCGAGTGCGCCCGACGACGCGGCGACGGCCTGCTTGGCAGCGTACAGCGCCAGCAGACTGAAGCGGTCGAGCATGCGCAGCTGCAGCGCGTCGAAGAACGACGCTGCGTCGAAATCGGCGCTGGCCACCAGCGCCGAGCTCAGCCGTGCGGCGAAGGGGCTCTCCAACCGGTGGATACCGGAGTGGCCGGCGCGCGCCCGCGCGTAGACCTCGGCCGGGCTGTTGCCCAGCGGCGAAACCACGCCGATGCCGCTGACGGCCACGCGCTTCATGCCGGGCCCCGCGTGCCGCGCACCGGGCCACGCGGCCCGTCATTCAGCATGTCATTCAGCACGTCACCCGGCACGCCGCTCAGCGCGTCACCCAGTGGACCATTCAGCGTGCCTGCGGCGGGTGTGCCGCGGCCGGCGCGCCGGCGCTGGCCGCCAGCCGCTGGCGGGCCACCAGCGCGTCGATGCGCAGCACGACGTCGGCCAGGGTGTCCAGGCCCTGCGGGTCGGGCGGCAGCTTGATCTTGAACTCGTCCTCGACGTTCCACAGCAGCTCGACGATACCCAGCGAATCGATGCTCAGTCCAGCCAGCGTCGTTTCCGGGACGAGCGGGCCGCGGGCCAGCGGGAAGTCGCGGGCGACGATGGTCTGCAGGCGTTCGAAGGTGGTCGCGTTCATGGGTTCTCCGGATGGGCCAGCGGCATGGCCGCGGTGGTGGCCAGCGCCAGCGGGCGGACTTTGCCCCCCCAGCGCGCGCCGTGGGTCAGCAGCGCCGGCCAGCGCCGCGCCAGCCCGAGCAACGCTGCCGACGCCGCCGGGCGCATCGCGGCGTGGGCAAAGGCGGCAGCGACGTGCAGGCGCGGCGCGAACTGGCGCCGCCAGTCCAGCGCGTAGCCGTGCTGCAGGCCGGCCTGCAGTGCCGCATCCGGCTGCAGGGCGAGCGACCCGGCGCTGGTCAGGTGGCGGCAGAGCAGGGCCGCCGACTGCAGCGCCATGCTCATGCCTTCACCGAGGATCGGATGGGCCTCGCCAGCGGCGTTGCCGATGCGCAGCAGCCCGTCGCTGCAGCCGAGCCGCACGCCCGGATCGATCGGCCCGGCGGCGAGCCAGGGGCCGTCGCGCACGGCACCGCGCAGCGCCTGGTCGACGCCGCCACAGGTGCGTCGCAGCCAGGCCTCGATGGCGTCGCCGGCGCGCTGCCCGGGCGCGGCGCCGCGCAGCTGGTCGAGACGGTCGCGGCGCACGCAGCAGGCCAGCGTGGTGGTCCCGCCGTCGGCCTGCACCATGCCGCCGTAGCCGCCGTCCAGCGCCAGCACGCTGATCGCCCCGGCCGCCGGCGATGCACCGCTGAAGTTCGCCTTGAAGGCGAACAGGTTGCCCGCATCGCGCGTCTGCCGGCGGCGCGCGCGGGTGGCCGGCAGGTCCGACCACGAGCCGTGCGCATCGATCAGCACCGGGCTGCGCAGAGTCAGCGCCTGCGACGTGTCGACCGCCCGCAGCCGGCACGACCAGTCCCCGGCACGGCCCTCGGCGGCGGCCAGCGTCCAGGGCTGGAACAGCGTCGTCCCGGCGGCGCGGGCGCGGGCCAGCAGCAGCGTGTCCAGGGTCTCGCGGCCGAGCGCGCGGCCCCAGCGGTGGCGCGCGTCGGCAGCGGCCGGCAGCTCGGCGCGGACCATGTCATCGCCGCGCAGCAGCTGCACGCTGCGCAGCTCGGGCCCGGCACGGGCGACGAACGAATCGGCGATGCCCAGCGCATCGAGCAGCGGCAGGTTGCTGGCGGCCAGGCATTCGCCGCAGACCTTGCGGCGCGGAAAGCGTTGCTGTTCGACCAGCGCCACGGCCCAGCCGGCGCGCGCCAGCAATGTCGCCGCCGTGGCGCCGGCCGGCCCGGCGCCGACGATGACGGCGTCGAAGCTGCAGCGTGTGCCGGCCGGCATCACGCGGCCCCCGCGCGCCGGGCGCTGAAACAGTGGCTGAACAGGCCGGCGGCGTTCTCGCGGCACTGCCAGATGTCCGCCGCGCCGGGCCACAGCCGCGTCAACTCGCGGCCGCGGAAGCCGGCGTGCACGCTGGTCACGGCGTCGGCGCGCGTCACCGCGCTGGCACCCAGCGCGCCGATCAGGTGGCTGCTGGCCAACGCCAGCGTGGCGCGGCGCGGTTCGCAGGCGAAGAAGCACTGGGCGCGCGCCGCCACCGCGGCCAGCAGTGCATCCAGCGCCGCGCCTTCGAAGTGGTGCAGGAACAGGCTGGTGGTGATCAGGTCCCAGGCGGGCCGCGGGGCGGGCACAGGCCCGGGCGCTGCCGGTGGCACAGGGGCAGCTGCAGGCGTGGCCGCGGATGCGGATGCCGATGCGGCTGCCGATGCGGCTGCCGATGCGGCTGCGGCCGCCGTTGCCGTTGCCGATGCGGCTGCGGTTGCCGTTGCGGACGTGGATGTGGTCGCAGGCGCTGGCCCACTGTGCGGCGGGTCGGCCCAGGCCAGCACGTCCTGCACCTCGACGCGCACCGTCCAGCCCAGCTGCGCGTAGGCGGCCAGCGTGTCGGCGCTGGCCAGGCCCTGGCGGTCGAGCAGGGTCAGCTGCACGGCGGGCCAGTCCGCGGCCAGCGCGCGGGCCACGCCGAGCAGCAGCGTGCCGTCGCCGGCGCCGAGTTCCAAAACGCGCAGCGGGCCTGGGGGCGGCGCGTCGGGGTTGTCGTCGTTGGTGGGCTGCAGCAGCGATGGCATCCAGCGCGGCATCAAGGCCTGCCAGCCGCGCGCCACGATGGCCCGCGTGCCCATCACGCGGTGCACCCGCTGCAGGTCGCGGCGCGCGCGCTGGGCCGCCGGGCTGGCGGCGGCCAGATGGTCCAGCACTTCCGGCGCGACGACACGCGGCAGCTTCATCGCGGGGTGGCAGTGCCGCGTGCGCGGCCGTGGCGTGCCAGCCTCATTGGACTTCAAGCAAGGCACCGTGGCAGCTGAACCCGGCGCCGAACGAGGACAGCCACCACCAGCCGCCAGGGGCCGCATCGGCCAGCGCCGCTTCGAGCACGAAGTAGACGAAGGCGCTCGACAGGTTGCCGTGTTCGCGCAGCATCGCGGCGCTGTAGCGCAGGTCGTGGCTTTGCAGCTCCAGACGCTCCTGCAAGGCCTGCAGCACGTCGCGGCCGCCAGCGTGCAGGATCCAGGCGCGGATGTCCCCCGGGTGCAGCCCGGCGCGGTGCAGCACCGTGCCCAGCACGCGCCGGGCGTGTTCGGCGGCCAGCGTCGGCACGGCGCGCGTCAGGATGTTGCGCAGCAAGCCGTCGCGCTGCTCGAAGCGCAGGGCCTCGCGCAGCGCCGGGTCGAGCAACGAGCTGCTGTCCTTCCAGGTCAGCCGCCGTCGCGTCGGATCGGCCTGGCGCGACAGCACTGCCGCGCCGGCGCCGTCGCCGAACAGGCAGGCACTGATCAGCACGCCGGGGTCGTTGTCGAGGTACATCGCCGCGCTGCTGACCTCGACGCAGACCGACAGCACGTTGGCGCTGTCGCCAGCCGCCAGCAGGCTGCGCGCCAGTTGCAGGTTGGGCAGCGCCGCGCCGCAACCCTGGCCGACCAGGTCCAGCGCCTGCACGTCGGCGCGCAGCGCCAGACGCTCGGCGACGTACCCCGACAGCCCCGGGCACAGATAGCCGGTGCAGGTGCTGACGATGACCGCGTCGATGGCCTGTGGCGCGATGCGGGCGGCGGCCAGCGCACGCGACGCGGCCTGCGCGGCCAGCAGCGGGGCGTGCCAGGCGAAGCGGCGCGACAGCGTGTTCGGGTCGATCTGGAAGACATCGGCCAGGTCGTCGACCGCCAGGTGGCGGGCCTCGATGCCGTTGTCGCGCTGGAGCACGGCGCGCGCGATCAGGTGGGCGCGGCTGTCCAGCCGCGCGTACCAGTCCGAGCGCTCGAACGCGGCCAGGCAATCGGCTTTCGTGTAGCGGGCCGGCGGGCTCGCGGTGCCGATGCCGAGGAAGTGCATGCCTTCAGGCCGCTGCGCGGTGACGGTGGACGGCCGATGTCATGCGGGGAGCTTCGGGTGGGAAGAGGCGTTGTCGCGCCGGGCGGCACGACGGTTGCACGTCACCGTATGGGTGGCCGGTGGACCGGGTCTGTGCGCTTGCGAACACAGGGCGCTGGCGCAACCGGCCGCGCCGGCCGTTCAATGGCAGCCCGTCAGCCCTTGCGGGCTGCACAGGCCGCGCGGCCCCAGCAATTGCGGGCCGACGCGAGTCAGCCGCGAACCGTCGCTGGCCCAGCAGCCGGCGGGGTCGCACGAAACAATCGACGGCGGCGCCACCGCGGCAGGGGGCGCCCCGGCGGGCGGCACCATCGGTGGCCGCAGCGGCGCCGGCATGCCCCCGCCGGCGCTGACCGGCGGCACGACTGTGGGCGGCTGGACCCGCCGCAACGCCGCCTGTGGCGGCGGGGCATCGAGCCGGCTGCCCAGGCAGCGGTGCAGCACCAGGCGCCGCGCCGCCCCGAGCCCCGCCGCGGACGCCGCCGCGTTGCTGGCGTCGGGCACCGGCTGTATTGCCTTGCCGGCGCTTTCCTGCACCTGCAGGTCGGCCAGCGCCTGGCGGCACTCGGCGGAGTGCAAGGGGTCGGTGCGCTGGGCCAGCGCGGGGCCGGCAGCCAGCAGCAGGGTCAGCAGGAGCATGGCCGGGGCGCAGCGCATCGGGCTTGGAGTGTGCGCGCGGGCCGCAGTTCACCGGCGATGGCCGACGGCGTTGCGCCGGCCCGGCCGCCGCGCCGGCCGTCGCTTCAGGCGTCCGGACCGAACGCCGGATGGGCAGGCCAGGCGATTGTGTTTCTCGAAGCCTCGCGCAATGGAAATGCGCTAGCGTCGGAGCCGACCGCGGCCCGGCCGCACCAACGGCACCCCATGAGCGACTCCCCTGAACCGCTGTTGTCGACCGATGGACTGATCGCGCTAGCGCGCTCATGGCGGCCGACGGCCGGCTGCGCGGTCTGCGACAGCCTGGTCTGCCCGGGCTGGGAATCGCTGTCCGCAGGATTCGACCGCGCCGGGCTGCGCCGCGTCGGCACGCTGCGTCCCGACCACGACCACTATATCGACGGCGACGATACCGAGCCCACCCTGCAGGAACACCACCCCGCGGGCACCCACGGCTGGTCGGTCGACGCGCCGATCGCACCGGCCTTCTTCCCCTACAACCGCTGCGATGTCTGGCTCTGCGTGGCCTGCGCCCGGCCGTTCCTGCGCTATACCGAATACGGCGGCTACTACACCGACGAACGCATCCGCGAGCTGCGCGCCGAACTGGTCAGCGACGCCCTGCCCCCGGCCCCCTGACCGAGCCGGCGCCGCGGCGCTCAGCCGCTCGCCACCTCGTGGTCGGCCATCAGTTCCAGCGCCTTGACAAGCGCCGAATGGTCCAGATCGGCCATGCCGTTGGCGGCGCAGGCCTGCATCAGCTGTGCGGCGCCGGCGGTCTGCGGCAGCGACACGCCGATCTCCCTGGCGCCCTGCAGCGCCAGGTTCAGGTCCTTCTGGTGCAGCCGGATGCGAAAGCCCGGCGCGAAGCTGCGCTTGATCATCCGTTCGCCGTGGACTTCGAGGATGCGGCTGGCAGCGAAGCCGCCCATCAGCGCCTGGCGCACCTTGGCCGGGTCGGCGCCGGCCTTGCTGGCGAAGAGCAGCGCTTCGCCGACGGCGGCGATGTTCAGCGCGACGATGATCTGGTTGGCGACCTTGGTCGTCTGGCCGTCCCCGTTGCCGCCGACCAGCGTGATGTTCTTGCCCATGGCCTGCAGCAGCGGCAGGATGCGGTCGTACACCGCGGCGTCGCCGCCGCACATGATGGTCAGCGTGCCGGCCTGGGCGCCGACCTCGCCGCCGGAGACGGGTGCGTCGATGTAGTCGGCGCCCAGCGCGTTGATCTTCAGTGCGAACGCCTTGGTGGCCAGCGGCGAGATCGAGCTCATGTCGACGACCACCTTGCGCCCGCCGCCGCCCGCGTGCAACGCCGCGGCGACGCCGCGTTCGCCGAACAGCACCGCCTCGACGTCGGGGGTGTCGGGGACCATGACGAACACCACCTCGGCCTGGCGGGCGACGTCCGCGGCGCTGGCGCAGGGCTGGGCGCTGGACGCGGCGACGCTGCCCGGGAGCTTGCCGCGGGTGTGCACGAACAGGCTGTGGCCGGCGTCCAGCAGGTGCAACGCCATCGGCGCGCCCATGATGCCCAGGCCGATGAATCCGATCTTCATGAAGTGTCCTCGGGTTCCTGAAAGCAGTGGCGCGTCAATAGGTGCCGGACGGCGCGGCGGCGCTGCCCGCGCGCATCCGCGCCAGCACCTGCTGCGCCCCCGCCGCCATCAGCCTGGCGTCCGAGCTGACGGTGACGAACTGGAAGCCCTTGGCAATGCGTGCCAGCGCGCCTTCGGGGCTGCCGTTGTGGATGCCGGCAACCAGGCCATGCGCCTTGGCGCGGGCCAGGATGTGGTCGACGGCCTGCGCGGCGGGCGGGTCCAGGTCGTCGAAGGTCGGCCGGCAGCCGAGGGCCAGCGACAGGTCGGACGGCCCGATGTAGATCGCGTCCAGGCCCTCGACCGAGAGGATCGCGTCGAGGTTGTCCAGGGCCTGCGCGGTTTCGATCATCGCGAAGGTGACGATGGTCTGGTTGGCGTGCTGCGCGTAATCGGCACCGCCGTACAGCGTGGCCCGCACCGGGCCGAAGCTGCGCGTGCCCTGCGGCGCGTAGTGGGTGTACGCGACCAGCTTCTGCGCGTCGTCGCGGGTGTTGACCATCGGGCAGATCACGCCATACGCCCCCGCGTCCAGGGTCTTCATCAGGATCCCGGGTTCGAGCCAGGGCACGCGCACCACCGGCACGGTGGTGGTGGTGCTGATGGCCTGCAGCATCGGCACCAGGGCGCTGTAGTCGATCACGCCGTGCTGCAGGTCGATGGTCAGCGAATCCCAGCCGGCGTGGGCCATGGTCTCGGCCGAGAAGCTGTTGGGGATGGCCAGCCAGCCGTTGACGACGGCGCCGCCACTGGCCCAGGTCTTTCGCAGCAGGTTCTCGCGCATGGGGTTCTCCGGTGAAGTGAAGGGTGTGAAGCGGGTGTGGAGCGGGTGTGCTTCGGGTGTGCTGCGGGTGCGATGCGGGTTTGATGCGGGTTTGATGCGGCGCGCAGCGGCTCAGGCGGCTGCCGACACCAGCCGGCCATCGGCAAAGAAGGCGTCGAGGTTGTCGGCCACGCGGTCGGCCATGGCCTGGCGGGTTTCGACGGTGGCGCTGGCGATGTGCGGCAGCAGCACCACGTTGTCCAGCGCGAACAGCGCGGGCGGCACCTGCGGTTCGTTGTCGAACACGTCCAGGCCGGCGCCGGCGATGCGCCGGTCGACCAGCGCGCGCACCAGCGCCGCTTCCTCGATGACGCTGCCGCGTGCGACGTTGATCAGAAAGCCCTGCGGCCCCAGCGCGTCGAGCACCGCGGCGTCGACCAGGTGGCGCGTGCCGGCGCCGCCGGCGGCGATGACGACCAGGTAGTCGGCCCACTGCGCCAGACCGGTCAGCGACGGTTCGTGGACCCAGGCCACGCCGTCGACCGGCCGCCGGCTGTGGTAACGCACGGCCATCTCGAAGCCCGACGCGCGCCGGGCGATCGTGCGCCCGATGCGCCCCAGGCCGACGATGCCGAGGTTCGCGCCGCTGACCTTGCGGCCGAGCGGGAACTTCAGCGTCGCCGGGGTGGACGGCGTGCCTTCCCAGTCGCCGCGGCGCACGTAGCGGTCGCCGGCGCTGATGCCGCGCGCGACGTCGAGCATCAGGCCGAAGGCCAGGTCGGCGACGCAGTCGTTGAGCACGTCGGGGGTGTAGCCGATGGGGATGCCGCGCGCCGCGGCCGCGGCCAGGTCGAGCTTGTCGAGGCCGACGCCGAAGCTGGAGATCACGCGCAACTGCGGCAGGGCGTCGATCAGCGCCGCGTCGGCGCCGACCGCGGCCGATGTCACCAGCCCAGCGAAGTCCGCGCCGCGCGCGGTCAGGAAGGCCGCCGCGTCGCGCTGTTCCGTCAGCCGCGTCACGGCGTAGCGCTCGGCCAGCCGGGCCTCGAGCGACGGCATCAGCCGCAGGGTCTGCAACAGGGCGGGTCGGGTCATGGGGGTCAGTCCAGCTTGATGTTGTTGCGCACCACCACCTCGGCCCACTTGGCGCGTTCGCGCTCGAAGAACGGGCCGAATTCGGCCGGGGTCATGGTGCGGACATCGGCGCCCTGGGCGTTCAGGCGCGAGCGGATGTCGGGCAGCTGGATGATGCGCGTCAGTTCGGCCGCCAGCCGGGCCAGCACGGCCGGCGGTGTGCCCGCCGGCGCCAGCAGGCCCTGCCAGGTGCCGGATTCGAAGCCCTTGATGCCCTGTTCGGCGATGGTCGGCACGTTGGGCAGCAGGGCCGCACGCGTGGCCTGCGACACGCCCAGCACCTTCAGCTTGCCCGACTGCACGTGCGGCAGCGTCGCCAGCATGCCGTTCATCAGCACCTGGGTCTGCCCGGCCATGGTGTCCTGGATCGCCTGCGAACCGCCCTTGTACGGGATGTAGGCCCATTTGGCGCCGCTGGCCGTTTCGACCGCCACGCCGGCGAGGTGCGGTGCGCTGCCCATCGCGGTGACCGCGAAGTTGAGTGGCGTGGTCTTCGACAGCGCGACCAGTTCCTTCAGGTTGTTGGCCGGCACCGACGGGTGCACCACCAGCAGGTGCGGCGAGTAGGCCAGCATGGCCACGCCGCGCAGGTCGGTGCTGGGGTCGAAGGCCAGCTTCGGGTAGACCGACGGCGTGATGGCCAGTGCGCCGACATCGCACAGCAGCAGCGTGTAGCCGTCGGCCGGCGACTTGGCGACGAACTCGGTGCCGGTGTTGCCGTTGGCACCGGCCTTGTTCTCGACAACCACGGTCTGCTTCAGCGCCTCTTGCAGCGGCTGGCTGATGGCGCGGGCGATGATGTCCGACGAGCCGCCCGGGGTGTAGGGCACGACGATGCGGATCGGCTTGGACGGCCAGTCCTGCGCCTGGGCAGCGAGCGGCGCCGCGGCGAGCAGGGCGGCGAAAACGCCCAGCGCTTGCAGCAGTGGGCGGC
>JANMAP010000208.1:0-1790 GCA_031359905.1 Burkholderiales bacterium | reverse complement strand
CTGCACGCACTGCTGGCCGACGTAGCGCATGCTGTGGCCCAGCTGCACCCGCGCCTGGCTGATCGCGCGCCGGCGCTGCGCAGCAGGCTCACCGAGCTTCAGGCTGGCGAAATAGCTCATCGAGCGGCCAAGCTCGAGCTGCATCTTGACGTCGGCCATCCGGTGGCGCAGCGCCTGGAACGTGGCGATGGCGACGCCGAACTGCTTGCGCGTGTTCATGTACTCGACGGTGATGGCCACCAGCCGGTCCATCAGCCCGACGGCTTCCGCGCACTGCGCGGCAATGGCGATGTCGACGGCGGTTTCCAGCGCGGTGAAGCCCTCGGCGGCGATCAGCGTGGCGGCGGCGTCCTGCAGCACCACGTCGGCGGCGCGGGCGCCGTCGTGCGTCGGGTAGCCGCGCACCGCGGCAGCGCTGCGCTCGACCAGGAACAGGCCGATGCCGGCGCTGTCGTCGTCGGCGCCATTCCAGCGTGCCGGCATGATGAAGGCGTCGGCCTCGTCGCCGGCCGGCACCAGGCTCTTGGTGCCGTTCACACGCCACGCGCCGCCGGCCTGCGCGGCGCGGGTGGTGACGTGCGTCAGGCGGTAGCGTGCGGCGCGCTCCTGATGCGCCAGCACCACCAGCGCCTATGAATCGGCGACTTTCGGCAGCCACCGGGCCTGCACGTCGGGCGCGGCCGCCACCAGCAATGCCGGCGAGACCAGGGCGCCGGCGGCATACGGCGCATTGACCAGGCCGCGACCGAGTTCTTCGCTGACCACCATGGCCTCGATCGCGCCGAAGCCCAGGCCACCATGGGCTTCGGGCACGGCCAGCCCGGTCAGGCCCAGATCGGCGAGTTCGCCGTAAACCGCGCGGGTGGCGCCGCCGGCCTTGGCCAGCGCGTGGCGGCGATCGAAAGTGAAGCCCTTGTCGACCCAGCGGCGCACGGCGTCGCGCAGGGATTCCTGGTCATCGGTGAAGTCGAAGTCCATGTCATGCCTCCTGCCGGGCCGCCCCAAAGGGGACATGCGCCCCCGGGGCCATGAAGGGGCCCTTGCGGGTCCCCGCGGGCTGCGAATGAATATGAGCTTGGGGGTCCATGTCAGCTCCCGAGCACGGTCTGGGCCACGATGTTGCGTTGCACTTCGTTGGACCCGCCGTAGATCGTGGTCTTGCGCAGGTTGAAGTAGGTCGACGCCAGCGGCGCGCAATGCGCGGCGCCGACATGGTCGCCCTGCCAGCCGGCTTCCATGGCCTCGAACACGAACGGGGTGGCGTAGGGGCCGGCGGCCAGCATCATCAGCTCGCCATAGCGCTGCTGGATTTCGCTGCCGCGGATCTTCAACAGGCCCGCCACGTCCAGGCTCTGCTTGCCGCTCTTTTCCGCCGACAGCACGCGCAGGACCATCATCTCGAGTGCCACGACGTCGACTTCGAGCAGCGCGATCTGGTCGCGGAAGCGGCTGTCGTTCCACACCCCTTCGGCCTTGGCGATGCGCTTCAGGCGCTCGAGTTCGCGCTTGGCGCGGTTGACGTCGGCGATGTTGGTGCGCTCGTGGGCCAGCAGGTGCTTGGCGTAGGTCCAGCCCTTGTTTTCCTCGCCGATCAGGTTCTCGGCCGGGACCTCGACGTTGTCGAACCAGACCTCGTTGACCTCGGGCTCGCCGTCCAGCAGCACGATCGGGCGGACGGTGATGCCCGGGCTCTTCATGTCGATCAGCAAGAAGCTGATGCCGGTCTGCGGCTTGCCTTCGCTGCTGGTGCGCACCAGGCAGAAGATCCATTCGCCGTACTGGCCCAGCGT
>JANMAP010000203.1:0-23711 GCA_031359905.1 Burkholderiales bacterium | reverse complement strand
CTTCGGCTGGGGGGCGTTGCCGCGGCCCTGGTGCTGATTGCACTGGCCACGCTGGGCCTGCCGGCGATGGTCGCCTGGTTGCAGCCCGCGCGCGACGCGGCAGCACCGCTGGCTGCACCTGTGACGCATGCCGGCGGGCCGGCGTCGGCTGCGGGGCTGGCGTCAGCGGCGGGGGTGGCTGCAGTGGCGGCTGCGGTGCCGTCTGCAGTGCCGTCTTCGACGCCGACACCCGCGACGCCCACACCCGCGACGACGGCATCGGCGCCGGGCCAGCCGGCCGGTGCAACGGCCGTGGCCAGAGTGCTTCCCGCGGCGCTTCCGGCCGGGTCCAACGGAGCGCCCCTCGCGACGTCCGCTGCCGCGACAGAGCCCGTGGCCGCGCTGCCCGGGCCACCGGTCGCGACCGCCGCATCTGCCACGACAGCGGCCGCTGCGTCGAATCGCGCCACCGCCCAGGCCGGTGTTGCATCGACAGCCCGGCCCGCGCCGGCGCCCGCGGCGGCTGCCGTGCCGGCAATGCCGGCCTTGGCGGCCGTCGAGCAGGCTGCGACGGCGCCGCAGGTCGGCTCCGTCGCTGCGTCGTCTGTCCCCAGCCGCATCGTCCGGCCCGAACTCGTGCCGCCGCTCGACCCGGCTGCCCGGGCCGCGGCGCGGGCTGCGTTGGCGGCCGCACGCGCCTCGTCGCCCACTGCCCCAGCCGCCCCCGCTGCCCCAGCCGCCCCCGCTGCACCGGCCATGCCTGTTGCGCCGGCGCAGGCAGCCGCCCCGGCGCGTCCGGGCGCGATCGCCGGGCCGGCAGTGCCTGCGGCGTCGGTCGCCTCCGCGGCGACGGCCTTCGCCCTGACGACCCGGCTGCTGCGCACGCGCGCCGAATCCGAGCAACTGCAGATCGCTCTGCGCTCGTTGCTGGCCAACCAGGGCACCGGCGGGGCCGCGGTGCAGGTCGAGCTCGTCGCCGTGGGCGATGACTGGCGCGTCGTCTGCTGGCCCTTCGCACGGCGCGACGACGCCGAGCGAGCCCGCGCGCTGCTGGCATCGCGCGGGCTGCGCGTCGAGACCATCGCTTTCTGATCGGCAGCCGGTCGCGCGCCCGGTCGCCAACGCTCGCGGCCCGCCCTGCATCAGGGGCTACGATGGCCGCAATCGAAGTCTCGGACAGGAGCCCGACATGGCCTCAGGCAGGATCCTCGTCGCCCAGGGCGGCGGCCCCACGGCGGTGATCAACCAGTCGCTGGTCGGCGTGGTGCTGGAAGCCCGCCGCCACCCGGCCGTGCAGCGCGTCTATGGCGCGCGTCACGGTGTGCGCGGCATCGTCGGCGAGGACTTCGTCGACCTGACGCAGGAGACCAGCCAGCACCTCGAACGTGTCGCGGCGACCCCGGCCGCGGCGCTGGGCAGCACGCGCGACAAGCCCGATCGCGCCTATTGCCAGGAGATGTTCAAGGTCCTGCGCGCCCACCAGATCGAGCAGTTCTTCAACATCGGCGGCAACGATTCGTCGGACACCGTGCGCATCGTCGCCGAGGAAGCGGCGCTGGCCGGCTACCCGCTGCGCTGCCTGCACATCCCGAAGACCATCGACAACGATCTGGTGCTCAACGACCACACGCCGGGCTTCGCCAGCGCGGCCCGTTTCGTGGTCCAGGCCTTCGCCGGCGCCAACCTCGACAACGCGGCGCTGCCCGGCGTCTACGTCGGCGTGGTGATGGGCCGCCACGCCGGCTTCCTGACCGCCGCCGGCGCGCTGGCGCGCAAGTTCGACGACGACGGCCCGCACCTGGTCTACCTGCCCGAACGGGTGTTCGACCTGGATGGCTTCCTGGCCGACGTGCAGGCCGTGCACGCCCGGCTCGGCCGCTGCGTGGTGGCCGTCAGCGAAGGCATCCACGACGCCGCCGGCACGCCGATGCTCAGCGTGCTGGCGCAGGGCCTGGGCGGCGACCTCGAACGCGACGCCCACGGCAACGTGCAGTTGAGCGGCAGCGGCGCGCTGGCCGACCTGCTGTGCGAACAGATCAACAGCCGGCTGAAGATCAAGCGCGTGCGCGGCGACACCTTCGGCTACCTGCGGCGCTCGTTCCTCGGCTGCGTCAGCGATGTCGACGCGCGCGAAGCCCGCGAGGTCGGCGAAAAGGCGGTGCAGTTCGCTGTCTGGGGTGACAGCGACGGGTCGGTGGCGATCCAGCGCAGCGCCGACTACGCCGTCGACTACGCCCTGCTGCCGCTGGCCGCGGTGGCGGGCAAGACGCGGACGATGGAAGACCAGCTGATCGCCGCGGCCGGCAACGACATCACCGACGCCTTTCGCGCCTACCTGAGGCCGCTGCTCGGCAGTGGCATGCCCGAAGCCTTCCGCCTGCGGCCGCACCCGGTGGCCAAGCTGCTGGGCCGCTGAGCGACGCCAGCGTGGCGCTGGACAGCCTGCCCCCGCCGCTGCCCGGCGAGTGCTTCACCGTCGACGGCAGCATCGCCTGCTGGACCGCCGGCAGCGGCCGGCCGCTGCTGCTGGTGCACAGCATCAACGCCGCGGCGTCGGCCGCCGAGGTGCGGCCGGTGTTCGAGGCGCTGGCCGCGACGCGCCGCGTCGTCGCCGTCGAACTGCCCGGCTATGGCCACAGCCTGCGCGACGCCGGCCCGTACACGCCGCGGCGCATGACCGATGCCCTGCAGGCCGTGGCCACCGAGCTGCGCCGGCGCTGGCCCGGCGACGGCGCGCCGCTGGACGCGCTGGCGGTCTCGCTGGGCTGCGAATTCCTGGTCCGCGCGGCGGCCGAGCAGCCGGCGCTGTGGGGCCGGCTGGCGCTGGTCAGCCCGACCGGCTTCAACGGCAAGCGGCCGCGCCGTGGCCCGCCCGGCAGCACACGCGTCGTGCCCTGGCTGCAGCGGCTGTTGACCGCGCCGCGCTGGTCGCAGGGCCTGTTCGACCTGCTGACGCGGCCGGCTGTGGTGCGCTACTTCCTGCGCCGCACCTGGGGCGGGCCGAACATCGACGCCACGATGGCCGACCACGCGGTGCTGACCGCGCGGCAGCCGGGCGCACGCCATGCGCCGCTGCAGTTCCTCAGCGGCGCGCTGTTCAGCGCCGACATCCACACCGTCTACGAACAGCTGGCGCAGCCGGTGTGGGTCAGCCACGGCGTCCGCGGCGACTTCACCGACTACCGCGGCCTGGCGCTGGTGCGCGATCGCGCCAACTGGCGCATCACGCGCTTCGACAGCGGCGCGCTGCCGTACTTCGAGCACCCGGCGGCGTTCAACGCCGCGCTGCTGGACTTCCTGGGCTGAGAAGAGGAGTTCGACTCGGACCTGCCCGCTCATCCCGCTCATCCCGCCCGAACAGCCCGACCCGTGGCCGGCGCGATGACGTGCACTTCGAGGCCGTCGACATGACGCGGCCGCGCGCGCCCGGCGGCTGTGTGCTTCCAGCGCCGCTGTCCGGTGTTCCACCGTCAGTCGAGCCTCACGGCAAGGCAACGCCGTGCAGGGCGCGCTCCACCTCGTCGAGTGCCTGCGGATGTCGCTCCAGCAGGCTCTGCAGCGCGGGTAATCGTTGACGGGCGGCGCCAAGCACTTCCTTGGGCACCGCCCTGACCGTCGTCGAAAGCCCGAGGTTGTCGCGCTCGACGAGCACGGCCAGCAGGGTTGCGGCCTGGCGCAGGTCCTTTTCAGCCTTGGCCGTGTCGTTTGCACGCCGGGTGCTCGAATACAGCTTGTGCCATGCCAAGCGTTCCGGCGCCGGCACATTGACCGGCACGCAGTGCCCTCCAGCCAGCATCGCCGCCTGTCGCGTCGACGTCAGCAGATAGTCGAAATGGGGGATGGTCTGGGCGTGCCAGTCAAGCTCCGGCAGGTGAACCACCCGGCCCAACTCCGTGCCGGATGTCAAGAGGTCCACCCGCAGACCTTCTCTGCCGGGTCGCTTGACCGATGTCGACGGCGCGGATGCAGACAGGCCTCCCGGGACCGCAGAGAAGTCCAGCATGGTGGCTTGCACGGCGTCCATGAAGGAGACCGGCGTCGCCAGCTTGAGGGTGTGGCGCCGGGCCAGGTCGATGTCCTGGGTCCGCGAGCTGACTGCATGGACACCGAACTCGTTTAGCCAAGCCATGTATGCCAGGGTCCCGACCAGCACCAAGCCTGCAACGAACAGCCCGCGGTTGTGCACCTCGACCAACACAAGCGCCACGTCCTTGTCGGCGACTTGCATGCCCAGGGTGCGCAGCATGCGCACCTGCTCCTGGCTCCAGGCGGCCGATTCGATGCGCTGGCTCATGGCATCGCGGGCCGCCTGTTCTTCCTGCGTGCAGACGTAGTCTTCGACCTGAGGCAGCTTTGGCAAAGGGTAGTAGCGCCGGTACCAATACGAGCCGGAACCAGGCCGTT
This sequence comes from Burkholderiales bacterium, assembly GCA_031359905.1. Taxonomy (GTDB): domain Bacteria; phylum Pseudomonadota; class Gammaproteobacteria; order Burkholderiales; family Burkholderiaceae_C; genus Rubrivivax. Next base: position 19,328 of record JANMAP010000203.1, on the reverse strand, counting down.
CGCGCAAGGCGAGCGACCCCGGCGTCCCGGGCAGCAACTGGCCTGCCGAGCGCGCGCGCTCGACCAGTTCTGCATACATGGTGCTGACAGGTCCCTCGAAAGACGCATAAAGCGGGCCGGCGGCCTTGGCGCGAGGCATGCTTCAATGTACCTTAAAAATTACGTTTGAGGTACATGGGAAAGGAACGTCCGAGGGCGCGGCGTCCGGGCGCAACGGCCCGCGCATCGAGGGCCCCGCCCGCCCGCCGCAACCTCAAAGCGCCAATGTCGCCATCCGGAAATCGGCGTCTTCGGCGAACGGCGCGAGGTGGAAACCCAGGCTCGTGACGAGGCGCAGCATGCCCGCGTTCTGTGTCAGTACCAGGCCTTCGATCTGCGTCAGGCCCTTGGCCCGCGCCAGTTCGATGATCGCCGTCAGCAGCCGGGTGCCCAGGCCCTGGCCCTTGAATTCATCGGCCACGGCCAGCGAGAACTCGCAGCTCGTGCTGTCGACGTTGGTGATGAAGCGCGACACGCCGATCAGCCGCTCGGCGTCGAGCGCGCCGCCGTCGTCTTGCGCACGCTGTTCCTTGATCACCGCGACCAGCGCCATCTCGCGGTCGTAGTCGATCAGCGTGAAGCGTGACAGCACGCGTTGGGGCAGTTCGGTGATCGCGCTGGCAAAGCGGAAGTAGCGGCTTTCCGGCGACAGGCCGCGGACGAAGGCCTGCAGCATCTCGGCGTCGTCGGGGCGGATCGCCCGGACGGTGGCCAGCCCGCCGTCCTGCAGCGTCCATTCGCGCTGCTGGCTGGCCGGGTAGGGCAGGATGGCCAGGTGGGCATACGGGCCGCTCGGCCCACCGGCGGCGGCCGCGGGCGCGGCGTCGACGACGATGCGCGCGTCGACGGCCACCGCGCCGCTGTCGTCGACGATGATCGGGTTGATGTCCATCTCGCGCAGCTGGGGCAGTGCGCAGACCATCTCGCTGACCCGCAGCAGCACCTGGACCAAGGCTTCGATGTCGGCGGCTGGGGCGCCGCGCCATTCACCGAGGATCTGTGCGGCCCGCGAACGTTCGATCAGCTGGCGCGCCAGGAACTGGTTCAGTGGCGGCAGTTCGAGCGCCCGGTCGCGGAACAGCTCGATCATCGTGCCGCCCGCGCCGAAGGCGATCACCGGGCCGAACGGCTCTTCGCTGCTCAGGCCGACGAAGACCTCGCGCGGCTTGCTGCTGGCCGCGCCGGCCCGCGTGCGCTTGGGCAGCGCAGCCATCGGCTGCACGGTGACGCCGTTGATCCTCGCCGCGGGCTGGGCCCGCGCCATCGTCGCCAGCATCTCGTTGTAGCGGTCGCGGACCTGGGCCGCGTTGTGCACGTCGAGGACCACGCCCTGCACGTCGCTCTTGTGCGCGATGTCGGGCGAATCGATCTTCAGCGCCACCGGATAGCCAAGCTGGCTGGCGATCAGCATGGCTTCGTTGGCGCTGCGCGCCAGCATGGTCCGCGTCACCGGGATGTGGAAGGCCGCCAGCAGGGCCTTGCTTTCCATTTCGGTCAGCACGCGGCGACGTTCGGCGAGCACGCCCTCGATCAACAGCCGCGCGCCTTCGGTGTCGGGCTCGAGCAGGTGCGACAGCGGCGTCGGCGTCTGCTGCAGCAACTGCTGGTTGCGGTAGAAGCTGGTGATGCTGTGGAAGGCGTCGACCGCGCCCTCCGGCGTGCGGAACACCGGCATCTGGCGCGCCGCCAGCAGTTCGCGCGCCGGGCGCACGCTGGCTTCGCCCATCCAGCACCCGAGCACCGGCTTGCCGGACGGCGAGAAGACCTCGGCCACCGCGCGGGCGATCGCCGCGGGATCCTGGGCTTCGTCGCCGGCGGCCTTGGGCGCGTGGATCAGCAGCACGCCGTCGATCGCCCGGTCGCGCACCATGCCGTCCAGCGCGGCGACATAGGCCGGGCCATCGGCGTCCTCGCCCAGGTCCTGGAACCGGGCGACCTCCAGGCCGAGCTCGTCGGCCCAGTCGGCGGCCAGCACCGCCGGCCCGCCGCCGTTGCTGATGATGCCCAGATGCCGGCCGGCCGGCCGGAAGCGCGACGCCAGGCACAGCGCCGCGGAAAACAGCTGCGTGAACTGGCGCACCCGCACCACGCCGGCGCGGCGCAGCGCGGCGTCGAAGACCTCGTCGGCGCCGACGATGGCCGCCGAATGCGTCAGCGCGACCTTCGAGCCCGCGCTCTTGCGACCGGCCTTCATCACCACCACCGGCTTGGCATGCGCGGCGGCGCGCAGCGCGCTCATGAAGCGCCGGGCGCTGCGGATGCCTTCGAGGTAGACCAGGATGCTCTGCGTCTGGCTGTCGCTGGCCAGGAAGTCGAGCACCTGCGGCAGTTCGATGGCGCTGTTCGGCCCCAGCGCGACGACGCTGGAAAAGCCCACGCCCTGCTGGCGTGCCCAGTCGAGCATTGCCGCCGTCAGCGCGCCCGACTGCGAGACCAGCGCCATCGGACCGTCGGCGGCCAGCGGGCCGATGTGGCTGGCGTTGAGCAGGCTGCCCGGCCGCTGCAGGCCCAGGCTGTTGGGGCCCAGCAGGTGCAGGCCGAAGCCGCGCGCGTTGGCCTGCAGCTCGGCGCACAGCGCCGGGGCGATGCCGGCGGACAGCACCAGCGCGGCGCGGCAGCGCACGCGGCCGGCGATTTCCAGCGCCGCGGCCGTCTGCTCGGCCGGCAGGGCGATGATGGCCAGGTCGGCGCGCGTGCTGGCCAGCTCGGCCAGCGTGCCGCTCATCGCGACGTCCAGCCACTGCACCGGGCCGCCGAAGCTGGCCAGCGCGGCGCGCAGCCCGCGCGCAGCGGACGTCGGCGGAGCGTCGGGCGCGCCGGCGAAGGCGATGATCGAGCGCGGGGCGAACAGCGGGGTCAGGTAGTGACGGTCCATGGCCTGCGGCGGAGAGGCCGGCCTTGTGCAGGCCTGGCCGGCGTGAAGGGGCACTTGAGGTGGGAGAGGTTAGCGCGGCGGCACCGGTCTGGGCAGCTCATTCGGCAGGCGCACTGCCGCGCGCCACGCGCCGCGTTCGTCGCCCGTCGCCCATCGCCCGCCCATCGCCCATCGCCCATCGCCCATCGCCCATCGCCCATCGCCCATCGCCCATCGCGCGCTGTCTTCTCGTTCCACAATCATCGTCTTCGACCCCGGCACCTGGGATCCGGGGATCGCAGGATCCCGGGTATCGCGCATGAAGACGCCACCACCGACCCACCACGCCGACACGCCGCTGCAGGACGCATTGCTCCAGGCCATCGCCGAGCGCGGCGGCGTGCGCAGCTATCCGCCGCAGGCCGTGCTGGTCAGCGAGGACGACCGCAGCGACGCGCTGTACGTGATCCTCAGCGGCCGCGTCAAGGTCTACGGGTCCGACGAGGAGGGGCGTGAAGTGGTCTACAGCACGCTGGCCGCCGGCGACTACTTCGGCGAGATGACGCTCGACGGCGGGCCGCGATCGGCGTCGGTGCTGACGCTGGTAGCCACGCGCTGCGCGGTGGTGCCGGGGGCGGAGGTGCGCGTCTTCCTGGCCCACCACCCGGACTTCGCCTGGCACCTGGTGCTCAAGCTGATCCGCCTGGCGCGGGCGTCGACCCGGCAGGTCAAGAGCCTGGCGCTGGACGATGTCTACGGCCGCATCGCCGGCCTGCTGCGCGCCGCCGCGCAGCCGGGCGACGGTGGGGTGCTGCTGATGCCCGACAAGCTGACCCACCAGGACATCGCCGACCGCGTCGGCGCGTCGCGCGAAATGGTCGGCCGCGTCTTCAAGACCCTCACCGACGGCGGCTACGTCGCGCTGCGCGGCGGGCGCATCGCCGTGCTCAAGAGCCTGCCGGCGCGCTGGTGAGGCCGTCGTGCGCGCGGCCGGCGGCTGCCGGCGGTGGCGGTGGGGCGAGCGTGGCGCCGAGCCGTTCGGGCACCACCTGCCAGGCGTCGAGTTCGACGCGGATCGCGCCGTCGTCGATCAACCGCTGGACCAGCGCCTCGGCCCGCTGCGGATTGCCGGCCGCCTCGCGTTCGATCAGCGTCAACAACGACGCCGGCGGTTCGGCCAGCTGCCGCAACAGCGCGCGCGCCAGCACCCGGCGCTCGCTGTCGGGCAGCGGCGCGAGTTCGATCTGCAAGGCCGTGCTGCCGGCGTCGCTGCGCCAGGCCGAACGCCAGTCCGTGCGCCAGTCCGTTCGCCAGTCCGGGTGCCGCTGCAGCAGGTCCGGGCGGGCGGCCATCACCAGGGCCAGCGAGAGATCGCCGTCGTGGTTGTCGTGCAGCAGGGCCTGCAGCCAGGCCAGCGATGCCTCGTCGGCGAAGTGCAGGTCGTCGAGCAGCATCACCAGCGGCGCGCCATCGAGCGCCGACAGCGCGCGCAGGTAGTCTTTAAATGCGGCCAGGGCGCGCTGGCGCAGCGCCTCGGGGTCGGCGGCAAGTTCGGCCAGTGCCCCCGGCGCTGGCAGCGGCAGCTCCAGCCCGACCAGGTAACCGAGCAGCGCGGCCTGCAGCTCGCTGTCGCATTCGAACAGCGGGCCCAGCCCGTCGAGCAGCTTGTGCCAGACGGTCTCGGCGCTGTCGTCGTCGGCGATCTGCAACCGCCAGGCCAGGATCTCGCGCAGCAGACCGCCCGGGCGCGCGGCGGTGTCGGGCCGGGCGCGGCCGAGCAGCAGCCATGAACTGCGCGGATGCGCGTCCAGGCGGTGGCGCAGTTCGTGCAACAGCCGGCTCTTGCCCAGGCCCGCGTCGGCCAGCAACAGCGTGGCGTGCACACCGCCATGTTCAGCGGCCCGCTCGAAAGCCTGCACCAGCTGGTCGAGTTCGGCGTCGCGGCCGACGAGTGCCGTCTCGGCGCCGCTGATGCCGCGCGCCGGCACGCGCAGCGCCGGCGGCTTCGCGCCGACCACCAGGTAGGTCTGCACCGGCGCGTCCTGCCCCTTGATGGCCAGCGGCGGCTGGGCCTGGACATCGAACACGCCGCGCACGCGCAGCCAGGTCTCGTGGCTGATGCGCAGCCGGCCTTTGGGTGCCGTCTGTTCCATGCGCGCGGCCACGTGCACGGTGTGGCCGCGGATGCTGTTGGCGTCGGCCAGCCCGCCGCCCAGCAGCACCGGGCCGGTGTGGATGCCGACGCGGACGTGCACGCCCATGTGGCCGTGGATTTGCAGCACGTCGACGGCACGCGCCGCGCCCTCGTCGACCAGCGCCAGCCCGGCATGCACCGCGCGTTCGGCGTCGTCGTCGCGTTCGCCGTAGGCACCGAAGACCGCCAACAGGCTGTCGCCGGCGTACTGCAGGACCTTGCCGCCATGCTGCTTGACGAGGTCGGTGCAGGCCACCAGCAGGCCGTCGAGCACGGCCTGGATGTCCTCGGGGTCGAGCTTCTGGCTCAGCGCGGTCGACCCGGCGACGTCGAGAAACAGCACCGAGACATGGCGCCGCTGCGGCGCCGCCGCTCGCGCCGGGGCCAGGCGCATGCGCAGCGCGTCGAGCGCAGCGTCGACCACCGCGTCGCCGAGCAGCGCACGCTGGCCATCGATGGCCACGATGGCTGCGCGCACGGTGGCATCGGGGGGCGCAGGCAATGGGGCGCTCATCGCCGCGATTGTCGCGGCGCCCTCGCGGCGCGGGGTGCCCAGGTTCGGGGGATCAACGACGGTCGGACTTTGCAGACCAGCGTGGATACTCGTGGACGCTTGCCCGACGCGCCGACAATGATCGCGGCCGTCGGGTTCGTCGCTGCCCCATCGCTGCCACCCTCGCTGCCCGTCGCTGCCCGTCGCTGCCTGTCGCTGGAGACGCTCGCCCGTGTTCGACTTTCTCGCCCGCCAGGTCGATCTCTTCCTGGCCTCGCTGGCCCACCCGGCCGAGCTGCTGGCGCTGGCCGCCGCGGCGGCGGCGGCGCTGCTGATCATCGTCAGCGCCTTCGTGCGCACGATGATCCCGCTGCGCTGGCTGGCGGTCGGCAGCAACCTGGGCTTCATCGTCTACGGCCTGGTCCACCCCAGCCTGCTGATGGTGCTGCTGCATTCGGTGCTGTTGCCGGTCAACCTGTGGCGCGTGCGGCAGATGGTGGCGTTGACGCGGCGGGTGGCGGCCTCGGCCGCCGACAGCCAGCAGATGGAGGTCTGGCTGCGCCCCTACATGCGCAGCCAGCAGGTCAGGGCCGGCAGTTCGCTGTTCGAGCGCGGCGATCTGGCCGACCGGTTGTACTTCCTGGTCAGCGGCGAGGTCGAACTGCCGGCCTTCGGCCGCACGCTGACGGCCGGGCAGATGTTCGGCGAGATCGCCTTCTTTGCCCCCGACCGCCGGCGCAGCAGTGCGGCGCGCTGCAAGACCGACTGCACCGTGCTGTCGATCGACGAGGACACCTTCAAGCAACTCGTCTACCAGAACCCCGATTTCGGACTCGAGGTGGTGCGTCTGATCGCCGGGCGGCTGAGCGACGACGTGCGCCGCCTGCAAGAACGCGTCGCCGCGCCGCCCGCGGGGGCCGGCCCCGGGGCGAGCTGATTACACTGCGCCCCAGCCGGCGTGGGGTGCCACCCGATGATCCAACTCCGCAAAGGTGCCGAATGAAAACCACGATCGTGCTGTCCGCGCTCATGCTGTCCTTTTCGGCTTTGGCGGCCGGCCCGAAGACCAACCTGGTGGACCATTCGAACAAGGTCCTGATCGCCGACAAGGACGCCCTGGCAGTGATGCGCGAGAACATCCCGGCCAAGGTGTGGAAGATCAACCCGGCCAGCCGCTTCGCCTTCGTCAGCCAGGTCGAGGGCGGCGTCAAGCCCGACAAGACCTGCGTGGTGGCCGCCCGGGTGATGCTGGTGCCGGTCACGCCGGCGGCCAAGGCTATCTTGTTCCGGCCGCTCGAGACAGCCACGGCCTTCGACGCGGCCATGAATTCGAGCACCGAGCAATGCAAGGCGATGGCCCGCGACAAGCTCAAGGAAGCCACGCAGGCCGTGGTGTCCAGCATCGTCAAGAGCTGAACGCCGGCCGCGCTGCGCGGCGCCACGGCCGCCGATCTGTGTGATCCGCGTGATCTGCGTGGAGATGCTGCCGGGCATGCTGGCGGACGCCGCGGCCACCGGATTTGCGCTCGGCCTGTCGCTGATCGTCGCCATCGGCGCGCAGAACGCGTTCGTGCTGCGCCAGGGTCTGCGCCGCGAGCATGTCGGCGCCATCGTCGCCGTCTGCGCCGCGGCCGACGCGCTGCTGATGACCGCTGGGGTCGCCGGCATGGCCGCGGTACTCGGCCGCCGCCCGGGGCTGGCCCAGGGGCTGACGCTGGTCGGAGCGCTGTTCCTCGCTGCCTACGGCCTGCGCGCGCTGTGGCGCGCCGTGCGGCCAGCGGCGTTGCAGGCCGCGGCGGGCACGCGGGCGCTCAGCCTGCCGCAGGCGTTGGCCCAGGCCGCGGCCTTCACCCTGCTCAACCCGCATGTCTACCTCGACACGGTGCTGCTCGTCGGGAGCATCGGCGCGCAGCAGCCCGGCATGGCCAAGTGGGTTTTCGCCGCGGGCGCCACCGCGGCCAGCGGCCTGTGGTTCGGCGCGCTGGGCTACGGCGCGCGGGCGCTGGCGCCGCTGTTCGCGCGGCCGCGGGCGTGGCAAGCGCTCGACGGTCTGATCGGTTTGACGATGTTGCTGCTGTCGGCGTGGCTGTGGCGTCGTATGCTGGCGGCTGGTGTCGATTCCTGACCGATTCAAACCAATTCGAACCAATTGCGGGACTGCGAGCGGCCGCGGTTCCGTCCCCTGCCGCGACTTCAATGCAACAACAAGATCCACCGCCATGAAATTCGACTGGACCAATCCCTACCCCACCGTGCGCAGCCCGCTGTTCGCGCGCAACGTCGTTGCCACCTCGCAGCCGCTGGCCGCGCAGGCCGGCCTGCAGATGCTGCGCGCCGGCGGCAACGCGGTCGACGCGGCGGTGGCCACCGCCGCCGCGAAGACCAACGTCGAGCCGGTGTCCAACGGCCTGGGCAGCGACAACTTCGCGATCCTCTGGGACGGCACGCAGCTGCACGGTCTGAACGCGTCGGGCACCGCGCCGGCGGCCTGGACGCCCGAGTACTTCCGCCGCAAGCACGGTGATCTTTTCCCGATGCGCGGCTGGGACAGCGTGAGCATTCCGGGCGCGGTGGCCGGCTGGGTGGCCTTGTCGCAGCGCTTCGGCAAGCTGCCGTTCGCCGACCTGCTGCAGCCGGCCATCGAGCTTGCCGAACGCGGCTACGGCGTCGGCGTGGTGACGCACGACAAGTGGCAGCGTCAGGTGCCCGGGCTGCAGGACCAGCCCGGCTTCGCGCAGGCTTTCATGCCGCGCGGCCGCGCGCCCGCGCCCGGCGAACGCTTCGTCTTTGCCGACGCTGCGCGCACGCTGAAGTTGATCGCCGAAACGCGCGGCGATGCCTTCTACCGCGGCGAGATCGCCGCCAAGCTGGCCGCCCACGCCGCGGCCAACGGCGGTGCGATGACGGTGGCCGACCTGGCCGGCTACCAGCCCGACTGGGTGCGCACGATCCACAAGGAGTTCATGGGCCACACCGTGCACGAGATCCCGCCCAACGGCCAGGGCATCGCCGCGCTGCTGGCCATCGGCATGCTGCAGCACACCGACTTCCGCGAGCACCCGGTCGACAGCCTGCGCGCCCAGCACCTGCAGATCGAAGCCATGAAGCTGGCCTTCGCCGACACCTACCGCTGGGTCGCCGACGAGCGCTACATGACCCAGGTGAGCGCCGCCGATCTGCTGGACGACGCCTACCTGGCCGAACGCGCCCGGCTGATCGATCCGCAACGCGCCGGCGACCATGCCCACGGCACGCCACCGAAGGGCGGCACCATCTACCTGACGGCGGCCGACGAGCGCGGCATGATGGTCAGCCTGATCCAGAGCAACTACATGGGCTTCGGCAGCGGCGTGGTGGTGCCGGGCACCGGCGTCAGCCTGCAGAACCGCGGCCATGGCTTCACGCTGCAGGACGGGCACCCCAACCAGGTGGCCCCGGGCAAGCGCCCGTTCCAGACCATCATCCCGGCCTTCCTGACCAAGGACGGCCAGCCGCTGATGAGCTTCGGCGTGATGGGCGGCAACATGCAGCCGCAGGGCCTCATGCAGACCCTCGTGCGCATGCTGGCCTACGGCCAGCAGCCGCAGGCGGCCTGCGACGCGCCGCGCTGGAAGGTCGCCACCGGCAAGCAGATCGACTGCGAACACACGATGAATCCGGCGCTGGCACAGGGCCTGCGCGGGCTCGGCCACGACATCGTCGCCACGCCCGATGCTTACATGGACTACGGCTCGGGCCAGTTCATCGCCCGCATGAGCGACGACCGCGAAGACGGCTACGTCGCGGCCAGCGATTCGCGGCGCGAAGGTCAGGCCGTCGGGTATTGATCCGGGGCCGGCGGTGCCGCGCGCGTCGGCGCCGCCGGCACGCTGCTTGCGTTCTCCCCACTGAATACAGGGCTGTTTGCGCTGCATGACATGCAGCCGCAGTGCCACCTCCTTCAACGCTCCGTTGTCGCCGACAGGTGTCAGCTGAGCGGCTGACTGAATCGATTGGTTCAGATTGGCCTGGATTCGTCATCGCCTTTCCGCTGTCTCCCACTTCAACAAGAGGCCTCCCTCCATGCATGCGATCAAGCCCCTCCACAGAGCACTCGCGCTCGCCTTCGGCACCGGCGTGTCGTCGTTCGCGCTGCTCGCCCCGGCCGCGCATGCGCACACCGCGGATGGCAAGGTCGAACGCATCGAGATCACCGGCTCGTCGATCAAGCGCATCGACTCCGAGTAGGCCTTGCCGGTGCAGATCCTGAACCGCGAGGACATCGCCCGCACCGGTGTATCCAACGTCGAGCAGTTGCTGAAGACGATCTCGGCCACGTCCACGCTGGGCAGCGCGACGGTGGCGGGCACCGGGGCCGGTGGCGGGCAGGGCGGCAACAATTCCGTGTCGACCATCTCGCTGCGCGGGCTTGGTGCGGCGCGCACCTTGGTGCTCATCAACGGCCGCAGAAGCGCACCAGCGAATGGCGGCACAGCAGTCGACATCGCCAGCATCCCGGTCGCTGCGCTCGAGCGCGTTGAGGTCCTGAAGGACGGTGCTTCGGCCGTCTACGGCAGCGATGCGGTGGCCGGCGTGGTCAACTTCATCCTGCGCCGCGACTTCAAGGGCACCGAGGTATCGGCCACGGTGGGCGCACCGACGCGCACCGGCGGTGGGACCGAGACCAAGCTGTCGGTGTTCACCGGCCTCGGCAACTTCGACAGCGCGGGCTACGCGTTGACGCTGTCCGGCAGCTACCAGGCCGTCAAGCCCATCCTTGGTGCGGATCGTTCGTTTGCCAGGAACATCAACGTCGAACAGCAGCTCGACAAGACCAACGCCACGGCCACCTTCCCGTCCAACATCCGGCTGAACAACGGCACCACGGTCAGCGCCAACTTTCCGAACTGCGGACCCTTCTCGATCGCCTCACCGTTGTTGCCCGGCGTCTGCCGCTACGACAACGCCCCGTTCGATGCGCTGCAGCCGGATTCCAAGCTCGGCAGCGTTTCGGCCAACGGCCGCTTCAAGCTCAGCGGCGACGTCGAGGCCTACGCGGAAAGCAGCCTGACCCGCAACACCACGCTGAACACCATCCAGCATGTGCTGATCAACGGCGCGGCACTGGCCACCGGGCACCCGTACACGACGACGCTGACCAACCTGCTGAACACCAAGTACCCGCAGTTCCCGCAGCTGAAGTCGCTGATCGGTTTCGGCTGGGCGTTGCTGCCGCCCAGCAGCCCGTACTACCAGCCGGCGTTCGACGCCATCGACGGCAGGGCCAAGGGACTCACCGGCCAGCCGCTGGTGCTGCAGTTCCGATCGGTGCAGACCGGCGTGCGCAAGACCGAGGATGTGTCCGACAACGGCCGCTTGGTGACCGGCGTGCGCGGCACGCTGGCCGGCTGGGACTTCGACGCCGGGCTGCTGTACAGCAAGAACAAGATCACGACGACGTTGAAGCAGGGCTGGGTCGACACCGACAAGTACCTGACACTGCTCAACACGGGCCGCATCAACCCGTTCGGCGAGACCGCCGACAAGGCCGCCCTGGCCGAGGCGATGGACAGCAACTACAACGACCTGTTCAACGTCATCACCCAGTCGGTCAAGGGCGTGGACGCCAAGGCCTCGCGCGAACTCTTCAAGCTGCCGGCCGGCCCGGTCGGCCTGGCGCTGGGTGCCGAACACCGCAAGGAATCGCTGGCCATCGAGCCGTCGAACGCCAACCGGCTGGGGCTGGTCTCCGGCTTCGGCGGCGTCGGCGGTGTGGCCACGTTCGGCAAGCGCGATGTCGATTCGGCCTATGCCGAGATGAACGTGCCGCTGCTCAAGGGCCTGGAAGTCGACGCCGCGGTGCGCTACGACCGCTACCAGAACGTCGGCAACACGACCAACCCGAAGCTGTCGCTGCGCTGGCAGCCGATCGACCAGTTCCTGATCCGCGCATCGACGGGATCGGGCTTCCGCGCGCCGACGCTGATCGATCTGTACCAGCCACAGGTGCAGAACGTGACGACCAACGGCCAGCGCGACCGCCTGCGCTGCCCGGTGCTGTCCAGCACCAACGTCGACTGCAGCAACCAGTACAACACCATCGCCGGCGGCAACCCCGCCCTGCAGCCCGAGAAATCGCGCTCGGTCACGCTCGGCGCGGTGATCGAGCCGACGCGCGACTTCTCGATCGGCGTCGACCTGTTCAAGGTGCGCATCAAGGACACCATCACCCTCGGTGCGGCGTCGATCGCCAACATCCTGGCCGATCCCGTGCGTTTTTCGAATCTGATCGTGCGTCGCGCGCCGGATGGTGACCCCAGCGGTGTCGGGCCGATCGCCGGCATCCTGCAGGGCCTGGTGAACCTGGGCCGGGTCGAGGTCGAAGGCACCGACATCGACATCAAGGCACGGGTGCTGAACACGCCCCAGAACAAGGTCACCTTGCGCCTGAACGGCAGTTACCTGTCGAAGTACGACCGGCAGAACCTGGACGGCACCTACTCGACGCTGATCAACAGCCCGGCCAACGGCGGCATCGGGGTGGCGATCCGCTGGCGCTACAACGCCGGCGCCACCTGGGACAGCGGGCCGTGGTCGACGACCCTGACCCGCAACTACCAGGGCAGCTACCACGACACGCGCACCGCGCTGCAGGCCGCCACCGTGACGCCGCGCGACGTCGAGTCCTATGCCACCTACGACGCGCAGGTCACGTACGCCGGCTTCAAGGCGCTCAAGCTGACGCTCGGCGTGAAGAACCTGCTCGACAAGGACCCGCCGTACACCAACTACGGCGGCGGCTTCGTCGGCAGCTACGACCTGAGCTACACCGACGTGCGCGGCCGCTTTGCGTACCTGACGGCGACCTACAACTTCTGAAGTCGGGGCCGGCGGCGTGTCTCAGCGCGGGCCGAAGGGCGCGGCGAACAACGCCCGCCAGCCGGCGCGGCCCAGCCGGCGCAGCGTGACGATGTTGCGTTCGTAGATCTGCGCCGCATCGGGGAACGCCGCCACCGCGCGGGCCACGCTGTCTTCGCGCAGCAGGTGCAGCGTCGGATGCGGCGAGCGGTTGCTGTGGTTGGCCATGTCATCACGGCGCGTGCCGGCGAAGCGGTATTGCGGGTGGAAGCTGGCGATCTGCAATGCGCCTTCGAGGCCGAGTTCGACGCGCAGCGCGTCGGCGACCGCAAGGAAGTCGTTGTAGTCGGCGAAGTCGACCAGCACCTGCGGGTGCACGATCAGCGTGGTGTCGATCAGCGCCGGGTCGGACGCGGCCAGGGTCTGCAGCTCGCTGGCCAGTTGCAGCGCCAGCGCCTCGGGGGTGGTCGCATCGCTGGCCACCCAGCGGATGCGTTGCTGCACATGCACGGCCTTGGCGAACGGGCACAGGTTCAGGCCGACAACGGCCTTCTCCAGCCAGTCGCGGGTGGCCTGCAGCGCCGCGTCGGACGACACCGCCGAGGGCGCCGGCGCGGTCACGGCTGCACCGCCGGGGCCGCATCGGCGACCCACGCCAATGGTGCGGCGCGCATCCCGACCATCAGCCCTGCACCGCGGGAACCTCTTCGGTGGTGAAGTTCGCCGGCATCACGATCTCGAGCATCTCGATGTCGTCGCTGTGGCCCAGCTCGCGGTGGCGGATGCCTGGCGGCTGATGCACGCAGGACCCGGCGTGCAGCCGAACCACACCCTGTCCGGCGTACTCGAATTCGATCCAGCCCTTGAGGATGTAGACCAGCTGGAAGGTGGTGCGATGCAGGTGCGGCTGGCTGGAGAACGCCTGCCCCGCCGCGGCGCGGATCACATGCGCATCGACCGCGCCGGCGGTGGCCTGCTTGATGCCGAGATCGCGGTATTCGTAGAACGAGCGCAGGCCGCGCTCGAAGTGCGCATCGGTGGCGTGGCTGACGCTGAAGGCCGGGGTGGACATGTCGAGGCTCCTCGCGGTGGTTGATCCCAGGGCCCCGCGGGCCTGGGGCCGGAGGCACGACGGCTGCACGACGCAGTCACAACAGCCGGCGGGGGTGTCGTCGAGAGCATCTCACGAACCGGGGGTGGCCTCGCGTCCGGTGGCCCTCGTCGTTCGGCCGGCAAACCGGGCGTCCCGCATGCGAATCAGAGCGGGTCGATGATCGAATTCGGGATCAGGTCGTTGTCGAAGATCACCAGCCGTTCGGCGAAGCGCAGGCCCTCGGGCGTGGTGACGATGCGATCGAGGTAGCGGCCGACGCTGAGGATTTCCGGCAGCGCGTCGCGCTTGGTGCGGATGACGACGTAGGCCGCTTCGCAGCGCAGGCTGCCATCGGCGTCGTGCGCCAGCACGCGCGGCGCACCGACCACATGCCGCTGGTAGTAGGGGTCGTGGAAGATCGTGTCCGCGGCGCCCGTGACCCGATCCTGCAGCATCGCCCGGCTCTCGAAGGCCAGCGTGGCCAGCGGCAGGCCGCGATCGAAGTTCTCGCGCGACTGCAGCCGGTACACCGCGTCGTCGGTGAAGAAGCCCGGCCAGCGCTGCAATTCGCGCGCGTCGAGCACCGCAGCGTAGTCGGCGTACAGCGCCTGCAGGGCGAGCCAGTCGGCGAGCGTCATAGCTCCATGACGCGGCGCCAGTAGCCGTACATGCCGCGGATCAGCGTCTCGGTGACCATGTGCTCGGTGGCCTGCACGCCGCGGCCGTCGAGTTCGCTGAGCGTGCGCGCCTGGTCGTTGGCGGCAAAGGCCTGCTGCACGAATTCGATCACCTCGCCGTCGTCCGCCGAAACGAATCCCGCCGGGCCGAACAGGTTGGCCTGGCGCAGCCGGCGGCGTGTCATCAAAGCGTCGTCGCCGGCCAGGCCGAAGTGCGTCCAGACGAAATCGAAGACCCCGGGGGCCACCGGCTGGATGTGGCGCGTCGACAGCGAGTTGACCTGCTGCTGCACGATCAGGCTCGGAAACAGCGTCATCATGACCACCGTCGGCCCGCCCCACCACGGCTCGGGCACGACGTCGAGCAGCCGCGGGTCGTTGAGCTGCATGCCGGCGCGAAAGCTCGTCACCCCCTGCGTCACCTCGGCCGTCGCCTGCACCGCGTCGTCGCGCCGGCTGACCATCGCCGCGTGACGGCCATGGCGGTCGATGACCATGCGGCTCTTCTGGTCGGCGCGCCACAAGCCGAAGGTGACGAACCAGGTGTGCAGCAGGCCCGGGTGGTAGGGGTCCTTGATGTTCTCCTGCATCAGCTTCCAGTTGGCCGGGATGCGCTGGCGGTTGTAGCCCAGCAGTTGCAGCGGCCGCTCGGGGCTGAAGATGCGGTCGTAGAACGGCAGGATCTCTGGGCCGACGTAGTCCTCGCACGACTCGACGCCGTGGTCGAAGCTGGCGAAGACCGCGCCGCCGCGCTGCGCGACTTTGAGCTTCGTCAGGCCATGGTCGGCGAGGTTGAAGTCGGCCGGCATGCCGCCTTGCACCGCGCCGTCGCGCTTGACGCCTTTGCGGAAGGGCAGGCCCTGCAGGCTGCCGTCGAGCCTGTAGGTCCACTGGTGGTAGGGGCAGGTGAAGCTGTTGACCGTGCCGTGGCGCTCGCGGCAGAACGCCACCCCGCGGTGCGCGCAGCGGTTTTCGACGACGTGCAGGGCGCCGGCCGTGTCGCGCACCAGGATCACGCTGCGTTCGCCGACCACCGTGCGCTTGAAGTCGCCCGGGTTCGGCACCTCGCAATCCAGACCGACGTAGCACCAGTGGCTGCGGTAGAACAGGCGCTCCATCTCTTCGCGGTACACGCCGGGGTCGGTGTAGACCCAGCCCGGCGCGCGGCTGGTCGGTGCGTCGCCCCACGGCGGCGGCAGGGTGGCGCCGGCGGCCCAGCCGGCGCCCGGTTCGGGTGCGTTCATCGGTGGATTCTGGAACGCGACGGCGGCCACGCGCATCGGGGTTGCGCCGGGTCGGCCCTGGGTCGGGCGCGGTCGGGCCCGGTCGGCCCGCTGCTGCGCCTGGTGGTCCCTGCGCTCCGCCCGGTGTCCTCAGCCCCGTGCACGCTTTTCCAGCCCTTTGCACAGCTTTACCGGCCGGCTGTCCGCCGGGGAGGGACCGGATTGCGTTGTGGGGGCATGAAAACGCCTCGTTCGATCCCCCGCGCGCTGTCGCTGGGCTGCGTGCTGTCGGCGCTGCTGGCCGGCTGCGTTGTCGCCCCGGTCGGCTCTCCGTACCGCGATCCGTACCGCGACCCCTACCGCGATCCGTACCGCGACCCGTACCGCACCGCGCCGCCACCGCCGGCACCGGCGGCTGCGGCGCCGATGTATTTCTACCCCCAGCTCGACCAGGGCGAGGGCCGCCAGGACCGCGATCGCTACGAGTGCTACCGCTGGGCGGTGCGCGAAAGCGGCACCGATCCCGGCATGACCGTGGTGCGCGGCCAGCCCGGCGGCGCCTACGCCGTGGCCCCACCGCCGCCGGCAGGTGCCGATGTGGTTGCCGGGGCGGCCACCGGCGCGATCATCGGCGCAGCAGTGTCGTCGCCGCGCCATGCCGGCGGCAACGCGGTGATCGGCGCGATCTTCGGCGCGATGCTGGGTGCGGCCAGCAGCGACGCACGCCAGCGTTCCTACGAGGTTGCTCAGGCCCGTGCCGACCAGGCGTCAGCGCGCGCCGGCGCCCCGCTCGGCGGCTTCCGCCGGGCCATGGCGGCCTGCATGGGCGGCCGCGGCTACAACGTGCAATGAAGCGGGAGCCAGCCATGACGATCGCGATCCCACGACACCCGGCCCTGGCCTTGCTTTGCGCCGCGCTGGCTGCGGCCGTGCTGATGCTCGCCGCCCGCCCAGCGTCGGCACAGCGCGGGGGTGACCATCCGAACCGGCCGGAAGCTGCCGATCGGGGGGGTGATCGGGGCGCCGACCGCAACGCGGGCGGCCAGCGCGAATCGCGTGGCGCCCCGCCGCCGGGCGCCATGCAGCGTTCACCCGGCGGCGCGCGCGGCCCGGGCGGCGACGTCAACCACTGGTACGACGGTGGTCACGGCCTGAACCGCTACTACCCGCGGCCGGGTTGGTCGGGTGCGGTGCCCGCACCGGCGCGTAGCGTGTACTGGGGCGGGGCGCATTACCGCTACTGGGACGGCGTCTGGTATTCGCCGGGCGCGCGCGGCTACGTCGTGGTGCGCCCGCCGTTCGGGGTCGTCATCGACGACCGGCCGGCCTACTACAGCCTGGTGACCGTCGGCGCTATCGGCTACCTGTATGCCAACGGCGTTTACTACCGGGAGCATCCGGGTGGCGGCTACGAGGTCGTCCCGCCGCCGGTCGACGGCGTGGGGGCCGCGCCAGCCAGGTTGTTCGTCTACCCGCGTCAGGGCCAGTCGGCCCAGCAGCAGAGCAGCGACGAATACGACTGCCACCGGTGGTCGGTCAGCCAGACCGGCTACGACCCGACCGGTGCAGCAACCGGCCAGTTCGGCGCGCCGGGCCCGGATCAGCGCGTCAACTACGAACGGGCGCGCGGCGCCTGTCTGGAAGGGCGCGGCTACACGGTGCGTTGACACCGGCCAGCCGGCGGGCTGGGCCGAGGGGACACCGAACCGCATCGCACGCCGACTCGTTCCGGCGGCTCGTGGGATGCTTGCGGCATTGGATCGTCGGGTGGTGAAGAATCGCCCCTTTCGACTCCTGCCCCACAACCGCCGCCGCGCCATGCATTCGAAGATCACCGGCATCTCGTCCATGGCCACCCGCGCCATGCTGGCTGAACTGGCAGCCGACTTCGAGCGCGCGGCGGGCCACACGGTGGCCATCGAATCGGTCGGCGGTGTCGATGCAGCCAAACGGGTGCAGGCCGGCGAAGCCTTCGACGTGGTGCTTCTGGCGTCCGACGCCATCGACCGGCTGGTCGCCGGCGGCCACCTTGCTGCCGGCAGCCGTGTCGACATCGCCCGTTCGCCGGTTGCCGTGGCGGTGCGCGCGGGGGCGCCGCGGCCCGACATCGGCAGCGAAGACGCGCTGCGCCAGGCCGTCCTCGCCGCGCGCAGCCTGAGCTGTTCGACCGGGCCGAGCGGCGTGTTCCTGGCCGGGCTGTTCGATCGATGGGGCATCGCCGACCAAGTCCGCAGCCGCATCGTCCAGGCGCCGCCGGGCGTGCCGGTGGGCACGCTGGTGGCGCGTGGCGACGTCGAGATCGGCTTCCAGCAGCAAAGCGAATTGATGCATCTGCAGGGCGTCGACGTCGTCGGCACGCTGCCGGCGGCCATCGCCTTCATCACCATCTTTTCCGCCGGCCTCGGCGCCGCGGTGACGCCCGATGCGGCACGCGCCGTGGCCGAACTGCTGGCGTTCATGAACTCGCCGTCGGCCGCCGCGGTCAAGCGGCGCCACGGCATGGAACCGGCCTGAAGGGGCCCGGGGCCCGAACCGGCGCGACACCAGGAGACACCGCACGATGATCATCGACTGCCACGGCCACTACACCACCGCGCCCAAGGCGCTGGAGACCTGGCGCAACGCGCAGATCGCCGGCATCGCCGACGCGGCGTCGATGCCCAAGGCGTCCGACCTGAAGATCAGCGACGACGAGTTGCGCGAATCGATCGAAAGCAACCAGCTCAGGCTGATGCGCCAGCGCGGCAGCGACCTGACCATCTTCAGCCCGCGCGCCAGCTTCATGGCCCACCACATCGGCGACTTCCAGGTCAGCGCCACCTGGAGCGCGATCTGCAACGAGCTGTGCTTTCGCGTCAGCCAGCTGTTCCCTGACGCCTTCATGCCCGCGGCGATGCTGCCGCAAAGTCCGGGCGTCGACCCGCGCAGCTGCATCCCTGAAATGGCCCGGTGCATCGAGCAGTACGACAACGTGGCCATCAATCTGAACCCCGATCCGTCGGGCGGCCACTGGACCAGTCCGCCGCTGACCGACCGCCACTGGTACCCGATCTACGAGAAGATGGTCGAGTACGACGTGCCGGCGATGATCCACGTCAGCAGCAGCTGCAACGCCTGCTTCCACGCCACCGGCGCGCACTACATCAACGCCGACACCACGGCCTTCATGCAGTGCCTCCAGGGCGACCTGTTCAAGGACTTCCCGACGCTGCGCTTCGTCATCCCGCACGGCGGCGGCGCGGTGCCGTACCACTGGGGGCGCTACCGCGGCCTGGCGCAGGAACTGAAGAAGCCGCTGCTGCAGGACCACCTGATGAAGAACATCTTCTTCGACACCTGCGTGTACCACCAGCCGGGGATCGACCTGCTGACCAAGGTGATCCCGGTCGACAACATCCTCTTCGCCAGCGAGATGATCGGCGCGGTGCGCGGCATCGACCCCGAAACCAGCCACTACTTCGACGACACCAAGCGCTACATCGAAGCCGCCGCGATCGACCCCGAGCAGCGCCACAAGATCTACGAAGGCAACACGCGCCGCGTCTACCCGCGGCTCGACGCGCAGCTGAAGGCGCGCGGCCTGTAGCCGGCCGCCGGGCACAGGAGCCACCCACCATGTTCGAACTCGGCGTTGTCCACCGCAACATCAGCCGTGCCGACCGCGCGGCCACCGACGAACTGGCGCGCTTCGGCACGTCGACGGTGCACGAAGCGCAGGGCCGCGTCGGCCTGATGCAGCCGTCCCTGCGGCCGATCTACGCCGGCGCGCGCATCTCGGGCACGGCGGTCACGGTGCTGCTGCACCCGGGGGACAACTGGATGATGCATGTCGTGGCCGAGCAGATCCAGCCCGGCGACATCGTCGTCGCGGCGATCACCGCGCCGTGCAGCGACGGCTACTTCGGCGACCTGCTGGCG
>JANMAP010000194.1:0-1546 GCA_031359905.1 Burkholderiales bacterium | reverse complement strand
CCCGCGCTGCAGCCGCGAGATTTTCTGGTCGAGCCGCGTCCAATCGTTCAACCATCTCGTTCGAAAGCCCGGCGACCGCGTGGTAATTTATAGCTTTCGGCAGATGTATTTGTTGATTCGCCGCCAAATTTCGGATTTCGGCCTCCTGCCGTTCCAGATAGGGTGAATAACAAATACATCTGCCGAAAGCTATAAATTACCACGCGGTCGCCGGGCTTTCGAATGAGATGGTTGAACGATTGGACGCGGCTCGACCAGAAAATCTCGCGGCTGCAGCGCGGGTTCGCGGGATTACTCCTGCGGCCCTCGCAGCGATACTGGTTCATGCCAAGCGCGCATTTCCGGACAATATCGCAGCATGACCGAAGACCAAGCACGTGAGTGGCTGCGTGCCAGCTTCGATGTTTCGGATGAAAAATGGGACCGGTTGGAAGCCTTCGTTGAGTTTCTGCGGCGCGAGGCGGTTAGCCAAAATTTGATTGCTGCCTCGACATTGGAGTGCATCTGGAGCCGCCATGTGGTCGATAGTGCTCAGTTGTTGAAGCTACTGCCCGATGGGCTAGGGGACAATGCTTGCTGGATTGATCTTGGATCCGGGGCTGGCTTTCCAGGGATCGTCGCTGCAATTTTGAGCGACTATCAAATTACATTGGTCGAGTCGCGTAATCGCCGGATTGATTATCTTCAACGCACAATCGAGATGCTCGATATGGAAAGCCGGATAACCCTAGCGGGCGTGTCACTTGAGCGGCTGGAAACTGCCCCATTTTCGATCATCTCGGCCCGTGCCTTCGCCCCTTTGCCCCGATTGTTCGAGCTTGCGGCGCGATTTTCCACAGATAAGACAAACTGGTTATTACCAAAGGGTCGGAATGCGGTTAAGGAATGGGAAGAGGTGCAATCGGTTTGGGCGGGTAACTTCCGAATCGAACCAAGCGTAACTGATGCCGATTCGGGGATTTTGGTCGGACAACTGCTCATAAAGAGGCAAACAGCACGATGATTCGTATAGCCATTGCAAATCAGAAGGGCGGGGTCGGGAAAACGACAACAGCAATCAATCTTGCCACGGCTTTAGCGGCGAGTGGCTGGCGTTGTTTGCTGATCGACCTTGATCCGCAGGGCAACGCCTCAACCGGCCTTGGCCTCAAGCAACTGGACCGTGTGCACAGCAGCTATGATTTACTTCTCGGCGATGCATCGTTGAGCGACGCAGCCATTCCGACGCTTATTCCGGGTCTCGATATTATTCCAGCTACTGTTGATTTGTCCGGCGCCGAAATTGAATTGGTCGAGTTCGACGATCGAACTCACCGGTTACAGGCGGCTTTTAATAAATCAGCTCGCGACTGGGACATATGCCTGATCGATTGTCCGCCATCGTTAGGATTGCTGACGATCAATTCGATGATCGCCGTCGACTCGGTTCTGGTTCCCTTACAATGCGAATTCTTTGCACTTGAAGGGTTAAGTCAATTATTACAGACAGTTGAACGCATCCAGAAGCGCTTCAATCCCAATCTTTCGATTATGGGTGTCGCGCTGA
>JANMAP010000137.1:0-7223 GCA_031359905.1 Burkholderiales bacterium | reverse complement strand
CCAGCGCGCCGAGCATCAAGGCGTCGCCCTGGCCGAAGTTCAGCGTGTCGCTGGTCGCAAAGGTCAGCTGATAGCCGAAGGCGATGACGGCATAGATCATGCCGAGCGCGATGCCACTGAACACAAGTTGGGTGAGGATCTGCATGGGCTGCCTTCGGCTGTCGACGTGAAACCGCCCGGCGTGACCGGGCGGCGCAGGGCGGCGCGCGGCGGGTTTACTTCTTGACCTGCAACGCACCCTTGGCATTGGCGTCCTTGACGCGCACTTCCGAGGCCTTCTTCTGGTCGTCGGGATACGCGTAGACCACGCGCTGGCCCTTGACCTCGCCGAACACCGGGATGTTGGCGGTGATCGCGTCGTGGTCGGTCTTCGAGAACGGCTTGTTGTAGGTCGTGACGACGCCCTCGACCGGGGCCTTCAGGTCTTCCAGCGCGGCCTTGATCTTCGGGCCTTCGGTGCTGCCGGCCTGCTTGATGGCCGCGGCCAGCAGGTAGATCGAGTCGTAGCCCTGGGCCGCCGAGACCGGCGAATCGATGCGCGCGTTCTTCGGGTTGAAGGTCTTCAGGTAATTGATGATGAAGGCCTGGCGCTTGGGCGTCGTCGGCTCCTGGATGAAGGTCTGCGGCATGCGCGCGCCTTCACCGCCCGGGCCGGCGTTGTCGATGTAGTTGGCCATCGACAGTGTCCAGCTGCCGATCATCGGCACCTTCCAGCCCAGCTTGGTCATGCCGTTGGCGATCTGCGCCAGCTCGGGGCCGATGCCGTAGGTCAGGATGGCTTCGGCGCCGGCTTCCTTGGCCTTCAACAGCTGTGCCGTCATGTCGACGTCCTTGATGTTGAATTTCTCGACCGCCACCGGCTTGACGCCCTTCAGCGAGAGCGCCTTTTCCAGGTCGGCGCGGCCGAGCTGGCCGTAGTTGGTGCTGTCGGCAAGGATCGCGACCTTCTTGAAGCCGCGGCGGGTGACGGCTTCTTCGACGATCATCGGTGCCTGGATGCTGTCGTGCGCAGAATTGCGGAAAACGTAGTTCTCGGGCTGGTCGTCGAACTGGTGGGTGATCAGCGAGCCGGTGGCCACGTTGTTCATCACCGGGATCTTGGCTTCCTGGAAGAAGCGATGCGACGCCAACGCCACGCCGGTGTTGATGTAGCCGACGACGGCGACGACCTTTTCCTTGTTGATCAGTTCTTGCGCGATCTGCACGCCGCGCTCGTTCTTGGCCTCGTCGTCACGCTCGACCAGTTCGATCTTGCGGCCCAGCACGCCGCCGCCCTTGTTGATCTCGTCCGCGGCCAGGCGCACGCCATCGCGCATGCTCACCCCCATCGACGACGAGCCGCCCGTGAAGGGACCGTTGACGCCGATCTTGATCGGGTCGGCAGCGAAGGCGCTCGGCAGAGCGAAGCTCAGCGAGGCGGCCAGGGCAAGGGTGGTCAGGCTGGCGCGGCGGGTGTAATGCATGTGTGTCTCCGACAGGGTCTGGCTTGAAAATGAAGGCGTGTGAACCGGTGCAGAACCGCGCTGGGGCCCAGCACCCTACCGATGCGGTCAGGAAGTTCACGGCCCTCAACGATGCCTGATCTCGGCGCGCGAAGGGTGCGCGACATTACTTACAGGGAAAACCCGGCGCTCCGCAGCCGGGGATTGTCGTGTCGGTTTGACTGCCGGCCGAACGATCAGCCTGACTGCTACGTGACTGGGGGCTGACTGCGGCCTGACGGCCCCGGCGCAAGTAAGCACTGGGCGCCGTGCTCAAGCCGCCAGCAGCTGGCGCAGCACGAAGGGCAGGATGCCGCCGTGCTTGTAGTAGTCGACCTCGATCGCCGTGTCGATGCGCAGCGTGACGGGCAGCGTCCGCAGGCTGCCGTCGGCGGCCGTGATGACCAACTGGGCGACGGACAGTGGCTTGATGTCGTCGGCCAGCTGCACGTCGACGACCTCGTCGCCCCGCAAGCCCAGGCCCTGCCAGCTGTCGCCAGCCTGGAACTGCAGCGGCAGCACGCCCATGCCGATCAGGTTGCTGCGGTGGATGCGTTCGAAACTCTTCGCGACCACGGCCTTGATGCCGAGCAGCGCGGTGCCCTTGGCGGCCCAGTCGCGGCTCGATCCGGTGCCGTATTCCTCGCCGGCGAAGACCACCGTCGGCACCCCGGCGGCGATGTATCTCATGGCCGCGTCATAGATCGCCATCATCTCTGAACCGGGCTGGTACAGCGTGTAGCCACCCTCGACGCGGCTGCCATCGGCGTGGGCCGGAATCATCAGGTTCTTGACGCGGACGTTGGCGAAGGTGCCACGCATCATCACCTCGTGGTTGCCGCGGCGCGCGCCGTAGCTGTTGAAGTCGGCCTTGAGCACGCCGTGTTCCAGCAGGTACTTGCCGGCCGGCGTGGTGTCCTTGAACGAGCCTGCCGGGCTGATGTGGTCGGTGGTGATGCTGTCGCCGAACAGGCCCATGATGCGCGCGCCCTGCACGCCGCTGATCAGCGCCCTGGGCTGCATCGTGAAGTCGGCAAAGAACGGCGGCTCGGCGATGTAGGTGCTCTTCGGCCAGGTGTAGACCTTGCCGCCGTGGCCCGCGGAGACGCCCTTGATCTTCTGCCACAGCTTGCCGGGGTCGCTCTTGACCTTGTCGTAGTTCTTGCGGAAGGCCTTGCCGTTCATCGCGTATTTCATCAGCGCGTGGATCTCGTCGCTGCTCGGCCAGATGTCGCCGAGGTAGATCGCCCGGCCGCCCTTGCCGACGCCCAGCGGCTCGCTCATCAGGTCGACACCAACATTGCCGGCGATCGCGTAGGCCACCACCAGCGGCGGGCTGGCCAGGAAATTGGCCTTCAGGTTGGGGTGGATGCGGGCTTCGAAATTGCGGTTGCCCGACAGCACCGCCGCGCACACCAGATCGTTGCCGGTGATGGTTTCGTTGATTTCCGGCGTCAGGTCGCCGGCGTTGCCGATGCAGGTGGTGCAGCCGTAGGCGGCGACGCTGAAGCCGAGCTGTTCCAGCGACGACAGCAGCCCGGCCTTGGTCAGGTATTCGGTGACGATGCGCGACCCCGGGGCGAGCGAGGTCTTGACATGCTTCTTGACCTTCAGCCCCGCGGCGACCGCCTTCTGGGCCAGCAGCCCGGCGGCCAGCAGCACGCCGGGGTTGCTGGTGTTGGTGCAGCTGGTGATGGCGGCGATCAGCACGTCGCCGTTTCGGATGTCGATGCCGCTGGCCGTGGGAAACGTCTTCGCCAGCTTGTCGGCCGGCTGGTTGAAACCGTTGTCGGCGGCGCCCGCGCTGAACAGCTGGCCGAACTTGGCCTTCACGTTGCCGAGCTCGATGCGGTCCTGCGGTCGCTTCGGGCCCGACAGACTGGGAGCGACGGTCGACAGGTCGAGCTTGATCAGTTGCGTGTAGTCGATGTCGGCGGCCAGCGGCACGCCGAACATCTTCTGCGCCTTGAAGTAGGCCTCGAAGGCCTCGATCTCGGCCTTGCTGCGGCCGGTGCCGACGAAGTAGTCGATGGTCCTTTCGTCGACCGGGAAGAAGCCCATCGTCGCGCCGTACTCGGGCGCCATGTTGCCGATGGTCGCGCGGTCGGGCAGGCTCAGCGTGCGCGTGCCCTCGCCGCAGAACTCGACGAACTTGCCGACCACGCCGGCCCTGCGCAGGATCTCGGTCACCGTCAGCACCAGGTCGGTGGCGGTGACGCCTTCGCGCAGCCGGCCGGTGAGTTCCATCCCCACCACGTCGGGCGTCAGGAAGTAGACCGGCTGGCCGAGCATGCCGGCCTCGGCCTCGATACCGCCGACGCCCCAGCCGACAACGCCGATGCCGTTGATCATCGTCGTGTGGCTGTCGGTGCCGACCAGGCTGTCGGGGTAGTAGACCTTGCGGGACTTGCCATCCGCCGACGTCGCGGCGGGGCCTTTGTGCACGCCGCGCGCCAGGTACTCGAGGTTCACCTGGTGGACGATGCCGAAGCCCGGCGGCACGACGCCGAAGGTGTCGAACGCGCCCATGCCCCACTTCATGAACTGGTAGCGCTCCTGGTTGCGCTGGAACTCCAGCTTCATGTTCAGGTCCAGCGCCTTGGGGCTGCCGAAGTGGTCGATCATCACGCTGTGGTCGACCACCAGATCGACCGGCACCAGCGGTTCGATGCGCTTGGGGTCCTGGCCCATGCGTTCGGCGACGTTGCGCATCGCCGCCAGGTCGGCCAGCAGCGGCACGCCGGTGAAGTCCTGCAGCACGACGCGGGCAACGACGAATGGAATCTCGTCGACGCGCTCGGCCGTCGCGCCCCACTGTGCCAGCTGCTCGACATGCTCGGTGGTGACCTTGCGGCCATCGCAGTTGCGCAGCACGCTTTCCAGCACGATGCGGATCGACACCGGCAGGCGGCTGACGCCTGGCCAGGTCTTGGCCAGCGCGGGCAGCGAGTAGAACAGGCCCTCCTTGCCCGAAGCGGTCTTGAAGATCTTCAAGGTCTTGGCGAAGGGATGTGCGGCAGCAGCCATGGGCTTGTCTCCGGTGCGGTGAGAGCGATTCGATGATACGAGGGGGACGCCCGAGGTGGGCCGACAATCCGCGGATGGTGCAGCCCGAAGCCGACTCCCGACACGCCTGGCTGCGCCTGGCCGTCTCGCTGCTGCTGATGACCATCGGCAGCGCTGCGATGTACGTGGTGGCGGTGGTGCTGCCGGCCGTCCAGGCCGAGTTCGGCGTGGCCCGCGCCGATGCCTCGCTGCCCTACACGGCGATGATGATCGGCTTCGGCCTGGGCGGCCTGATGATGGGCCGGCTGGCCGACCGCTTCGGCGTCACGGTGCCGTTGTTCATCGGCGCCGCCGGCCTCGGGCTGGGTTTCGTCGCTGCCGGGCTGTCGGGCAGCATTGCGACGTTCTCGCTGGCGCACGGCGTGCTGATGGGCTTCTTCGGCAGTTCGGCGACCTTCGGGCCGCTGGTCGCCGACACCTCGCTGTGGTTCGTCAAGCGGCGCGGCATCGCGGTGGCCATCTGCGCCAGCGGCAACTACGTGGCCGGGGCGGTCTGGCCGCCGATCGTCCAGCGGGTCGTCGAAACCGCCGGCTGGCGCACCGCCTACATCGGGCTGGGCGTCTTCTGCGCGCTGACGCTGCCGCTGCTGGCGCTGCTGATGCGCGCGCGGCCGCCGGCGGCGGTGGCTGGCGTGGCGCGCGCCGCGGGCGTCGTGATATCGAATCGGCCCTTCGGCCTGAGCCTGATGCAGGCCCAGGTGCTGCTGAGCATCGCCGGCGTGGCTTGTTGCGTGGCGATGTCGATGCCGCAGGTGCACATCGTCGCCTACTGCGGCGACCTGGGCTACGGCGCGGCGCGCGGCGCGGAGATGCTGTCGCTGATGCTGGCCTGCGGCGTCGTCAGCCGGCTGGTCTCGGGGCTGATCTGCGACCGCATCGGCGGCCTGCGCACGCTGCTGCTGGGGTCGGTGCTGCAGGGTCTGGCGCTGCTGCTGTTCCTGCCCTTTGACGGGCTGGTGTCGCTGTACGTGATCTCGGCGCTGTTCGGCCTGTTCCAGGGCGGTATCGTGCCCAGTTACGCGATCATCGTTCGCGAGTACTTTCCGCTGGCCGAGGCCGGCACGCGCGTCGGCGCGGTGTTGATGGCCACGCTGTTCGGCATGGCGTTGGGCGGCTGGATGTCGGGCAAGGTCTTCGATCTGACCGGTTCGTACCAAGCGGCCTTCGTCAACGGCATCGCCTGGAACCTGCTCAACCTGGGCATCGTGCTGCTGCTGCTGACGCTGCTGCGGCGGCGGGCCCGCAGTAGTGGCGGGATGGCCGCTGCGCGCTGAGCATCCCGCGGGGCGCGGCGCCTGCGCGCCCGCCGGCGCATCCGGCGGGCGGCCCTGATCGGTCCGTCCGCTCAGCCTGTCAGGCCGTGGTCACTTCCTTGGCCACCGCGGCGTACTCGTCGATCTTGTCGAAGTGCATGTAGCGGTAGATCTGCGCACCGTCGGCGTTGATGACACCCATGTCGGCGTGGTACTCGGCGACCGTCGGCAGCCGGCCGAGCTTGCTGGCGATCGCCGCCAGTTCGGCCGAGGCCAGGAAGACGTTGGTGTTCTTGCCCAGCCGGTTGGGGAAGTTGCGCGTCGAGGTGGACACCACCGTGGCTCCTTCGCGCACCTGCGCCTGGTTGCCCATGCACAGGCTGCAGCCGGGCATCTCGGTGCGTGCCCCCGCACTGCCGAAGTTGGCGTAGTGGCCTTCCTTGGTCAGCTCGTCCTGGTCCATCTTGGTCGGCGGGGCGACCCACAGCTTGACGGGGATGTCGCGCTTGCCTTCGAGCAGCTTGCTGGCCGCGCGGAAGTGGCCGATGTTGGTCATGCAGCTGCCGATGAAGGCCTCGTCGATCTTCGTGCCCGCCACGTCGCTGAGGAACTTGGCGTCGTCCGGGTCGTTCGGGCAGCACAGGATGGGTTCCTTGATCTCGCTGAGATCGATCTCCAGCACATGCGCGTACTCGGCGTCGGCGTCGGCTTCGAGCAGCGTCGGCGCGGCCAGCCATTCCTGCATCCTGGCGATGCGCCGCTCGATGCTGCGCTTGTCGGCATAGCCCTTGGCGATCATGTTCTTCAGCAGCACGATGTTGCTGTTCAGATACTCGATCACGGGTTCCTTGTTCAGGCGCACGGTGCAGCCGGCGGCGCTGCGTTCGGCACTCGCGTCGCTGAGCTCGAAGGCCTGTTCGACCTTCAGATCCGGCAGGCCCTCGATTTCCAGGATGCGGCCGGAGAACTCGTTGACCTTGCCCGACTTGGCGACCGTCAGCAGGCCCTTCTTGATCGCAAAGAGCGGGATCGCGTGCACCAGGTCGCGCAGCGTCACGCCCGGCTGCATCGTGCCCTTGAAGCGCACCAGCACGCTCTCGGGCATGTCGAGCGGCATCACGCCGGTGGCGGCGGCGAAGGCGACGAGGCCCGAGCCGGCGGGAAAGCTGATGCCGATCGGGAAGCGGGTGTGGCTGTCGCCACCGGTGCCGACCGTGTCCGGCAGCAGCATGCGGTTGAGCCAGCTGTGGATGATGCCGTCGCCCGGGCGCAGGCTGATCCCCCCGCGGTTGCTCATGAAGGCCGGCAGCTCGCGATGCGTCTGCACGTCGACCGGCTTGGGGTAGGCCGCGGTGTGGCAGAAGCTCTGCATCACCAGGTCGGCGCTGAAGCCCAGGCAGGCCAGGTCCTTCAGCTCGTCGCG
>JANMAP010000074.1:0-13661 GCA_031359905.1 Burkholderiales bacterium | reverse complement strand
TCAACGCGCAGCCGCGGTGCCGGTCGCGAAGCGCGTTGATCGACAAGCACTTTCGCCCGGCGGTTCAAGTTTTGCTTTCACGTCGGCGGCCCGCAATCCGATGATGTCGAACACGTCGCGCCCGCAGACATGATCCGTCCGACTGGCGTCTTGCTGGGCGCACTGATGTTTTGCTTGCTCCTCACCGCACACGCCGAGCCCGTCGCTGTCAACGTCGACCAGCACGACATCAGCAAGCCTCCACCGGGGTTGAAGATCCTCGAGCAACGCCCCCCGCGTGCCGCCGACAAGACGCTTCCATTGCCCGAGAGCGCCAAGTCCATCGAACTGCTGCTCGATCTTCAGGACAAGGCCGCGGCCGGGGGCAACCCTGGAAAATCCGGGCCTGATGCTGGTGCGACCGCACGCGTCAGCAGCGCAATACAAAGCCAAAGCGCGACGCCAGACAATCGCTCCCCGGGCGCCACCCGTCAGGCCCTACCCCCGCCGACCGACCGGGTGGGTGAAGCGCTTCAAGACGCTGTGGGATTCGCTCGAAGACTCAAAAGCGACGGCCATTCCAGACTGCGGGACGGCGACTGGAAGACGGTCGACCAGCGGTCGCCGGGCACGGATGGCTCGGGCCGCGGGATGATCAGTGGTGGCGTTGGCGGCGGTGCCGGGGTCGCGGGCCCTGTGGCAGTTGATCGCGTCGGCACGACCCCGCCGGTGGCGGACATTCCGGTACTCGGCCCGGTGATCGTGTTCTTGCGCGGCCACCGCGACGAAGTCGCCGTGCTGGCGTTGGCCGTGCTGGGGCTGGCCTGGGTCGGATCGGTGTGGAACACGCGACAGCAGCGCACATCGGCGTCGCGGCAGGTCCGCGACCGGTCGTCACGCCCGCCGGCGCTCAGGCACCGCCGACGCCGGCGAACGTGAACCGCCGACGTCGGTGAACGTGATCAACGCAGGCCGAAGTCGGCGCTGATTTCAGGCTCGTCGTCGGCCGCCTCGGCCGCTGCGCCGGTGGTGGGCGGCATCGGCTTGTCGAGCGGCCGGCACAGATGGCGGTTGAGTCCGTTGAGCCGCTGGGAACTGGCCACCGCAGCCAGGACAACCTCGGGATGAAGCATCAACATGAACGGGTTGTTGACCGGGGCTTGCTGGGGCATGGCATCACTCCATCGGCTGCGATGGCAACCATATCGACAACTCTAGGGGCTGACCCCAGGGTGGCGCAGTCAGTGCGCCGCCAAGTCGGCTGTCGGATGATTTCTGACACGAAGAGCAAACCGCCCTGCCCGCCTGATATCAAATCAAGGGGTGCGCCGGGTCGTCGCCTCCAGGCGATCGGCCAGCTTGTCGCGTCCGGCCCCCCGCGCGAAATCGGCCGCGGTCAGGCCCACATCGTTGCGCGCACGGGGGTCGGCGCCGCGCGCCAGCAGCACGTCGGTGGTGTCTTGCATGCCGTAGCGGGCCGCCATCATCAGAGCGGTGCTGCGGTTCGGGGATGGGGCATCAATCGACGCGCCACGGTCCAGCAGCAAGGCGACGGCGGCAGGCTCGGGCCCTGACGCGGCGTAGTGCAAGGGGGTCCAGCCAGCGCGGTTGACCTGCGCGCCGCGATCGAGCAGCCGTCGCATCCCGTCCACGTCCCCCTTCAACGCCGCCATCATCAACGGCGTCTCGTTGACCGGGTTGACGGCGTCGACCTTCAGCGCGGGATGGGCCAACAACAGCGCGGCGACCTTCGGCGACTCGTCGCGCAAGGCCAGGTACAGCGGCACGTGACCCTGAGGATTGGGGGCGTTGGGATCGAATCCGCGCGCCAGCAAGTCACCCACGGTTCGCGAGTCATCGACGTTGACGGCCCTGAAAAAGTCGATGTAGACGTCAGCTCTGGCGAAACTAAATCCAAACGCCACAGAGAGATAGAGGATGAATCTAAAGAATCGCATGAGGATCCTCGCGGCTGGATGGAGCAGGCAGGCAAAACAGCCGCTCGAAGTTCTGGCTGGTGGCCCGCGCGATGTCGTCGATGCTCAACTCCTTGATGCCGGCCAGCTGGGCTGCCACCAGCGTCACCAGCGATGGGTTGTTGAGCTTGCCGCGATGCGGCGCCGGCGCCAGATACGGGCTGTCGGTCTCGATCAGACAGCGGTCGAGCGGAACTTCACGCGCGACGGCGCGCAGATCAGCGGCATTGCGAAAAGTCAGGATGCCGGAAAACGAGATGTGGAAGCCCAGGGCCAACGCAGCCCGGGCCACCTCGCTGGTCTCGGTGAAGCAGTGGAAGACCCCGCGGACCTGCCCCTGTCCCTCTTCGGCCAGCACCGCCAGCGTGTCGGCGCCGGCGCTGCGGGTGTGGATGATCAGCGGCAGGCCGCTGAGTCGTGCGGCGCGGATGTGGACGCGAAAGCGCTCGCGCTGCCACTCCATGTCCGCGACGCTGCGCCCGTTCAGTCGGTAGTAGTCGAGCCCCGTTTCACCCAGCGCGACCACCCGCGGCAACGCCGCGCGCGTCAGCAGATCGTCGACGGTCGGCTCGAGAACGCCCTCGTTGTCGGGGTGCACGCCCACCGAGCACCAGAAGTTGTCGTGCTCCAGCGCCAGTGCGTGCACCTCGGGAAACTCTTCGAGTGTGGTGCAGATGCACAGGGCTCGATCGACATCGGCAGCGGCCATCTGGGCGCGGATGGCCGGCAGTTGCGAGCGCAACTCCGGAAACGACAGATGGCAGTGGGAGTCGACGTACATGCGATGCGGCCGGGTCCGACCCGCGCGGATCAGAGCGTCTGCGTCGGCTTGGCCGAAGAGATGCTGGTGCCCAGGATCTCTTCGATCTTGATCTTCAGCTGGCGGGTCTTGTCGTCGTTCGGGAAGCGCACGCCAACCCCCTGGGTGCGTCCACCCGATGCGTTCGGCGGCGTGATCCAGGCCACCTTTCCGGCCACCGGAAACCGCTGCGGGTCTTCTGGCAACGACAACAGCAGGTAGATGTCTTCGCCCAGCCGGTACTCGCGCGCCGTGGGCACGAACAGACCGCCGTCGGTGAGCAGCGGGATGTAGGCGGCATACAGCGCGCTCTTTTCGCGGAACACGAGCTGGATCACGCTCGGTCGGCCGGCAGGCGCGCCCGAACCGCCGACGGCGGCAGGTGCTGCCGACGGACCCAGGCCGCCGGACCGGGTCGGCACACGGTCATTCATGGGCCGAGTGTATCCATCGAGGCGCCGGCATCGCTGCGCGATGGACCCGACGGAAACAGGGCTCTGCGGCCCTGCGCCAGCAGGGCTTCGAACAGCAGGCCTTCGTTCCACGGATGGTCGGCGTGGCGGGCGACGCGGGCGAGCTCCGCGGACCAGGCCTGCAGCGCCGACACCGACGCCCGCGCCGGCACCGCCGCCTGCGGAAAGTAGCGGCTGGGGCCACCGACCGCCCGCGCCCAGGCGTCGTGGCACAGCTTGAGCAGCGCGTCCAATGCCAGCGGCACCGGCCAACCGCTCAAGGCACCTGCCTGGCCGCGCGCCACGGCCGCCGGCAGCCGGGCCCAGGCGTCGGCGTCGATGCCGGAACCGACCAGCGCCAGGGCTTCCAAGGGCCGCCCGTTGCAGGCTGCCAGCAACACCTCGGCAGCCGCCACGCCCTGCCCTTCGAGCCAGGCGGTGGCCTGCTGCATCCCAGGCGCCGGCAAGGCCACGCGTTGACAACGGCTGCGCACGGTCGGCAGCAGCAGCGCCGGATCGGCGGTGGTCAGCACCAGGCGCGTGCCCGGCGGCGGCTCTTCCAGGGTCTTGAGCAAAGCACTGGCCGACTGCTGGTTCATCGCCTCGGCCGGGTGGATGACGACGACCTTGCCGCGGCCCCGCGCGCTGGTGCGCTGGACGGCGTCGATCAGCGCCCGCGCTTCGTCGATGCGGATCTGCCGGCTGGGTTTGCGTTTGGTGTCGTCGCCATCGAGCTTGTCGTCGCGCAATGGCCATTCGTGCTGGCGGCGCAGGGTTTCGGGCATCAGCACCTGCAGGTCGGGATGCAGCCGCGACTGCACCAGCCGGCAGCTGCCGCAGCGGCCGCAAGGCGGCTCGCCCGTCGGCTGGCCACGGGCGTCGGCCGGCGCTTCGCACAACCAGGCCTGGGCCAGCACCAGCGCAAATTCGAGCGCCCCCACGCCCGCCGCGCCATGCACCAGCAGCGCATGGCCGCGTTGGGCGGCCAAGGCGTCGATCAGCGCCGGCACCAGCCAGGGCAGGGGCAGCCGGCCGCTGTCGTCGACGACGAGCATCACCACCAGGGTTGCCGCTGTAGGGCAGCGTGGACCGCGGCGGCCACCTGCTGGCGATCGCCGCAGGCGTCGATGCGCACGAAGCGCTGGGCTGCTGCCGCGGCGCGTGCCGCATAGCCGGCCCGTACGCGTTCGAAAAAGGCCAGACCCTGGGTCTCGAAGCGGTCGGGTGCGCGCGCGGCGCCGCGGCGGGCCGCGGCGTCCTCGGCCGGCAGATCGAACCAAAGGGTGAGATCGGGCTGCCGGCCTTGCTGGACCCAGGCTTCGAGCTGGCCCAGCACCTGCAGATCGAAGCCCCGCCCCCCGCCCTGATAGGCAAAGCTGGCGTCGGTGAAACGATCGCAGAGGACCACCGCGCCGCGGGCCAGCGCCGGCTCGATCTGCTGCTGCAGGTGGTCGCGGCGCGCGGCGAAGACCAGCAGGGCCTCGGTCAGCGTGTCCATGGGCTGGTGCAGGACCATCTCGCGCAGGGTCTCGGCCAGCGGCGTGCCACCGGGCTCGCGCGTCAGCACCACCGCATGGCCACGCGCACGCAGCGCCTGCGCCAGCGACTCGATGTGCGAGCTCTTGCCGGCGCCGTCGATGCCTTCGAAGGTGACGAAGCGGCCGCTCATCGTGCGGGGCTGGCCGCTGCGGTCGTTCGGCCGCCACGCTGGTACTGGTTCACGGCGCGATTATGGTCGGCGAGGTTGTCGCTGAAGACGCTGCTGCCGTCGCCGCGGGCGACGAAGTACAAGGCGCGCGTCGCCTCGGGCCTGACCGCGGCGCGCAGTGCCGCCAGACCGGGCATGGCGATCGGCGTCGGCGGCAGGCCGCCGCGCGTGTAGGTGTTGAACGGCGTGTCGGCCAGCAGGTCGCGTTTGCGCAGGTTGCCGTCGAACGCCTCGCCCAGACCGTAGATGACGCTGGGGTCCGTCTGCAGCGGCATGCCGATGCGCAGGCGGTTGACGAACACGCCGGCGACCAGGCCACGCTCGGCAGCCTGGCCGGTTTCCTTCTCGACGATCGACGCCAGCACCAGCGCTTCGTCGGCGCTCTTCAACGGTGTGTCGGGGCTGCGCTCGGCCCAGGTGGCGGCCAGCCGCTGCTGCATCGCGGCGTGGGCCCGCTTGAGGATCGTCAGGTCGCTGACACCGCGGCTGTAGACATAGCTGTCGGGAAAGAAGCGCCCTTCGGCCGGCAGCCCTGGCGACCCCAAGGCGGCCATCAGTTCGGCGTCGCCCAGCGCGGCGCTGGCGTGCTTGAGATGCGGCGCAGCGGCCAGCGCCGCGCGCACCTGGCGCCAGGTCCAGCCTTCGATCAGGCGCACCTTCTCGAGGGTTTCGTCGCCCTGGACCATTTTGGCCAGCAGGCCGCGCGGGGTGGTGCCGGCGTCGATCTCGTAGCTGCCGGCGCGGATGCGCCGCGCCTGGCCGGACCAGCGGAACCATTCGTACAGCAGCCGCGGCGGGGCGACCACACCCGCATCGACCCAGGCCTGCGCGACGTCGCGCGGCGTGCTGCCGGCCTCGATCGACAGCTCGACGCTGCTGCCCCGCAGCGGCAATGGGCGCGCCAGCCACCAGACCACTGTCGCAGCGCCCACCACGGCCAGCAACACCAGCAACACCAGCCCGCGCCACAGCCAACGCCCGACACCAGCCATCACTGCAGCAACCGTGGGCCCCGTGTCGACATGGGGGCTGATCATAATCAGCGCATGACCTCAACCGCCCCGCCCGCCGGCGTGCTGCGCCTGACCGATTGGGGCGTGATCCGGGCCCGCGGCGCCGACGCCGCCAGCTTCCTGCAAGGCCAGTTGACGCAGAACGTCGCGCACCTGCCGACCGGCTCGGCGCGCCTGGCCGGTTATTGCTCGGCCAAGGGCCGGCTGCTGGCCAGCTTCGTGGTCTGGCAGGCGGCGCCCGACGAGTACCTGCTGGCCTGCAGCGCAGACCTGCTTCCCGCGGTGCTGAAACGACTGACGATGTTCGTGCTGCGTGCGCGCTGCCAGCTCAGCGACGCCAGCGCCGACTGGCCGATGTGGGGTGCAGCGGGGGTCCTTGGCGGTCCGACGCCGGCACTGGACATCTGGGCCTGCAGCAGCGTGCCGGCGGGAATCACGATCCGCCTGCCGGATGCGCAGGTCCAAGATCAACACATTCGGCGTCATCTGCATGCAGGCGGCGCGCCTGCAGCGCAGCCGGCCGCGCCGGCACTGGACATCGAATCCTGGCGCTGGCTCGAAGTGCACAGCGGCGTGGCCCGCATCGTCGCGGCGACCAGCGAGCAGTTCGTCCCGCAGATGGTCAACTTCGAGGTCGTCGGCGGTATCGACTTCCAGAAGGGCTGCTACCCCGGGCAGGAGGTGGTGGCACGCAGCCAGGACCGCGGCACGATCAAGCGGCGCAGCCATGTGATGCGTTGCGACGCGCCGCTGCAACCCGGGATCGAGGTCTTTGACAGCGCCGACCCGACGCAGCCGGCAGGCATGGTGGTGTTGGCCGGCGCCCATGCCGGGCACCATGCGGCGCTGGTGGAGATCAAGGTGTCGGTGCTTGACGCCGTCAGGAGCGGCAGCCTGCACGCCGGCAGCGTCGGCGGGCCGCGCCTGCACGCCGAGGCCCAGCCTTACACCTTGCCAGCCACGGCGGCCTGAGCGCTGAAGCCCGAGCGCGGTGGCGGCGCTGTTCATCTACTGGCGGGTGTCGCCCGACCACGCCGCCGCCGCACTCGAATCGGCCCGCCGCTGGCGTGACCGGCTGCGCCAATCCGCCCCCGAGATCGACATGCGGCTCTACCTGCGGCGCGACGAACAGCGCAGCGACGGCGCGATCACCGTGATGGAGACCTACAGCGCGCCCGCCGGCAGCGACAGCGGCTGGATCCAGGCCATCCAGACCGAGGCCGCCGCAGCGATGGCCGGGTGCGCGGCAACGCGCCATGTCGAGGTCTTCGAGCCGCTCGACGACCTGCCGCCCGCGGGCTGAATCGCCGAGGTCACGCCAGGCTGCGCCGCAGCGTCTGGTGGGCCACGCCGGCGTCCTCGAACACCGCGCCGTAGGGCACGAAGCCGGCGCGGACGTAGAAGCCGACGGCGCCGACTTCGGCGTGCAGTCGTACTTCCCGACACCCCCGCGCTGCGGCAGCGGCCAGCAGGGCGTCCAGCACGGCACGCCCCGCGCCGCCCCCGCGTACCGCAGGGCGGACGGCCAGGCGGCCGATCAGCGCGACCTGCCCGTCGGGCTCGATGCGCAGGCGCCCAGTGGCCACCGGCATGCCGAAACGGTTGCGGGCCACCGCGTGCACGGCCGCCAGGTCGCTGTCGTCGCCCGCCAGCCGGGCCGGCAAGCGCATCTCGTCGACGAAGACT
The DNA here is from genome assembly GCA_031359905.1 of Burkholderiales bacterium. GTDB lineage: Bacteria > Pseudomonadota > Gammaproteobacteria > Burkholderiales > Burkholderiaceae_C > Rubrivivax. Next base: position 6,048 of record JANMAP010000074.1, on the reverse strand, counting down.
TCGGCGCGCAGCGCGCGGGCTGCGGCTTCGACGTCGGACCAGCCGCCGACCTGCAAGGCCAACATGGCGTCGCCGGCCTCGAAGGCGTCGAGCGCTGCGCGCAGCGGCGCGGGAACCGGGCGGCTGGTCTGGCTCGACGGATCGGCGAAGACGTAGACCAACTCACCGTGCACCAGGCGCTGCTCGCCACGAAACACCGCCGCCGAGAAGACCAACGACGAGTTACCGATCCGCGCGCAGCGGATGCCGATCTCGCAGACCTCGTCGTAACGCGCCGAGCCCTCGTATTCCAGCGTGGCCTTGCGCACGAACAAATCCCCGTCAAGCGCCGACAGCGTCTCGTGGTAAGGCATCGCCAAGGCACGCCAGTAGCCCGCCACCGCGGTGTCGACGTACATCAGGTAGTGGCCATTGAAGACGATCTTCTGCATGTCGACTTCGGCCCAGCGCACGCGCAGGCGCTCGCGAAATCGGAAGTCGCTGCGTTTCATGGGTTCCAGGCTCCTCGCAGGGCGGCCGCCGCGGCATCCAGGGCCAGACCGGCCTCTTTCAGCGCCCGGCCCATCTTGATGAAATCGTGGGTCACGCCGCGCACCAGTTCCAGCTGCACCGGCACGCGGCTGGCGCGCAGCCGGTCGGCATAGGCCAGGCCTTCGTCGACCAGCGGATCGCATTCGGCCAGCACCACGCAGGCCGGTGCAACGCCGTCGACGTCGGCTTGCAGCGGCGCGAAGCGCCAGTCGTGGCGCTGGGCGCGCGGGATGTAATGTTCGAAGAACCAGTCGATGGTCGCCGTGTCGAGCAGGAAGCCCTGGCCGAACAAGCGGTGCGACGCGGTGTCGGCATGCGCGGTGGTGCCTGGGGTGATCAGCAGTTGCAGCATCAGCGGCAGGCCGTGATCGCGGGCCTTCAGCGCACAGACCGCCGCCAGCGTGCCGCCCGCGCTGTCGCCGCCCACCGCCAGCGGCATCGCCGACAGGCCGAAGCGGCCCGGCTCGGCCGACAGCGTCCGCAAGGCCGCCCAGGCGTCGTCGACGGCGGCAGGGAACGGGTGCTCGGGCGCCAGGCGGTAGTCCAGCGCCACCACCGCGATGTCGGCACGCAGCGCCAGCTGGCGGCACAGGCTGTCGTGGGTTTCCAGGCTGCCGATCACGAAGCCGCCGCCGTGCAGGTACAGCAGACCGGGCCGCGGCTGCGTCGACGCGGCGTACAGACGGGCCTTCAGCGGCGAGCCATCCGCGGCCCACAGCGTCAGCGCCTCGACGCGCGGCAGCCTGGCACGCGGCAGATCCAGCACCTCGGCGACGCTGTCGTAGGCCGCGCGTGCCTGGGCCGGCGTCATGGCGTGCCAGGGCGCGCGGCCGGCGCGGCGGATGCGGTCAAGCAAACCGGTCATGGCCGGTGTCAGCAGCGAAGTGCGCGATGGGACAGTCAAGAGCGAAGAGCGGCGGCGATGCGGTTGCGGGCGGGATGGGTCACGCGTGCAGAGCATACTTTCGGGATGTCGCTGCGCGTTGAACCGACGTCCCCGACGTCCAGGCGCGGCGCTCCCGCCTCATCCCCCTGCTCCAACCATCCACCGCCATGGCCCGCATCCTCTACCTGACCCAGATCGACATCGACGCCGGCGCCGTGCGCCTGCTGGCCGGCGAATGCCAGCGGGTGGGCATCCGCAAGCCGTTGGTCGTCACCGACGCCGGCGTGCGCGCTGCCGGCGTGCTCCAGCCGGCGCTGGACGCGCTGGGGAACCTGCCGCATGCGGTGTTCGACCAGACGCCGTCCAACCCGACCGAAGCCGCGGTGCGCGCCGCCGTGGCGCTGCTGCAGCGCGAGGGCTGCGATGGCCTGGTCGCCGTCGGCGGGGGCTCGAGCATCGACCTGGCCAAGGGCGTGGCCATCGCCGCCACCCACCCCGGGCCGCTGACGACCTACGCGACCATCGAAGGTGGCAGCCCGAAGATCAGCGACAAGGTCTTGCCGCTGATCGCCGTGCCGACCACCGCCGGCACCGGCAGCGAAGTCGCGCGCGGCGCCATCGTCATCGTCGACGATGGCCGCAAGCTCGGCTTCCACAGCTGGCACCTGATGCCCAAGGCCGCCCTGCTCGACCCGGAACTGACGCTGGCCTTGCCGCCGGGCCTGACCGCCGCCACCGGCATGGACGCCATCGCGCATTGCATGGAGACCTTCATGGCCCCGGCCGTCAATCCGCCAGCCGATGGCATTGCGCTGGATGGCCTGGCGCGCGGCTGGGCGCACATCGAACGCGCCACCGCCAACGGCCGCGATGTCGATGCGCGCTGGCAGATGCTCAGCGCCAGCATGCAAGGCGCGATGGCCTTCCAGAAGGGGCTGGGCTGCGTGCATTCGCTGTCGCACAGCCTGGGCGGGGTCAACCCGTGCCTGCACCACGGAACGCTCAACGCGATGTTCCTGCCCGCGGTGGTGCGCTTCAACGCCAGCGCCGACAGCATCCGTCGCGACGACCGCCTGGCGCGCATGGCGCGTGCGGTTGGGTTGACGGGATGCGACGCCGCCGGCAGCGAACTGGCCACCGCACTGCGCGCGCTGAATGCCCGCCTGGGCCTGCCCAGCGGCCTGCGCGCGATGGGTGTCGGCGAAGACGAGTTCGAACGCATCATCGACGGCGCGATGGCCGACCACTGCCACAAGACCAACCCGCGGCTGGCCAGCCGCGACGACTACCGCGCGATGCTCGTGGAGTCGATGTGAGCAAGGGCCGGCGCTGATCCAGATCGACGTCGTCGCCCGCTGTTCACGCTGACCGGATGCGCCGCCAGGCCGCCGGCGGCCCCGACGCGGTCCCGAGGAGGTCTCAGGAGCGGCCCAAGATCCGCCCAAGATCAGCGCAAGCGCGGTCTGGCCGTCGGGTGCGTGCAGTTCGTCGGCCGCCGCTGCGGCCTGTCGCAGGTCGCGCGCCCCGCAGCCGGCCTGTTGCTATGGTGTGCTACATCAGCAACACACCAACAGGCGCCGTGCATGCAGACCTGGGACGACCGACAACCGATCTATCAACAGCTGGCCGACATCCTGACCGCCCAGTTGCTCGATGGCGATCCACCCGAAGGCCAGGCCATGCCTTCTGTGCGGGCGCTGGCCGGGCGCTACCTGCTGAACCCGCTGACGGTCAACCGCGCCCTGCAATCGCTGGGTGACGAGGGTCTGCTCGAAAGCCGCCGCGGCCTGGGCCTGTACGTCACCGACGGTGCGCGCGAACGCCTGAAGGCCGCCGAGCGCCAGCGCTTTCTCGACCACGAATGGCCGCGGCTGCGCGAGCGGCTGCGCCGCCTGGGCATTGCCGCCGAACAATTGAACTGGGAGCCCCCGCAATGAACGACATCCTGGTCGAGGCCAAGAACCTCAGCATCAGCTACGGCCGCAAACGAGCGATCGACGACGTCAGCTTCAGCATTCCCAAGGGTCGCGTGGTCGGCCTGCTGGGCCACAACGGGGCCGGCAAGACGACGCTGATGAAGGCGATCGTGGGCCTGGCAGGGGCCGACGGCGCGCTGCAGGTGCTGGGCCTGAACCCACGCCAGCAGCGTGTGCAGCTGCTGCAGTCGACCTGCTACATCCCGGACGTCGCCATCCTGCCGCGCTGGGCGCGCGTCGAGGAGCTGATCACGCTGATGAGCGGCCTGCACCCGCGCTTTTCGGCCGAGCGCGCGCGCACGCTGCTGCGGCGCACCAGCGTCGGCCTGCGCGACAAGGTCAAGACGCTGTCCAAGGGCATGGTCGTGCAGGCCCCCCTGGCCTTGATCGCGGCCATCGACGCCCGTCTGATGAGCCTCGACGAGCCGACGCTCGGCCTGGACGTGATCTCGAGAAAGGCGTTCTATGAAATGCTGATCGACGAGTGGTGCGACGGCGAGCGCAGCGTGCTCATCAGCACCCACCAGGTCGAGGAGATCGAGAGCCTGCTGTCCGACGTGCTGATGCTCAACGAAGGCAAGCTGGTCCTGTCGATCAGCCTGGAAGACCTGGACCGGCGCTTCGTCGCGCTCAGCCACGACAGCGCGGTGGCCGAGCAGATGGCCGCCGCGCACCCGCTGCTGCGCTACCGCACCGGGCCCGGCACCGGCGGCAACGCGGCGATCTTCGACGGCCCGCCGCCCGACGCAGTGCAGGCCCTGGGCCAGCGCATGCGCCCCAGCCTGGTCGACCTGTTCGTGGCCTTGACACGCAAGCCCGAACTCGACCGCCAGCACTTCTAGAACCGGAGCCACCGCATGAAGACCTTTCTCACCCTGCTGCAGCGCGAATGGCTGCAACACCGCTTCGGCTGGTCGCTGCTGGCCGGCATCCCGCTGGCGCTGGCGCTGCTGCTGCTCAGCGTCGGCCAGATCCAGTTCGACCACGACCCGGTCGAGCAATTGGGCAGCGCGCTGCCCGTCGCACTGACGCTGGGCGCGATGGCAGCGACGCCGCTGATCCTGCTGACGATCCTGTGGGGTACCTCGTTGATCCTGATGACGAGCCTGGCGCGGCGCGACCACCAGGACCGCTCGATCGAGTTCTGGATGTCGATGCCGGTCAGTCACAGCGCCAGCCTGGGCGCGCCGCTGCTGACGCATCTGCTGTTGGTGCCGATCGCAGCGCTGGTCGTCGGCCTGGCCGGCGGATGGCTGGTGTCGCTGGTGCTGGTGACGCGCCTGGCCGGCTTCGGCGCCTGGCTGTCGCTGCCGTGGGCAGATCTGCTGCCAGCGGTGTTCGCCGGCCTGCTGCGGGTGGCGGCCGGCGTGCCACTGGCACTGCTCTGGCTGTCGCCGATCATCGGCGCCGTGGTCCTCTTCGGGGCCTGGTTCCGGCGCTGGGGCCTGCCGGTCCTGCTCGCCAGCATCGGCATTGCCAGCCTCATCCAGCGCCAGTGGTTCGGATCGCCAAGCGTGGGCGAGCTGATCGGCAGCCTGTTCCGCCACGCCGGGCAGTCGCTGGCCGTTGCGGGGCGCCATGAATTCGACAGTGCCGGCCCGGATCAGATGTTCGGGCTGCTGCAAGAGCTGCCGCGGCTGGCGAAGACCGACCTGGGCATGGCAGCCCAGGCCCTGGGCTCGCCACTGTGGATCGGCGCGGCGGTGGTGGCCGCGGCTTGCTTTGTCTTGCTGGTCGACTGGCGGCAGCGCGGCGCGGGCGTGGCCGGCTGATCGGCTGATCGGCTGAGCGGCTGAGCGGCTGAGCGGCTGAGCGGCTGAGCGGCTGAAATCCGGCGCCGACCCTGGTCGATCGAGCGTCACAACAAAAAGCCCGGCCAATGCCGGGCTTTGTCGTGCAAGAGAACAGGCCGGGTCAGCCGTGCTTGGCGTCGAAGAACTGCTCGTCCTCGGTCGACCCCTTCAGCGCCGCGGTCGAGGCTTCGCGCTCGATCGTCGTGGTCACCGCGTCGAAGTAGCCGGTGCCGACCTCGCGCTGGTGCTTGACGGCGGTGAAGCCCTTCTCGGCAGCTGCGAACTCCTTCTCCTGCAACTCGACGAACGCGCTCATGTTGTTGCGCGCGTAGCCGTAGGCCAGGTCGAACATCGAATAGTTCAGCGCGTGGAAGCCGGCCAGCGTGATGAACTGGAACTTGTAGCCCATCGCGCCGAGCTCGCGCTGGAACTTGGCAATCGTTGCGTCGTCGAGGTTCTTCTTCCAGTTGAACGACGGCGAGCAGTTGTAGGCCAGCAGCTTGCCCGGGAACTTGGCGTGGATGGCATCGGCGAAGGCCTTGGCGAAGGCCAGGTCGGGCTTGCCGGTCTCGCACCAGATCAGGTCGGCGTAGGGGGCGTAGGCCAGGCCACGGCTGATCGATTGCTGCAGGCCGTTCTTCGACTTGAAGAAGCCTTCGACGGTGCGCTCGCCGGTCAGGAAGGGCTGATCGATCGGGTCGACGTCGCTGGTCACCAGGTCGGCGGCCTCGGCATCGGTACGCGCCAGCAGGATGGTGGGCGTGCCCATCACGTCCGCTGCCAGGCGCGCGGCAACCAGCTTGGCCACGGCCTCGCGTGTGGGAACGAGCACCTTACCGCCCATGTGGCCGCACTTCTTCAC
>JANMAP010000066.1:0-8987 GCA_031359905.1 Burkholderiales bacterium | reverse complement strand
CAGCTCGAGCTTGGCCGCTCGATGAGCTATTTCGCCAGCCTGAAGCTCGGTGAGCCTGCTGCGCAGCGCCGGCGCGCGATCAGCCAGGCGCGGGTGCAGCTGGGCCACAGCATGCGCTACGTCGGCCAGCAGTGCGTGCAGTTGCACGGCGGCATCGGCATGACGGACGAATACGTCTCCAGCCATTACTTCAAGCGCCTGACGGTGCTCGAGATGGGCTTCGGCGACACGCTGCACCACCTCGGCGAGGTCAGCGCGCGGATGCAGGATACGGCCGGGGTGTTCGCCTGATCGACGCCTCGCCGCGCCGGCCCTTGTACCCGGGCCAGCTGACCGATGTCGCCGGCCTCAGCGTCGGCCACGCCCAGGTGTCCGGCCGGCCCAGCGGCTGCACGGTCGTGCTCTGCCCGCAGGGGGTGGTCTGTGGTGTCGACGTGCGCGGCGGTGCGCCAGGCACCCGCGAAACCGACCTGCTGCGCCCGGAAAACATGGTCGAGGAAGTGCATGCCGTGCTGCTCACCGGCGGCAGCGCCTTCGGCCTGGACGCTGCCGGTGGCGTGATGCGCTGGCTGGACGACCACGGCCACGGGCTGCCGATCGGGCCGGCGGCGCCCACCGCAGCCGCAGGCATCAACCGCGCACCGATCCTTGTGCCGATCGTGCCGGCTGCCGTGCTCTTCGACCTGTGGCTGGGCGACGCCCGCATCCGCCCCGACGCCCACACCGGGCGCGCTGCCTGCGACGCCGCCAGCGGCGCTGTCGCCCAGGGCTCGGTCGGCGCCGGTGCTGGGGCCACGGTAGGCAAGCTCTACGGCATCGAGCGGGCGATGAAGGGCGGCGTCGGTACGGCGTCGCTGGTGCTCGGCGGCGTCACCGTCGCGGCGCTGGTGGTCGTCAACGCCATCGGCGACGTGCTCGGTGAAGACGGCCGGCCGATCGCCGGCGCGCGCAGCGCCGACGGCGCGCGCCTGATGCACAGCACCGACGCCGTGCTGGCCGGCGACGGCCCGCCGCGCTGGACCGCGTCGCTGGCCGGCAGTGCCACGACGCTGGCGGTGGTGGCCACCGACGCACGGCTGAGCAAGGCCCAGGCCGGCAAGCTGGCCAGCCTGGCCCAGCACGGGCTGTCGCGCTGCATCAGCCCCTTGACGCCGGCCGACGGCGATACCGTCTTCGCGCTGGCCACCGGCGGCGCGGGGCGCGGCGCCGATCTCGTCGCTGACCTCGGCGCACTCGGCACACTGGCCGCCGAGGCGCTGTCGCGCGCGGTGCGCAACGCCGTGCGCGCAGCCACCACGCTGGCCGATCCACGGATCCCGGCGCTCGCCGATCTGCCCGGCGGCTGACGGTGCGCCGCTGAACGTGGCAGCAACGCGGATGCCCGACATCACCCTGGCCCAGGCCTTGTTCTCGCAGGGCTTCGGTACGCGGCGCGACTGCGCCGGCCTGCTGGCGGCCGGGCGCGTCGCCGTCGATGGCACCGTGCACGACGATGGGCTGGCCCGCGTCGGCACTGCAGGTCTGGTCCTGACCGTCGACGGTGTGGGCTGGCCGTACCACGTGAAGGCCCTGGTGATGCTGAACAAGCCGGCAGGGTACGAGTGTTCGCAAAAGCCGCGGCACCACCCCAGCGTGCTCAGCCTGCTGCCCGCGCCGTTGCGCCGGCGCGGCCTGCAACCCGTCGGTCGCCTGGACGAAGACACCACCGGCCTGCTGCTGCTGACCGACGACGGCGCGCTGATTCACCGGCTGACGTCGCCGCGCCACCATGTGCCCAAGGTCTACGAGGTGACCTGCCGGCATCCGCTGACCGACGGCCAGCTCGACGCGCTGCGCGGCGGCGTGGTGCTCGACGACGACCCGCAGCCGGTGCGTGCCGCTGCCCTCGAGCAGACGGCCGACAAGGGCCTGCGTCTGACGCTTCTGGAAGGCAAACACCACCAGGTCAAACGGATGGTCGCCGCCATCGGCAACCGGGTCGACGCCTTGCACCGCAGCCGCTTCGGCGCGCTGCAGCTGCCGGCGCAGATGGCCCCGGGCGCGTGGGCCTGGCTGAACGCCGACGCGCTGTACTGAGCAGCGCTGAGATCGACGCAAGGCCGCGTCCGACCGCGGCGCGCAGCCCGTCGAACGGCACGGCAGATGACCTGTTTGTGGGGTGTCCGGTCCTCCCCCACCACGCTAGCATTGACCAGCGCCAGCAGCAGTTCGGCGCCACGGCCCTGCCCCCCACTGACCTGCCATCCACCTGCTGCCATGAATCCCATCACGCTCAAGCCCACCTCCGTGTCCCTGGCTGCGTTGGCCGTGTCAGCGCTGCTCAGCGCCTGCGGCGGCGGCGATGGCCCTCCGTCGGCAATCACGACGGCCGCCAGCGACATCGCCGACGTGTCGGGCCGTGCCAAGGCCTTGGGGTTGACGGTCGACACCGTCGATGCCAAGGCACTCTTCGACTGGGCCCAGTACAAGTACCCGGAGCTGTTCGTCAACGGCGTCGACCTGCCCGGCACGATCCCCTACGAGGGCAAGACTTTCCAGGTCCGCGCGTTCGCCTCAAGCCGCTACCTCGGCCTGGCCGACACCGGTGACGTCTACGGTCTGGGCGACTTCACCGACAACGCGCTGCGTTCCTTCGGCAACAAGTCGCTCTACGCCGCGTCGGTGGTGGCCGATCAATGCAATGTCTACCCGGGCAGCCCCGGCTGCGTTGCCACCCCGCCGCCGAGCGGCCCGCTCAACGAGTGCACCGACCCGGCGCTGAGCACGCTGCCCACCGGGTTCACGCTGTCGCTGGTCTACGACTACAGCGGCTCGTTGACCGGTGAGCAGCGTGTCGAATCGAGGATCGAAGGCCCGGCCAGCTTCGAAGGCCAGTCGGCCGTCAAGATCACGACCACGACGGCCGGCAGCAATACCGTCGAGGGTTACGCCGTCAGCTTGTCTTCGACGACGCAGTCGTTCCAGCAGGCGGCCGGCAACGGGCTGGTGAAGACGCTGGGAGCGCTGGCCGACTCGAGCACCAGCGGCATCACCGTCGGCGGGATCACGATCGGTGGCACGCAGAGCAGCAGCAAGATCGTCTACGCCCCGCCCCTCGACAACCGCGAGTTCTTCCTGCAGAAGGGTCAAACTTCGACGCAGACCAACCTGGTGACGACGACCACCAGCACGCCCGCGGGCGTGCCGAGCAGCAGCGTCAACGTGACGCACACGGTGACCTTCGCCGACAAGGATCCGGCGCTGCAGGTCTTCGGCAAGACCTACAACACCTGCCGCTACACGATGACCGATCCGACCGGCGGCATCACCACCATCTGGTACCTGGTTGGCAAGGGCGTTCCGGTGAAGACGGTGTCGACCGGGAGCGACGGGACGCTGACGGTGCAGCTCAAGTCCGGCTTGTACAACGGCGCGCCGCTCTGATCGAACCGCGGGCTGCGCGTTGCCGTGGCGACGTGCCTTTCAGGCGTCGGCGCCCCGCGCCGGCAGCCAGCGCAGCATGCCGGCAACGCCGTGCAGCAGCCGGGTCTGTACATCGTCACGACCGGCCCGCTGTCGCCGATGCAACAGCCCGCGCGCCGTGTCGGTCAGGCCGCGGGCGATCAATGCGCGTGCCAGGCGGCGCGCGTCGCGACTGCGGAAGAAGGCATCGGGCAGAGCGTCCAGCCAGGCCGACAGCGTGGCCGGGTCGACGAAACGCGGCAAGTGGCGCGGGCCGTGGAAGCCGAAGGTGGCGCCCCGCGGCGCCTCGTTTTCGAAGGCGAACTGGCGGGCCAGCGCGGGCGGTGCGAAGCGCACGCCATGGGCCGTTTCGAGCAGCGTTCGGTAGCGGCGGGCGAGCATCAGGTCTTCGGGGTGCTCCTGGTCGATGCGTGCATCGAGCCCGGCCTGCAGCAGGCGCTGCGAGCGCAGTGAAAAGCCGCCGTTGCCGACGCAGGCGGCCGCCGGCTGGTCCGGCCAGACCGCGCCGATGTAGTCCCAGTCCAGGAACTGCGGCTGCCAGGCCCGCGCATCGATCACGAAGCCATCCCACTGCGTGACCAGCACATGCGGCGTTTGGATGTGCAGCGGTAGCTGGCGCAGCACGAAGCGGGAGTAGTCCTCGCCCGAATGCAGCGGGCCGATGTCGACCAGCTCGATGCCGTCGCAGGGCAGCGTCGGCTGCCAGTCGTTGGTGAACAACACCGCGCGCGCGAAGTCGACCGCGGCCATCGATCTCGACAGTGCCTGGGCGGCCAGCGCCGGGCACCGTGTGTCGATGGCACACAAGGTCACCGCGGGCAGCTTGAGCCGGCTCACCGCGTCATCCCCGCGTTGCGCGCCGTGCCGTCGGTCGGGAACACTTCTTTTTTAGACAGCCGGGCGAAGCTCGCATCCGCGGATTGTGCCCGCCGTCCCTGGCTACACTGCGCGCCGATGAGCAGCGAGGGTGTCCCGAGTGCGAATTCCCGCTTGGCGGGGCCGCGCGCAGCGCGTTGGGTGCACAGTTGAGCAGCGAGGGTGTCCCGAGTGCGAATTCCCGCCTGGCGGGGCCGCGCGCAGCGCGGCGGGTGCACCAGTGACCCCCGCACCCGCAACGCGCCGCATCGGGATCAGCCTGGGCGGCATCGGGGCGCTGCACGACGGCCTGGGCGAGTTCGCAATGCAGATCGGCAGCCGCATCGCCGCCCACGCCGCGGCCTGGCGCGAACGCCACGCCATCGTCTTCGACTTCCATCTGCGCGCGCACCTCGTCGGCCTGTTCGGCCCCGACGTCGGCTATTTGCCGGTGGAGCGCTGGCAACGGCTGCAGCACCGCCGCCGCGAAACCCACGTGCTGTGGCACTCACTGCACCAGCTCAACAAGACCCTGCCGCCACAGGGCTGCGGGCCGCGCGTGGTGACGGTGCACGACCTGAACTACCTGCACGAACACCGCGGCCTGGCGCGCTGGCGGCGTGACCGGCGGATGGCCGCGCTGCTGTCGCGCACCGACCAGGTCGTGGCGATCAGCCAGCACACCGCCGACGACGTGCAGCGCCACCTGGGCTGGCGCGGCCCGCTGCAGGTGATCCTGAACGGCGCGCGCAGCTTCGTCGGCGCGCCGCGCCGGCCGCTGGCCGGCTGGCCGGACCACGCCGTCCGCCCGTTCCTGTACCACCTGAGCCGGATGTCGCCGTCGAAAAACCCGCAGGCCCTGATCGACCTGGCAAGGGCCTGGCCGGTCATGCGCTTCGTCCTCTGCGGCCCGCCGAGCGACGACGCCCGGCAGCTGCAGCGCCGCGTGCAATTGCCAAACCTGGAAATTCACCTCGGCATCGACGATGCGCAGAAGGCCTGGGCCTACGCCGAATGCAGCGGCTTCCTGTTCCCGTCGCTGACCGAAGGCTTCGGACTGCCGCCGATCGAGGCCATGCACTTCGGCAAGCCGGTCTTCCTGGCCCGGCGCAGCTGCCTGCCCGAGATCGGCGGCACCGCCGCCGAGTACTTCGACGACTTCGACCCGCAGCACATGCGCCAGGTGATCGAGCGCGGACTGTTGCGCCAGCAACAAGACGCCGGGCGGGCCGACGCGATCCGCGCCCACGCCGCGCAGTTCGACTGGGACCATGCCGCGGCCGAATACCTGGCGCTGTACCGGCGCCTGCTGTCGCTGCCGGCGGCCTGATCCACGGGCCGGATAATTGACGCATGCAGGTATTTCGCGGCTTCCATGGCGCGGCCGTGTCCGGTGGGCGTGGCTGTGCGCTGACCATCGGCAATTTCGACGGCGTGCACCGCGGCCACCAGGCCATGCTGGCCTTGTTGATCAGCGAAGCCCGCCACCGCAGCCTGCCGTCCTGCGCGCTGACCTTCGAGCCCCACCCGCGTGACCACTTCGCGCGTCTGGCCGGCCGGCCCGACGCCGCGCCCGCGCGCATCAGCACGCTGCGCGACAAGCTGGCCGAACTCGAGCGCTGCGGCATCGACCGGGTGGTCGTGGTGCGCTTCGACGCGCGCTTCGCTGCGCTGCCGCCACAGGTCTTCGTCGACGATGTGCTGCTGCAGGGGCTGGGCGCGCGCTACGTGCTGGTCGGCGACGATTTCAGCTTCGGCGCGCGGCGCGCCGGCGACTACGCGATGCTCGACCGCGCCGGCGCGGCGGCCGGCTTCGACGTGGCGCGCATGCTCAGCTACGAAGTCCATGGCCAGCGGGTGTCGAGCTCGGCGGTGCGCGCGGCACTCGCGGCGGGCGACATGCGGCTGGCAGCCGACCTGCTCGGCCGGCCTTACAGCATCAGCGGCCATGTCATCCATGGGCGCCGGCTCGGTCGCGACCTCGGCTGCCGCACCCTGAACCAGCGCTTTCCGCACCCGCGGCCGGCAGCCACCGGCATCTTCGTCGTGCGCGTGCACGGCCTGGCGGCCGAGCCGCTGCCGGGCGTGGCCAGCCTGGGCGTGCGGCCGACGGTCGAAGCCGCCGGGCGCGTGCTGCTCGAGACGCATTGCCTGCAATGGCCTGCCGCGCTGGACCTCGAAGCCGGCTACGGCCGCTGCCTGCGTGTCGAGCTGCTGCACAAGCTGCACGACGAGTTGACGTATCCGTCGCTGGATGCGCTGCGCGACGGCATCACCGCCGACAGCGACGCGGCACGGCGCTGGTTCGGCCTGGGCTGAAGGCGCCGACGCCGGCGCCGCAGAGCCGGCGCGGTCAGAAGCGCCGCGCGATCCCGGCGTTGACGCCCCAGCCGGACCTGCTGCGCGTCAGCGGGCTGGCCGCCGCCGGCCCGAGCAGCCGCGAGACGCTGGCCCCGGCGAGCACCACCCAGTCCTGGTCGAGCTCGGTCCGCGTCGCGCCATACAGCGACACGTCGCGCAGGCCGGACGCCGCGTGATAGACCGGGTAGCCGCTGCGCGCGGCTTGCGCCTCGGTGATGCCGTAGTAGCTTTGCATGAAGCGGTCGCCGCCCGCGGCCAGCGACGAGCCCAGGGTCAGCGTGGTGGCGGCGCCCAGGCGCTGCTGGTGACCGATCGAGAGGTCACCGAAGGTGCCGCCGCCACGGCCCAGCGCGTCGAGGTTCCACGACGCGCCGGCGCGCCAGCCGTCGTCCAGCGTCCAGGCCAGGCTCAGCCGCAGGCGCACCGTGCGCCCGATGTCACCGGTGCCCTTCAGCTCGGCGCTGGTGTCTTCGCTTCGGCCGGCGTCGAAACGCAGGGCCAGGCTGGCGCGAAACTTGTCGCTGCTGTTCAAGTCCAGACCCAGGCCGCGCACGACGTCGTCCGACCGGCGCGTGACGAAGCCGCTGGCGTTGGTGACGGTCAGCCGTCCGTAGCGCAGGAAGAGCGCGGGCGTGACCTTGAAGACCTGGCGCGAAGCGCCCTGGAATTCGGGCCTGTAGGCGCTGGTCAGACCGAATGCACCTTCCCACGTGTTGGCGGCCGGCACCTCGATCGGCGTTTCCACGGACTGCGCCCGGGCCGCGCCGGGACCGGCCAGGGTGATCAGCCAGGCCAGGGCGCAAGGCAGGGGAAGCAGGCGTTTCATCGAGTGCCGGGTCGGCGCCGTGGCGCCAGATAGAATCGATCGATGCACAGGCCCAGGCAGCAACCCGGTCTCTGGCGCTGGCATGCTGCCACGCGCCGGCAGGCGACACGCGACCGAATTATTCGCCAAGCGTGCTGAAGGCCCGCTGACGGCGACCTGCGCGCCGCCGATCGCCAGGCCCCCCGGCCGCCGCCCGCGCGGCCACCCCCGATGACCGCCCTGCCCGCCGCCGTCGATGCGGCCCGACCACCGCCATGAGCACTGCTGCCACACCCCCTGCCGCGGATTACCGCGCCACGTTGAACCTGCCCGACACGCCCTTTGCGATGCGCGGCGACCTGCCCAAGCGCGAGCCGGCCTGGATCGCCGAATGGAACGACACCACGCGCGACGGCGGCCTGTACAAGCGCCTGCGCGCCGCGCGCCACGGCGCGCCGCTGTTCGTGCTGCACGACGGCCCGCCGTATGCCAACGGCAAGCTGCACATCGGCCACGCCGTCAACAAGATCCTCAAGGACATGGTGGTCAAGAGTCGCCAGCTGGCGGGCTTCGACGCGCGCTTTGTGCCGGGCTGGGACTGCCACGGCCTGCCGATCGAGAACCAGGTCGAGAAAGACCACGGCCGTGGCCTGCCGCGTGCCAAGGTCCAGGCGCTGAGCCGGGCCTACGCCACGCAGCAGATCGCCCAGCAGATGGCCGACTTCCAGCGTCTGGGCGTGCTCGGCGACTGGGGGCACATCTACCGCACGATGGACTTCGCCAACGAGGCCGGCGAGATCCGCGTGCTCAAGCGGCTGTTCGAACGCGGCTTCGTCTACCGCGGCCAGAAGCCGGTCTACTGGTGCTTCGACTGCGGCTCGTCGTTGGCCGAGTTCGAGATCGAATACGCCGACAAGAAGAGCACGACTGTCGATGTGGCCTTCCTGTGCGCCGAACCGGCCCGGCTGGCCGCCGCTTTCGGCCTGCCGGCGTTGACCAAGGACGCCTTCGCCGTCATCTGGACGACCACGCCGTGGACGCTGCCGGCCAACCAGGCGCTGAACCTGAACCCGGATCTGGTCTACGCCCTGGTCGACACCGAACGCGGCCTGCTGCTGCTGGCCGAAGCGCTGGTCGACGCCTGCCTGCAGCGCTACGGGCTGGCCGGCACGGTGCTGGCCACCACGCCCGGCAAGCAGCTCGGCGGCATCCACTTCCGCCACCCGCTGGCCGCCGTCGACGCCGGCTACGACCGCCTGTCGCCGGTCTACCTGGCCGACTACGCCACCGCCGACGACGGCACGGGCATCGTCCATTCGTCACCGGCCTATGGCGTCGACGACTTCAATTCGTGCCTGGCGCATGGGCTGAAGGCCGACGAAATCCTTAACCCGGTGCAGGGCGACGGCCGCTACGAGGCCGCCTTGCCGCTGTTCGGTGGTCTGAACATCTGGAAGGCCGGGCCGCTGATCGTGCAGGCCTTGGCGAACGACGAAAAATCGGC
>JANMAP010000052.1:0-2813 GCA_031359905.1 Burkholderiales bacterium | reverse complement strand
GTGGCGTAGAACTGGGTGTCGGCAAACGACACCGGCTCGCCGCACAGCGCTTCGATGTCGGTCCGGCCGAAGCCCCGCCAGCGGATCATGGTGTCGGCCGGATGCTCGTAGTCGACGATGGGCGCGTAGCCAGCGAGCCGCGGTGCTGCGTGCAGCGCGCTGGCCAGGCCCCGCCGCAGCGGCGCGGGGATCAGGCCGGCCGGGCCCACGGCCAGCCGCACATGGCGCGGCGGCAGGGCGCCGACGGACTCATCGGCACCGGCGCCGTCGAGCACCGCGTCGAAGCGTTGCCGGCTCTGTTCGTAGACCAGCACGGTGGCCGGCGTGGCCGGGTCGGCCATCGGTTGTTCGAGGTGTTCGGTCAGTCGGGTGAAGGCGGCCAGGTACTGCGCGCGATCGAAGCGCAGTACCTCGTGGGCCAGGCCCAGGTGCGCCGCGATCCGCTGAGCGGTCGGTGATTCGTCGAACGGCGCCGCATCGAAGCCCACGGTCAGCGCCGTCAGGCCGCGGTGCCGTCGGGCGGCCAGGGCGCACAACAGTGCCGAGTCGACACCCCCGCTGAGAAACGCCGCCGGCCGCTCCGCGCCGTCCAGGCGGGCGTCGACGCTGGCCTGCAACGTCGCGTCGAGCTGGTCGACGGCCTCCTCGAAGCTGCGCGGGGCGGGTGCTGCAGCGGCTGGCAATGGCCGGGACGCGCGCGCGGCGCCCTCGCCCGGCCAGTGCAGCAACTGCCCGGGCTCGACCGCGCGCACCTGCTCGTAGATGGTGTGCGGCGCGGCGATGTCGAGGAAGCGCAGGTACTCGTGCAGCGAACGCCGCGCCAGCCGTCGCGGCACGTCGGGCAGTTGCAGCAGGCTGTCGAGATGGCTGGACAACGCGACCCGCGGCGCAGCGCCGCCGCCGACATGGCAGTACAGCGGGTGCAGGCCCGAGGGGTCGCGGTACAGCCGCAGCCCGTCGTCGGCCCACTGGGCGAGGACGAACTCGCCGTCCAGCCGGGGCAGGCAGTGCACGCCCCAGCCTTGCCAGGCGGCGCACAGCAGCTGCTGCAGCGGTGCGCTGGGCTCCAGCCCGAGTTCGCCGCACAGCCGGCGGCGGTTGAACAGCTGCCCGCGAAAGGCCAGGCCGAAGCTGCCGCCATCGGCCCAGCAGGCCTGGCGCCCGTTCGCGGCCCGGCCCGACCAGGCGCAGCCCCAGGCCGCAGCCACGATCGACGGCTGGGCCTGCTCCGGCCCACAGGGCCGCGGCGGCGGCAGTGCGCTGGCGCCACCGGCAGCCCAGACACCGGCAAAGCCGCTGGCGCTCTGCTTCATGTGCCGGTCTTCAACCGCGGACGATGGACAGCAGATGCCGCACGTCGGCCGCTGCGGGGTGGAAGGCGAACGACCGCGCGAGGCTGTGCGCCGCAGCGCCACGCCGACCCTGCTTGGCCAGGTAGTACGCCAGGTCCAGGTAGGCGGCCTTGACCATCGTTTGCCATGCGCCGCGAATCGCCATCGGCGCACTGGCCATGCGGGGGCCCTGGCTGCGCAGCGCGCGCACGCTCTCGGTCTGCGCGCGCAGCCGGTCCGAGCGGATCAGCCCGCCGTCATGCACCGAATAAACGGCACCTGGCGTGCAGCTGACGCCGGCACGCCCGCTGCGCGCGCACAAGCGCAGCAGGAAGACCACGTCCTCGCAGATGCGCAGGTCGAGCGGGAAGCCGCCGAGTTCGATGAACGTGGCGCGTGGCAGGGTCAGCATGCGCGTGTCGCTGAACTGCTCGACGATGTAGCGGGCCAGCGTCTCGCCCTCGATCACGCACCGGCCTTGCGGGCCGTGCTGGGCGAGCAGCTCGCGGCCCAGGGCACTGTCGGCCATCGATGCGTGCAGCAGTGCGCCCTGGCTGTCGCGGTAGTCGAAACTGCCGACCAGGAAGTCCAGCGTCGGGTCGCCCTGGATCATCTGCGCGTGCTCTGCCAAGCGCTGCGGGTAGTACCAGTCGTCGGCATCCAGAAATGCGATCCACTCGCCCCGGGCCAGTTCGACACCGCCATTGCGCGCCGCCGATGGCCCGGCGTTGTCCTGGCGGTGGTAGCGCACCGGCAGCGCTGTGCGGCGGGCATGGTCGGCGACGACCGCACCGGTCGCATCGGCCGAGCCGTCGTCGACGACGACGATCTCGTGCGCGGCAAAGGTTTGCGCCAGCACCGAGTCGATCGCCCGTGGCAGCGTCGCCGCGGCGTTGTAGGCCGGGATGACGACCGAGATGGTGGGCGTCATGGCGGCATTGCCTGCGGTGGGGCCGTGGCCTTCGCCGTGGACAGCCTCACGGCGAGCCACCCCACAGCGTCTTCCAATCCGGGAAGCGCTGGCCGAGCAGCGCTTCGAGTGCGCGGGTCTGCACCTGCTGCAGCGGGCGCAGGTGCGCAATGACGGGTGCCATGTCGATGTCGCGACGGAGGACGGGATTTTCGACCACCGCCACGCCCCCCTGGCGCACGGCCGGCGGCACCAGCGGGCCGACGGCCGACCACGCGCCGGAGTGGCGCAGGCGGTCAAGCAGCCCCATCCCGGCGCGCTTTTGCCGCACCTCGTCGGGTGTCACGTTGTGCGCCGAGCCGGCTTCGTCGGGAACGAAGTCCTCGTCGACACCCAGCCAGCGGTAGACGGCGCGTACCACGGCTTGCGGGTCGCGCTTGAGGTCCTCGAAGGTCACCGCCAGCAGGCGGTCGCGGCCGAAGTGTTCGATGTACGGTGCCAGCTGGTCGGCGTAGTGACTGACCTGGGTGTAGTGCGGGTCCTCGACGATGGCCTGCAGCGGCCCGCGCTGT
>JANMAP010000015.1:0-2460 GCA_031359905.1 Burkholderiales bacterium | reverse complement strand
GCCGGCCACGCTGCTGTCGGGCGGCGGCGGCACCAGGCGCAGCGCCGCCGGGCCCGCGTGGCGAACCACGCCGCGGCCTGCCGCCTTGGCTTCGTAGCAGGCATGGTCAGCCGCGGCGATCCAGGCCGCCGGGGTGGCGAGGTGTTCCGACAGCGCGGCCACGCCCAGGCTGGCGCCGACATCCAGCAGCTTGTCTTCCCACGGCAGCCGCAGATTGGCCACCGCGGCGCGCATGTCGTCGGCCACGCGCGCAGCCACTTCCGGCGGACAGCGTTCGAGCACCACCGCGAACTCGTCGCCGCCCAGGCGCACCAGCAGGTCGCCGGAGCGCACCCGCTGGCTGACGGCCGCGGCGACCGCACGCAGCATCGCATCGCCGGCGGCATGGCCGTGCCTGTCGTTGATCGGCTTGAAGCGGTCGAGGTCGAACAGCACCAGGGCCGCCGGACGCGAATGCGGCAAGGCCTCGAAGACCTTCTCCAGCCGGGCCTCGAAGGCCTTGCGGTTGGCCAGACCGGTCAGCGCATCGTGGTTCGCTGCCCATTCCAGGGCGTGGCGGTTGGCGACCCGTTCGGTGATGTCGCTGATGGTCCAGATGGTGCCCGCCACCGGCTCGTTCGGGTCGACCGGCTGACCGCGCAGATGGCCCCAGAAGCGCCGTCCGTCGCCGCGCAGCAGTTCCCATTCACCGTCGTAGGCGCGGCCGGCGGCGAAGGCATCGCCGACCGCATCGCCGATGCGCAGATAGTCCTCGTTGGACGCATAGATCACCTGCGCCTGTTCGCCCAGCAGCGCGGCTTCGTCGCGGCCCAGCAGCAGGCAGAACTCGCGGCTGACCAGCTCGAAGCGCTTGTTGCGCGTGAAGGCGATGCCCACCGGCGCCGCCTTCATCACCGATTCCAGGCGGCGGATCACCTGATGGTTGAAGGCCTCGAGCTGGGCGCGCTCGGCGCTGACATGGCGCAGCACGCGTTCCAGCCGGCCGATCTCGCCGCGTGACCCGGGCCAGCCGGCCTGCGGGTCCAGCGAGGCGTCGAACAGGTGTTCGGCACGCGCTTGCAGCTTGGTCAGCGGGCGCAGCAGCCACCACAGCAGCAGACCCAGCGCGCCGGCCAGCCCGACGACCACCGCCGCGGCCCAGTGCTGCGCGGCCCGGCGCGCGCTGTCCAGCGGGGCCAGCACATCGCTGCGCTGGCGGCTGCGCCAGACCAGCCAGTCGGGGCCGGCCACGCCGGCCACCGAGATCAGGCTGTCGTCGGTGCTGAAGCTCAGGCCACTCGGCTCGACCGGCTGGCCGGCGGCGCGCCAGCGCTCGACGCCCATCACCAGGCGCGGTTCGGCCGACGCGGGAGAGCCGATCAGTTCGGGGTCGGGGTGGCTGATGATGCGGCCCTGGGCGTCGGTGACCAGCACCAGCGCGTTGTCCTCGCTCTGCGCCGCGTCGACGGCGTCGAGCAGGTTGCGCGACTTGAGATGCAGCGCCCCGCCGAGCAGGCCCAAGGACTGTCCACCGGCGCGCATCGGCTGAACCAGTGCGACGATGGGCTCGATGCTCAGCCGGCTCCTCAGCGGCTGCGAGACGACCGGGCGGCCCTCGCTCAACGCCTTGCGCATGTAGTCGCGGTCGGACAGATCGATGTCGACGGCACGCAGGCCCTTGGCGTCATGGATCGCCCGCAAGTGGCCGTCGCGGTCGGCCAGGAAGACGCTGTCGAACAGCGTCAGCAGCACCGGCTTGTCGGCCAGGAAGGCGGTCATCGCTGCCGGGTTGGCGAACACCGAAGGATTCAGCAGCGCAGCGGTCACCGTCAGCGCCCGCTGCTGCTGTACCACCTGCATGCTGAGCAGTCGCGCGGTGCGCGCGGCTTCGCTGAGTTCGAGCTGCTCACGGGCGGCCAGCGTGTCGGCCCGGGCGCGCCAGAGCAGCGCCATGGTCGTGATGCCGACGCTGAACACCAGCGCCAGCACGCCAGCCAGCGCCAGGCGCGCTTTCAGCGAACCGTACCAGCGCAGCAGCAGCCCGTCGTTCATGCGACGGGCAGGCCGAAGAGTGGGCGGCGGCTCATCCAGGTCATATCGGCGCCAGCCCGGCGCCCTGTAGCCCCGCCGCGCTGCCCGCGCCAAGAAAAGCGCCGCCCGGCGTTCGATCGGCCGCCGGGGGCAACTTGCGGCGCGGCGCCGGCAGGGCCTGCCCCCTTGCCGGGGGCTGGCCGGTGCCGCCGCGCACTGTCGCCACGTTCCGGTGTCCCGCCGGCGCGCTGCCCAACCGCACGCTGCTCATCCGCCCGCCGTCTGCCGACCCACCCAGCGCGGCCGCCGGGCGAAGCAGCGGCGCGGCGGGGTTATCCAGGCCGCCGCGGTGGACGTGGCGGCCGACCGGGGTCGCTGCCTGATCGCCCCCCGGGCCGCAGCGGCGCGCCGCCGTCGCGGCGCGGGCTGTCGAAGCGCGGCGCCGTTGGC
>JANMAP010000548.1:0-4098 GCA_031359905.1 Burkholderiales bacterium | reverse complement strand
CGCCTGCTGAACCAGTTCGAGCAGATGCAGGGGATGATGAAGAAGATGAAGGGCGGCGGGCTGATGAAGATGATGAAGCGCATGGGCGGCGGCGGCTTCCCCGGCATGCCGCGGTGAGCGCTGCGCTGGCGACGAGCGTCGGTGCAGTGACGGCGGCGCCGTCAACTTGTTCACACCGACGCGCGTGCCGTGGCCGCGCCGACACCGGTGGATACGTGTTTCGCCCGGTCCTGCTTGAAGTCGCGCCACCGGCGGCCGAAGCTAAGGCCTCCCGCGCCCGTCCACGCCCGTCCCACGCCACGCCCACGTCATGGAATTCCTGCCCCCGATCGCCACGTTCGTGCTGACGGCTTCGGTGCTGCTGCTGCTGACGCTGCTGGTCGTGCGCCTTCGCCAGCGCCACGGGCAACGCCGCGGCGGCCACGCCGTCCACGAGGCCCTGGACACGGTGGCCGACTGGCCGCCCGAAGCCGCACGCGTGCTCAGCGTCGGCGAACGCCAGGCGCACGAGCTGCTCAAGCGCGCGCTGCCCGGCTGCTTGGTGCTGGCCCAGGTGCCGCTGGCGCGTTTCATCCGCGTGCCGCTGCGCCGCTCGTACGGCGAATGGCTGTCGCGCGCGGGATCGTTGAGCGCCGACATCCTGCTGTGCGATTCGGGTTCGCGCGTGCTGGCCGTCGTCGACATCCTCACCGGCCAGGAAAACGAACGCAGCCGCCGCCGCCACGAGCGCATGGCGCGCGTGCTGAAGGCCGCCGGCATCCATGTCTCGATCTGGCGCGAGGAGTCGCTGCCGACGGCCAGCGCCATCCGCCGCGAGCTCGGTGGCCTGCTCGGCGTGGCCGCCGAAGGCATCACCAGGCCGCCAGCGACGTCGCGCGCGATGCCGATGATCCCGGTGCCGGAGATCGAAGAGATCCTGGCCGCCGGCGACCGTGCCACCTACGACGGCGGCATGGAGCCCGTGCCCTCCGGCTTCTTCGAAGAGCTGGAAGCCGCCGGCGCACCAGCGCCGCGCTGATTCACGTAGCGACTCAAGCGTCGGCCCGGCGCGGGCTCAGCATCACTTCAGCCGAGCAACGCCTGCGCGAATTCGCGCGCATCGAAGGTCTGCAGGTCTTCGAGCTTCTCGCCGATGCCGATGAAGTAGACCGGCACCACGCGCCCGCGATCGGCGCCCCAGCGCGCGATGGCGGCAAGCACGCCACCCTTGGCGGTGCCGTCGAGCTTGGTCACGATCAGGCCAGTCAGGCCCAGCGCGGCATCGAAGGCCTTGACCTGGGCCAGCGCGTTCTGCCCGGTGTTGCCGTCGATGACCAGCAGCACTTCGTGCGGCGCACCGGCCTGCGCCTTGCCGATCACGCGCTGGATCTTCTTCAGCTCTTCCATCAGATGCACCTGCGTCGGCAGGCGGCCGGCGGTGTCGGCGATGACGACGTCGCAACCGCGCGCGCGGCCGGCGTTGACGGCGTCGAAGGTCACCGCCGCCGGATCGCCGCCTTCCTGGCTGACGATCTCGACACGGTTGGCCAACGCCGCCTGGCGCGCATCGGCACGCGTGGCCCACACCGCCAGTTGTTCGCGGGCGGCGGCACGGAAGGTGTCAGCTGCCGCCAGCAACACCTTGCAGTCGGATTCGGCCAGGTGGCGCGTCAGCTTGCCGATGGTGGTGGTCTTACCGGCACCGTTGACGCCGACCACCATCAGCACCGTCGGCCCTGCGGGATCGACCGCACCGATGCGCAGCGACTGCTGCAGCGGGCGCAGCAGATCGGCCACCGCGTCAGCCAGCAGGCCCTTGACGGCGGCGGGATCGGTGGTCTTGTTGTCCTTGGCGCGGCGCTTCAGGTCATCGAGCAGAAACCGCGTCGCGGCCACACCGGTGTCGGCCAAGAGCAGCGCCGATTCGAGGTCCTCGTACAACGCGTCGTCGATGCGCGTGCCGGTGAAGACCTGGGCGATGCCAGCGCCGGTCTTGCGCAGACCCTGGTCCAGCCGCGTGAGCCAGCGGCTGCGCGGCTCAGCGGCGGCGGGATCGCTCGGCGCCGGTGTGGCCAGCGCGGGCGTGGGCGCGCCCCGCTCAACTGCAATGGGTTCCGGGCGCAATTCGGCCTGCGGGGCTACCGGCGCTGTGGGCGCGGCAGCCACGACGGGCGACGGGGGGACGACCGGCTTTTTCTTGAAGAAGCTGAACATTCGGGGGCGGCGAGCCGGCCTGTGCGGTGCGCACACGGCCCGATATACTGCCGGGCTCAGGCGCTTTAGCTCAGCTGGTTAGAGCGACGGAATCATAATCCGCAGGTCCGGGGTTCAAATCCCTGAAGCGCCACCAGGTTTTCCCATCGCCTTGCCGGCCTGCGCCCGCAAGGCTTTTTCTTGGGTCGGGCGCGCAGGCCGGCCCATCTGCTGCCGCTCCATGTCACACGCCCACTTGCCGCACAGCGCCCACCAGCACACTGTCCACAGTCATCAGCACCACATCGGCTGGGACAACGCCTTCGCCCCGGTGCTGCGCATCGCGCCCGGCGAGTCGGTCGAGTTCGAGGTCTTCGAAGCCTCGGGCGGACAGCTCTCGCCGACATCGACGGTGGCCGACATCGCGCGGCTGGACTTCGGCCGGATCAACCCGGTCACGGGCCCGGTGTTCGTCGACGGCGCCGCACCCGGCGACGTGCTCAAGGTGACGCTGTTGTCGTTCCGCCCCTCGGGCTGGGGCTGGACGGCCAACATCCCCGGCTTCGGCCTGCTCGCCGACGAGTTCACGGACCCGGCCTTGCACCTGTGGACCTACGACGCGGCGACGCTGGCGCCGGCCCTGTTCGGCCGCCACGCCCGCGTGCCGCTGAAGCCCTTCACCGGCACCATCGGCGTCGCCCCGGCCGCGCCCGGGTTGCACAGCATCGTGCCGCCGCGCCGCGTCGGCGGCAACATGGACGTTCGCGACCTGGCCGCGGGCACCACGCTGTTCCTGCCGGTCGAAGTCGCCGGGGCGCTGTTCTCGGTCGGCGACACGCATGCCGCGCAGGGCGACGGCGAGGTCTGCGGCACGGCCATCGAAAGCCCGATGCAGGTGGCGCTGAAGTTCGAATTGCTGAAGAACGAGCCGCTGGCCTTCCCGCGCTTCACCACCCCCGGGCCGGTGACGCGGCATCTCGACGCCAAGGGCTACGAGGTGACCACCGGCATCGGCCCCGACCTGATGCAGGCCGCACGCGCTGCCGTGCGCGCGATGGTCGAACTGCTGGCCCGCCGCCACGGCATGCCGGCGGTCGATGCCTACATGCTGTGCAGCGTCTGCGGCGACCTGCGCATCAGCGAGATCGTCGACCTGCCGAACTGGACGGTGGGTTTCTACTTCCCGCGCATTGTTCTCGAGTGAGGCGGTCCCGCCGCGGCATCCAGCCCGGCCCGCTGGCGCGCTGAAGCGGTGGCGGCCCGTCCTGCGCGAAGACGCGGCGTGGCCGCGCACGGTCCACGCCGGCCCGGCCCGGCGGCCTTGATGGCCGCGCGCGCCGTCAGACGATCTTGACCGACAGGTTGGGCAGCCCGTCGATGTGGCACTCGATGACGTCGCCGCGCACCACCGGGCCGACGTTCTCGGGGGTGCCCGAATAGACGATGTCGCCGGGGAACAGCTCGTTGGCCTGCGACAGCTTGCTGATCTGCTCGGCCACGCTCCAGATCATCTTGTCGAGATCGGAGTTCTGCTTCATCGCCCCGTTGACCTTCAACCAGATGCCGCCCTTGCTGAAGTGGCCGATGCTGCTGGCCAGGTGGAACGGCCCGATGGGCGCGCTGCGGTCGAAGCTCTTGCCGATCTCCCAGGGCTTCTTCTCGTCGCCCATCGCGCGCTGCAGGTCGCGGCGTGTCATGTCCAGGCCCAGCGCGTAGGCATAGACATGTTCCAGCGCCTTGTCGACCGGGATGTCGCGCCCGCCCTTGTGCAGCGCCGCGACCAGCTCGACCTCGTAGTGGTAGTTCTTGGTCAGCGACGGATAGGGATGGTCGGCGACCGTGCCCGGGGCCACGTTCTGGATCGCGTCGGTGGGTTTCTGGAAAAAGAAGGGCGGTTCGCGGTCCGGGTTCGAGCCCATCTCGATG
>JANMAP010000536.1:0-2694 GCA_031359905.1 Burkholderiales bacterium | reverse complement strand
TCGTGGCAGTCGCGGATGTCGGCGGTGACGGCGTCGTACTTCTCCTTGGCCGTCTTGTAGATCAGGTCGTTCTCGTCCTTGCGGATGGTCGGCTTGTTCGGCGGGATGACCACCGTCTCCAGGCCGTAGATCTCCTGGAATTCGTAGGCTTCGGTGTCGGCGGTGCCGGTCATGCCGCTCAGCTTGCCGTACATGCGGAAGTAGTTCTGGAAGGTCACGGATGCGAGCGTCTGGTTCTCGCTCTGGATCTGCACGCCTTCCTTGGCTTCGACGGCCTGGTGCAGGCCGTCGCTCCAGCGCCGGCCCGTCATCAAGCGGCCAGTGAATTCGTCGACGATGATGACCTCGCCGTTCTGCACCACGTAATGCTGGTCGCGGTGGTACAGGTTCTGCGCGCGCAGCGCGGCGTAGACGTGGTGCATCAGCGCGATGTTGGACGGGTCGTACAGGCTGGCTCCCGGGGCCAGCAGGCCGGCTTCGGTCAGCAGGTTCTCGGCGTTCTCGTGGCCGTCTTCGGTCAGGAAGACCTGGTGCGTCTTCTCGTCGACGGTGAAGTCGCCGGCTTCGATCACGCCTTCGCCGGTGCGCACATCGGCTTCGCCGATCTGCTTCTTCAGCTTGGGCACGACGGCATTGATGCGCACGTACAGCTCGGTGTGGTCCTCGGCCTGGCCGCTGATGATCAGCGGCGTGCGGGCTTCGTCGATCAGGATCGAATCGACCTCGTCGACGATGGCGTAGTGCAGCCCGCGGGCGACGCGGTCGCTCGTTTCCAGCACCATGTTGTCGCGCAGATAGTCGAAGCCGAACTCGTTGTTGGTGCCGTAGGTGACGTCGGCGGCAAAGGCGGCTTGCTTCTCTTCGCGGCCCATGCCGGGCACGTTGACGCCGACGCTCAGGCCCAGGAAGCCGTACAGCCGCCCCATCCACTCGGCGTCGCGCCGCGCCAAGTAGTCGTTGACCGTCACGACATGCACACCCTGCCCGGCCAGCGCGTTCAAGTACACCGGCAGCGTGGCCATCAGCGTCTTGCCTTCGCCAGTGCGCATCTCGGCGATCTTGCCGTCGTGCAGCGCCATGCCGCCGATCAGCTGAACGTCGAAGTGGCGCATCTTCAGCGTGCGCTTGCCCGCCTCGCGGACGACCGCGAAGGCTTCGGGCAACAAGTCATCAAGTGCGGCGCCTTGGGCGACGCGGGCCTTGAACTCATCGGTCTTTGCGCGCAGCGCCTCGTCCGTCAGCCCTTCGAACTGCGGCTCAAGCACGTTGACACGGTCCACGGTGCGCCGGTAGGCCTTCAGCAGACGATCGTTTCGACTGCCGAAAATCTGGGTCAGGATCTTGGGAAACATGCGGCCTGTCGGAGCGGGTGGGGGAAACGCCGCCGGGCTGAAGAGCCACGACGAGCGCGCTGGATCGCAGATGGCGTCAGCGCGGCGACTTGCAAGCCACGCGACCGAGACGCCTGCCCGTGCAGACGGGTAGGCCTGGGGCGGCGCAGCAGTCGACACATTCGCTGGCGCACCCGTCGCAACCAGCCGGCGATGTTAGCACTGGGGGATGGCTTCCCCGGGGGGTCGGCGGACCGCAGCAGACCCGCGGCGCCGGTTTGGCTAGACTTCGCCGATGATCAATTCGGCACCGGATGCCCGCGACTTCGCCTTGTCTTCGGCCCTGGCGCGCAGCGAACCGCTGAGCAACCTACTGCAGCGCATGCGGGCCTCACAACGACGCTTCGAGATCGTCGTGCCTTTGCTGCCCGCAGCCCTGGCCCGCGCCGTTCGCCATGGGCCGCTCGACGACGACGCCTGGACGCTGCTGGTCGACAACGCCGCGGCTGCAGCCAAGCTGCGCCAGTCGCTGCCGACGCTGGTGGCCGCACTGACCGAACAAGGCTTGGGGCAACCGGGGATCCGCATCAAGATCCTTCCGAGAGGCCAAAGCCACCCGCCGGGCTGACGCAGCAATCCAGCCCGCACGCCGCCCCCGTCAATTGCCCTGCCGTTGCTCGTGCAGGCGACAGAAGGCCAGCGTGTTCAGCGCCGTTGAACTTCTGAAGCGCCGCGTTGGAACACCGATGGGCGCGGGAGATAGCCCGATCACGACAAGGCGGAGATCGCCGAGCCGGGCGCCGTCGCGGAAGACCTGGCTGTTCGGATCGGCCGCCTGCCTGGCCTCGAAGAAGTCCTCGCCGATGGCTTTCGCGAAGCGGTGGTTGACCTTGTTGCTGGGCGCGCCCAGCCGCAACATCTGGCCCTGCACTTCGCGCAATCGGCTGGCCGCGACCTTGTAGTTGACCTGGCGGCTGCCGCTGCGGTCGGTCATCCCGTAGATCTCGGCGAAGCCGATATTGTTTTTGACGAACGGCACCACGCGGTCGCGCAACTCGGTGGCGTGCTCAGCCTTGAGCCGCGTCGTGTTGTGGTCGAAGTTGCGCAGGAGGATGAAGAAACTCGGCCCGAATTCATCTTCCACGCTGCCTGCGGGGAAATCTTCCTTCAACACGAACAGATCAGGGGTCTCGCTCAAGACGGTGACGGGCATCGCGCTTCTCCACAAGGATGGGGACCGAAGGACGGCCATTGCGGGCCCCGGCCCTGGACCCGACCCGCGCCATGAATTCGCAGCGTCATCACGGCAGCTCGCGACGGCATTCTGTCACCGGGCAGGCGTACCCGCGAGCTCGCCGACGTG
>JANMAP010000531.1:0-8555 GCA_031359905.1 Burkholderiales bacterium | reverse complement strand
TATCGACCTCGTGGCTCGTCAGGTTCTGCAGCCGTTCCCATTGCGTCAGCGCGAAGAAGTAGTCGATCGATCCGTCCGGCGCGACCACCGAGTCGTTCCACCCGGCCGTCGGGGTCAGCTTGCCGCCGCGGCCACTGAAGCGCTGGATGTCCGGACTGGGCGCAGCAGTAACGACGGCGGCGATCGACATCGCGGCGCCGATCAGCAGGACCACCAAGGAGAAGATCGGCACCGAGCGGATGTGCTTGTCGCTGCGCAGGGACAGCGCAATCAGGCCGGCCGACACCAACCCGCCAGCGACGCCGAAGAATCCCTTCCAGTCAGGGATGAAACCGAGAGCGTCGGTCACCGCGATGGCCAGCAGCAGCGGTCGCGGTCGGGTATAGAACGCGATTGTCAATATCAAGGCCCATTAGGAAGGTTCCCAGCAGCGCAAAGCCGCGGATGACGTCCAGAGCGACGATGCGCTGGGTCGCGCTGATTGGCCGGCCTGCGGCGCGGCCGCGTCGCCCGGCGTGCCGGCGGGGATCGGGGCGGCAAGGACCATGGCGGTAAGGCTCCGGAAGTGGGCGGCGGGAATGGCGGCACCGGCGGAACAGCCCGGGCGACGGATGGGCGGGGAATGTCGCAGCGACCCCAGCTGCCGCAAGCCCCACGCGGCGGTCCCGCTTGGCAATCCCCAATCGGAGCAGGCCGCGCGGTCTCGACGATGCTGCGGCAGGCCCGGCACGGTCAGCGCGTGGTCATGCAGAGCGGCCCGTCGCGCGCATGCCGGGCGGCCACGTCGCGCATCTCGATCGCGGCATTGTTGTCATCTCCTGCGGCCCGCGGGCACCGGCGCGCCCACGGCGGCCTCAAGTCGCGCCGCAACAAGTCGATACGGCATGGGTGTGACGGTGTCGATCGTCGGCTGCGAAGCCGCGCTGCACGGAACCCAGAGAGCGGACAGAAAAGACCATGCCCCAGCACAGCGACACCCCGTCCGACGCAACCGAGCAACGGGCGGACCCGGCAGGTGTGCCACCGTCGGGCCTGTTCGATCGCCTGCTGCAGCGTCTGCACCCCAGGGTGGTGCCAGCCATCGCGCCAGGATCCACTGCACCGGCCGGCACGCCGCCGGCCACGTCACCCGCCGACCAGCGCGCCTTCGAGCACCTGTTCGAAGCCGTCGGCGAAGCCCTGGTGATCTGCAGCGCCGAGGGGCAGATCCTGCGCTGCAACGCCGAAGCCACGCGGCTGTTCGGGCAATCTGCTGCCGACCTCCAGGGTCAGCGCTTCGCCGACCTCGTGCACGGCGCCGACGCCCCGCCGAGCAGCGGTCAGCCGCTGCCGCGATCCGGCGAATCGCTGCTGCGCCGCGCAGCGGACAACTGGCTGCGCGTCACGCTGCGGGAATCGACGCTTCCCCACGGCGGCGCGGTGCGGCGGCTGATGCATCTGCACCCGCTGGTCGACCCGAAGCACGATGCGGCGCGCCTGCGCGAATTGGCCAACTACGACAGCCTCACCGGGCTGCCCAACCGCGCCTTGTTCCGCGACCGACTGGCGCAGGCCATGAACCGCGCGCAGCGCAGCCGCGAACCGCTGGCACTGATGTTCCTCGACCTCGACCGCTTCAAGGTCGTCAACGACAGCCTGGGCCACGAGGTCGGCGACCGGCTGCTGCTGCATGTCGCGCAGCAGCTGACGCAATGCCTGCGCTCGGTCGATTCGGTGCTCCGCTGCGGGGGCAGCGAGCAATCCACGCTGTCGCGCCTGGGCGGCGACGAGTTCACCGTCATTGCCGAGACCGTTGGCAGCATGGAGAACGCCAGGCTGGTGGCGCAGCGACTGCTCGAGGCCTTGTCCGCGCCGTTCGTCGTTGGCGACGAGGAGATCGTGATCGGCGCCAGCATCGGGATCTCGATGTACCCGACCGACGATGTCGACCTCGACTCCCTCATCCGCCACACCGACATGGCGATGTACCGCTCCAAGTCGCTGGGCCGCGGCATGTTCACCTTCTTCAGCGACGACCTGAACGAGGCCGTCTCGACGCGGCTGTCGCTGGAAGGCCGGCTGCGCCGGGCCGTCGAGCGCGAGGAGTTCCTGCTCCACTACCAGCCGAAGGTCGATCTGAACAGCGGCGAGGTGACCGGCGTCGAAGCCCTGCTGCGCTGGCATTGCCCGTCGTTGGGCATGGTCCGCCCGGATCGCTTCATCGCCGTGCTCGAAGACACCGGCTTGATCGTGCCCGTTGGCGCCTGGGTGATACGTGCGGCCTGCGCCGAGCTCGCCCGCTGGGACCGCCTGGGCCTGCCGCCATTGCGCCTGGCCGTCAACATGTCGGCGCGCCAGTTCCGTCACCAGCATCTGGGCGCGCTGATCGAGGAAACACTGTGCGAGAACGAGATCGACTCGAGGCGGCTGGAGATCGAGTTGACTGAAACGCTGCTGATGGAAGACAACGAGGCCAGCCGCAACATGTTCGCCAACTTCTCGCGCATCGGCGTGCGCTTGGCGATCGACGACTTCGGAACCGGCCATTCGTCACTGGCCTATCTCAAGCGCTTCAACATCGACACGTTGAAGATCGACCGCTCGTTCGTCAGCGAACTGCCCGACGATCCGGATGACGTCGCGATCTCCAGTGCCGTCATCGCCATGGGCCACAGCATGCGCATGAAGGTGGTTGCCGAAGGCGTCGAGACGCAGCGCCAGGCCGACTTCCTGCGCGAGCTCGGCTGCGATCAGATGCAGGGCTACCTGATCAGCCGGCCGCTGCCGGGGCCCGACTTCATACTCTGGCACCGGGCCCATGTCGCCAACCTGCGCGAGCAGCGGCGCGGTGTCAGCAGCGCGCTATCCCAGCGCCTGCCGCTGATGACGCTGGACTAGAGCGGATTCGAGGCCTCTTGCGGCCGTAAGCAGATAGGCAGTCAGGCAGATCGCCGACGCGGCCTACTCCGGTGCAGCAGGACTTCAGCTGTGCATGCGACGGCGGCGCGCTGCCGTCAGCGCAAACGCCGCGGCGCCGAACAAGGCCAGCGAGCCGGGCTCGGGCACGGCCGCCGCATCTACATCCGGCGGGTCGCCGGTGATCATGTCGGCGCCGCGCACCTGCAGCGTCATCGTGTAGATGCTGTTCAGTGTCGCCGCGTTGGGGATCGCGGCGAAAAAATTCGCCAGCGCGGTACTGGTGGCGTCGTCGAGCTTGTTGGCCTTGAAGTCGCCGTTGTGGATATTCCAGCCGGTGCTCTCGTACCTGCTTTCCCAGATGCCGAGTTGGATCGCCGCGGCCTGGAAGGCCGTGGTCGGATGCAGCCAAGCGTAATGATCGGACGGGTTCAGCACGCTGTTGACGGCACCCAGAAAATCGAGCGTGCGCGCGCTGGCTCCAGACAGGTTGATCGTGTAAGCCACGCTCTGTCCGGCAACGACGCTGTCGTCGATGTCGTAGCGGTACAGGAACAAGTCGCTGAGGCTGTCGACGAAGATCGACGGCGCGACACCCTCGAAGCTGGTGACGGTTCCCTGCAGACGGCCGACAAGGATTTCGGCGTTGTCCAATCCCGGTTTCGATTCCCTGGGGAAGTGGATCTTCACGCTGTCATAGAACGGCGCCGGGCTGCCGTTGAACAGCGGATCGTCGAACTTCACGGTGACGCTGGCGGCGTGGCTGGCGGCCGCGACAGCCGCCAGCGACATGCCGAGAAGGGTGCGATGCAAACGCTTCATGCTGGGATCCAATGCGTGTCCCCGGGGACAACCCGGGCGATGGACGGATCCTCACGGCTGCCGTCGCGCGGCGGCACCCCTCGGGCAGGGGTCAGATCTCCAGAATCCCGCGGCGTTTGAAACCGCTGGCAACGCCATGCGTCAATGTGCGTTGTCGAACAGACAGTCCGTGCGATAGCGAACGCCTGCCCAGGCGATTCAATGCAGCTTCACATGCGGCTCGGTGCGCCGCACGATCAGCCGCGCCAGGGTGTCCAGCGCCACCTTGGTCCAGCCGTGCAGCGCCAGTTCGTGCATCTTGTACAGCGACAGGTACATCAGCTTGGCGAAGTAGCCCTCGACCATCAGGCTGCCGCCGATCAGGCCGCCCATCATGTTGCCGACCGTGCTGAATTCGCCCAGCGACACCAGCGAGCCGAAGTCGCGGTACTGCCAGGCCTGCAGCGGCTTGCCGTCGAGGCGGCGGTGGATCTGCTTGAGCAGATGCGCCGCCTGCTGGTGGGCGGCCTGAGCGCGCGGCGGCACGATCCTCACGCCGTCGTGCTCCTTCGCACCGCGCTCGTGCTGGACATCCTTCCACACGCAGGCGGCGCAGTCCCCGATGGCGAAGATGGCGTCGTCCCGCGTGGTCTGCAGCGTGTCCCTGACCACCAGCTGGTTGATGCGGTTGGTCTCCAGGCCGTCGATGTTCTTCAGGAAGTCCGGCGCCTTGACACCTGCGGCCCAGACGATCAGCTCGGCCGGCAGCGTGCGCCCATCGGCCAGCCGCACGCTGTGGTGGTCCACCGCGGCCACCTTCGCGTTCGTCAGCACCTGCACACCCAGCTCGGTCAGCAAAGCCTCGGTGGCGGTGGACAGCCGCTGGGGCAACGCCGGCAGCACGCGCGGCGCGGCTTCGACCACCGTGACCTGGATGTCCTTGTCGGCATCGACGCGGTCCAGCCCGTACGCCACGACCTCGCGCGTCGTGCGGTGCAGCTCGGCCGCCAGTTCCACGCCGGTGGCGCCAGCACCGATGATCGCCACATGCAGCTGCGCCGGGGCCAGCGGGTCGGCCTGCGCGTGCGCGCGGATGCAGGCATTGACCATGCGCTGGTGGAAGCGCAGCGCATCGGCCGGGGTTTCCAGCCGCAGCGCGTGTTGCGCGACGCCGGGGGTGCCGAAGTCATTGCTCTGGCTGCCGATCGCGATGACCAGTGTGTCGTAAGGCACGCTGCGCCCGGGGGTGACTTCTCTGCCTTCGTCGTCGAACGAGGGCGCCACCAACACCTCACGGCGCGCGCGGTCCAGGCCGATCATTTCGCCGACGCGGTACTTGAAGTGGTGCCAGTGGCCCTGGGCCAGATAGCCGACTTCGTGCTGGCTCATGTCCATGCTGCCCGCGGCAATCTCGTGCAGCTTGGGCTTCCAGACATGGGTGCGCGCCCGTTCGACGAGCGTGATCTCGGCACGGCCCCGCTTGCCCAGCGTATCGCCCAGCCGCGTGGCCAGTTCCAACCCGCCCGCGCCGCCGCCGACGATGACGATGCGGTGCGCGACCCCCGCCCCCGCTGCCGGCACGCTCAACGCGACACCGCCACCGGCATGTGCTGCTCAGGGATGTCGAGCACCGCCTCGGGTTCCGCGGTGACCTCGGGATGCGGGTTGTGATCGATGGTGAATCTCCTGGCTTGGGAACGGAGTGCCACGCTCATGCGCTGGTGAGCGTCGCGGCGCAGTGTAAGCAGTGTCGCCAATTGCCGAGCGCAACGGCGCGCGGCGTCAACAACGGCAGCCGCACCGGCGTGCGGCCCAAAGCTGCACGCCGGCGATTCAGCGTCGAGTGACCGGCGCGTCGGACGCCGGGCCGGCTCGACCATCCTCGCCGGTGAACCAGCGGGCGATGCGATCGGACGCCGTCTGCGGCGGCAGGAGCGCATCGACGCGCAGCGCGCCGGGCTCGCCGAGCGGCGGCTCGAGCGCGTCGAATTGCGTGGCGACGAGCGCGGCCGGGAAGTAGTGTCCCGGCCGTTGCGCCACCCGCGCCGTGGCGGACGCCAGATCGAGGTCGAGCCAGGCGAAGCACAGGCCCGGCGCGGCGGCGCGCAGCCTGTCCCGGTACGAGGCCTTGAGCGCCGAGCAGGTGAGCACCGCGCCGCCGGGGCGCAGCGCCAGTTCGGCGCCGAGGCGGTCGAGCCAATCGGCGCGGTGCGCATCGGTCAGCGGGATGCCTTCGCGCATCAGCGCTCGATGGGCTGGGGAATGGAACTCGTCGCCTTCGATCAGCGGCAACCCGAGCCGCTCGGCGACGTCGGCCCCGATCCGCGACTTGCCGCAGCCCGACACGCCCATCACGACCAGGGATCGCATGCCATCGCTCCCGGCGCCTGCGCGTCTGTGTGCGTCTGTGCGCCTGGCGCGTCTGGCCGCCGCGCCAGGCTTGTTCGTCTCGACCACACCATGCGGCGGGTTCAAGGGGCGAACACCTCGGTGTCGACTTCGGCGCTGCCCTGCGGCCCATAGCGACCGCCCGAGACGGTGCGCTGATTGATCAGCGCGTCGACCCGCGCCTGCAGATCGGGCGGCAGCACGACGCTGGCAGCGCCGATGTTCTCGCGCAGATGCTCCAGCCGCGTGGTGCCGGGGATGGGCACGATGTGCTCGCCGCGCTGCAACAGCCAGGCCAGCGCCAGTTGCGCCGGTGCACAGCCGGCGTCGCGGGCCAGCGCCTCGTAGGCCGGCAGCAGCGCCTGATTGGCGGCGTAATGCGTGGGCTCGAAGCGCGGCATGCTGCGGCGGATGTCCTTGGCGTCCACCGTCGACACGTCGCGCAGCGCGCCGGTGAGGAAGCCCCGGGCAACCGGGCTGAAGGCGACGAAGGCGGTGCCGAGGTCGCGGCAGGCCTGCAGCGCCGCGATTTCCGGGTTGCGCGTCCACAGCGAATACTCGGTCTGCAGCGCAGCGATGGGGTGCACCGCGTGGGCCTTGCGCAAGGTCGCTGCCGAAACCTCGCTCAGGCCGAGCGCGCGCACCTTGCCCTGCTCGACCAGCCGGGCCATCGCGCCGACGCTGTCCTCGATCGGAATCTGCTTGTCCCAGCGGTGCAGGTAGTACAGGTCGATGACGTCGGTGCCCAGACGGCGCAGGCTGTCTTCACAGTCGCGCTGGATCGACGCTGGCCGGCCGTCGATGACCCGCTGCAACGCGCCACCCGGGCCGACGGGTTGCCCGGTCATGCCGCCCTTGCTGCACAAGGTGATGCGTCCGCGATGGGCCTTCAGCACCCGGCCGACCAGCGTCTCGTTGGCGCCGAAGCCGTACAGCGCGGCGGTGTCGAACAGCGTCACGCCGAGATCCAGCGCCTCCAGCAGCAGGCGTTCGGCGTCTTCGACCGGCGGCGGGGCGCCGTAGGCGTGGCTCAGGTTCATGCAGCCCAGGCCGATGGCCGAGACGGTGAACGGGCCCAAGGGGCGGGTCGGCAGGTTCATTGAGGCACCCTGGCGCTTCGCGCTGTCCCGCCGAGCGGGAGCGAGCACGTCTTCGGACGGCCGCGCGACGTGCTCACAGCTGCGTCTCCAGGCGGTGCAGCACTTCGTAGCAGGGCAGCACCTGGGCCACGCTGGCGTTCGGCTCACGGCCTTCGCGGATGGCGGCGAAGAACTCGCGGTCCTGCAGCTCGATGCCGTTCATCGACACGGCCACCTTCGACACGTCGATCCTCTGTTCCTTGCCGTCGAGCAAGTCGTCGTAGCGCGCGATGTAGGTGCCGGTGTCGCCGATGTAGCGGAAGAAGGTGCCCAGTGGGCCGTCGTTGTTGAACGACAGGCTCAGCGTGCAGATCGCGCCGTTGGCAGCCTGCAGCTGGATGCTCATGTCCATCGCGATGCCCAGCGTCGGGTGGATCGGCCCCTGCAATGCGTTGGCTTTGACGATCGGGCTTTGCGCCTGGTACGCGAACAGGTCGACGGTGTGGGCGGCGTGGTGCCACAGCAGGTGGTCGGTCCAGCTGCGCGGCTGGCCCAGCGCGTTGATGTTCGTGCGCCGGAAAAAGAAGGTCTGCACGTCCATCTGCTGGATGCGGAATTCACCGCCGACGATGCGCTGGCGCACCCACTGGTGGCTCGGGTTGAAGCGGCGCGTGTGGCCGCACATCGCCACCAGCCCGCTGCTGCGCTGCAGGTCGACCACCGCGTTCGCGTCGCGCAGCGAGTCGGCCAGCGGGATTTCCACTTGCACATGCTTGCCGGCGCGCAGGCAGGCGATGGCCTGCGCGGCGTGCATCTGCGTCGGCGTGCACAGCACCACGGCGTCGACGTCGCCGATCGCCAGGCTGTCGGCCAGGTCGGTGCCGACATGCGGGATGCCGTACTGGTCCGCCACCGCCT
Organism: Burkholderiales bacterium; assembly: GCA_031359905.1. Lineage (GTDB taxonomy): Bacteria > Pseudomonadota > Gammaproteobacteria > Burkholderiales > Burkholderiaceae_C > Rubrivivax. The sequence goes on along the minus strand of JANMAP010000531.1, from coordinate 474 downwards.
GCGTCTTGGCCCGCTCGCGGCCGACCAGCGAGATCACCTCGACATCGGGGATCAGCTTCATCGCCTCGAGGTGCTTGATGCCGAAGGCGCCGGCACCGGCAAGGGCCACTTTGATCGTCATGCGTTCTCCAGGATGAGGTGTCCGACGGCGGTGTTCGACGCCGGCACGTGATAAAAGCGCCGGACCACCTTCGGCGGCGGGCCGCCGGGGATGTCGGACATCGCGCCGCGCGGGATATCGGACATCGCGCCGCGCGGGATATCGGACATCGCGCCGCGCGCGATGAGCCACATCACCAGCTCGATGCCCTCGCTGCCGGCCTCGCGCACGTAGTCGATGTGCGGCAGCTCGGCCAGCGCTGCGGGCTCGCTGATCAGCCGGTCGAGAAAGCGCTGGTCCCAGTCGCGGTTGATCAGCCCGGCGCGCGGGCCCTGCAGCTGGTGGCTCATGCCGCCGGTGCCCCAGATCTGCAC
>JANMAP010000057.1:0-8255 GCA_031359905.1 Burkholderiales bacterium | reverse complement strand
TAGTCGAGCACCGGCATGATGAAGCCCGGCTCGGGCACCGTGGCGCGCAGGCCGGGAATCGTCGGGAAACCCATCGCGGTCTTGTTGGCCTCGACGAGGTCGGGCACGTTCTTGCCGGTGCTTTTCTTCGTGCCGTCGCCTTTCTTGCCGTTGAGGGTGGGGTAGACGCTGTCCGGCGGCAGCGTGCCGTTCATGACCCAGTTGCGGAAATGGACGCGGATCGCGTTGACGGTCTGCACGTGCGGCACCGGGTTGGCCGCCAGGATGCCGGTGCCAAAGTTGTTGCCCGGGCAGTTGGCGCCCACGGTGGGCAGGCCCTGCCCCGGCAGGCTGCTGTTGAAGCCGCCGGCACCGCCGCCGTGCGTGCTGCTGGCGATGTAGTAGCGGCGCACGTTGGACGGCAGCGGGATGTCGGTCTTGGCCGCCGTTCCCACCCACTCGGGGGTCAGCTTCAGTGCCCAGACCTCGGCCGAGCCGAAGTGTTCGACGACCTTCGGACAGGTCTTGGTCGCCTCGCAGCGGTCGAGGATGCCGGCCGGTGGCAGCCCGCGCACCTGGTCGGGAAACTTGTGCCACCACTGCGGGCCTTCGCTGCCGGCCTGGTACAGCTCGAGCACGCCGTCGGGCTGCGCCCAGCGGAAGTTCAGCGCGATACGGCGGCCGGCGATGATGGGCCACAGGCCGTCGTGCACCTGTGCGCCGTTCTCGCCCTGGTTGAAGCCCAGGTGCACCCAGCCGCGGAGGAAGTTGCCCGACTGCGAAACGCCGCGCGCGATGCTGTGCGTGACGCGCTGCGCCACCGGGTTGGCGGTGCCGAAGTCGTCGGCCGCGGCGCTCTTGAAGAACTGGCCCACGTCGCGCCAGGCCGCAAAGCCGGCGCCGAGCACCAGCGGGTCCTTGGCCTTGAAGCTGACCATGTACAGCTTGGCGGCGTCGAAGCCGCCCCTGACGCAAATCTGGTTGGGGTCGGGCGTGCCCGGGAAGGGGTTGGTGGTGCTGCACGCGGCCCAGGCCCAGTCGGTGGCCGGCACGACGACCTCGCCGAGTGCGGTGCCGTCCTGCAGTTCGCCGGTGCGGGTGACCAGCCGCGCCTGCGTGGTGTCCAGCGTGGCTGGCAGGTAGGGCACCGGGTTGGTCTGCACGATCAGCCGCTGCGAGCCCACACCGGAGCGGTTGACGATGCGGCCGAAGACGTTGCCGGTGACGGTGGAGCCGTTCGGGTGGCGGGCCACCGGCACGGTCACGAAGTGGCGCCCGCCGACCAGCATCGTCGTGCGCACCGCGGTGCCGTTGTTGGCGTCGATGGCGGCATTGTCACCCTGCCAGGCACTGGCCAGACCGATGTCGCCGAAGTTGCGCTCGGCCACGCCGATGGTGATCGGCGAGCCGCGATTCGGCACGTCGTGCCACAGCAGCCCGCTGCCCTTCGCCGGGTCGACCGGCCGCGTCAGCACGAAGCTGGCGCTGTAGCGCAGCTTGCCGTCCGCATCCTTGCCGAGCTCGATGTCCTGGATGATCGCGTTCAGCGGGTCGCGCGGATCGAGCTCGCCGAACGCGCGGCCGGAGATCTGCTCGTAAGCGATCAGCTGGCCCGTGGCGGAAGGCAGCGGACGCGTGTCGTCGATGACGATGCGCGTGACGCGCGCCTGCGTCGCGGTCGGCACGGCCAGGCTGGCGAGTGCAGTGCCGATGGCCAGTGCCAGCAGCGTCGGTGCGCGTCGCGGCGAGCGAGGGGTCGTCATGGGTGTCTCCTGTTCGTTGTCACCCCAAAAGGGGGCCGCAGAGCTTGCACCCGCCAGCGTAGGTGCAGCCTCGGGCTTTCCCGCGCCGGTGTGTGGGTCGCTGCGCGGGCCGCGCCCATCGTTCGGGGGGATGCGGATTGCCATCGGGCGCCGCCGATGCTGTACTCCGGTTGCTTCGCAGCAGTCTCGCGGTGCACTTGCCAACAACGAGGAGACAGCCATGTGGGACCGAACCCCTGCCGATGAACCCGGCACTTTCCAGACTACGCTGCGACAGCTGCGTCAGGGCCTGTGGGGTTGTGCCCTGGCCCTTGCATTCGTCGGCCAGGGCCACGCGAAGGCCCCACCGCTGGACTTCACCGTGCAGGTGCTGTCCAGCCGTGCCGACACCGTGAGCGGCGGCGATGCGCTGGTGCGCATCGAGGTGCCCATCAACGTGCCGATGCACCACGTGGCGATCAAGCTCAATGGCAACGACGTTACCGCCAGCTTCGTGCGCAATGACGAACTGCGGCTGGCCACCGGGCTGCTCACCGGCATGATGGTCGGCGACAACACGCTTGGGGTGTACAGCAACGGGCGAGGCCACGGCCGCCCCAACGTCGAGATGAAGCTGAAAAACCACCCGCGCCAGGGGCCGGTGTTCAGCGGCCCGCACCAGCAGCCCTTCATCTGCGCGACACAAAGCTTCAACCTGCCCGCGGGCTTGGGCAACCTGGGGGCGCCGCTGGATGCCGACTGCTCGATCGCGCGCCGCGTCGATTACCTGTACCGCACCGCCGCCGGCGCTTTCGCGGCCTGGCCTGCCGGCACCACCGCCTATCCGGCCGACCTTGCCAGCACCACCACGACGCTGGGCAAGACCGTGCCCTACATCGTGCGCATGGAAACCGGCACCGCCAATCGCGCGATCTATCAGACGACCGTGTTGCACGACCCGCTGACGCAGCCTGCGCCAAGCTGGCAGTCGCCGCCCGCGCACTGGAACCAGCGCCTGATCTACACCTTCGGCGGCGGCTGCATCGGCGGCTGGTACCGGCAAGGCGCCAGCACCGGCGGCGTCACCGACGACTTCATGCTGCGCAACGGCTATGCGCTGGCTTCCAGCTCGCTCAACGTCTTCGGCAACAACTGCAATGACCTCACCGCGGCCGAATCGATGATGATGGTCAAGGAGCGCTTCATCGAAGCCTATGGCCCGCCGGTGCACACGCAGGGCTGGGGCTGCTCCGGCGGCAGCTACGCGCAGCACCAGATCGGCGACAACTACCCCGGGCTGCTGGACGGCATCATCCCCGGCTGCAGCTTCCCCGAGGTCGGCTTTGCGACCATCAACTTCATCACCGACGCCTGGTTGCTTGACAACTACTTCAACACGCGCGCCGGCGTTCCCTGGACGGCCGAGCAGAAGCGCCTGGTCACCGGTTTCGGCGTCTACAACACAGCGCCCAACGTTGCTGTCGGCGCCCGCCGCATCGACCCCGACGCCAGTTGCGGCACGCTGCCGGTGGCTTTGCGCTACAACGCCGTCACCAACCCGACGGGCGCGCGATGCGACGTCTACGACCACACCGTCAATGTCTACGGCAAGGACCCGGCCACCGGCTTCGCGCGCCGGCCATTGGACAACGTGGGCATTCAGTACGGCTTGAAGCTCTTGAATGGCGGCGTGATCTCGGTCGATCAGTTCCTCGACCTGAACGAGCGCGTCGGCGGCTTCGACATCGACGCCAACTTCCTGCCACCGGGGCAGCGCACGGTGGCCGACCTGCAGGCCACGCGCGCCGCCTACCGCAGCGGGCGCTTGACCAACACCGGTGGCGGGCTTGCCAGCATCCCCATCATCGACTACCGCGCCTACAACGACGAGGTTCCCGGTGGCGACATCCACGTGCGCTATCACTCGTTCAGCCTGCGCGAGCGGCTGCTGAAGGCCAACGGTCGCGCCGACAACCAGGTGATGGTGGTCGAGGACAACCGCTTCGGCTTGTACGACAACCGCAGCCCGCTGCTGCAGCGCATGATCCTGACGATGGACCGCTGGATCACGGCGATCCGCGCCGACACACGCGACATCCCGCAGATCGACAAGGTGGTGCAGAACAAGCCGGCCGACCTGCAGGAGGGCTGCCACACGCGTGACGCCAGCCCCACCTTCATTGCGCAGGCCCAGGTCCGCAACCCGGCCACCAGTTGCGAGGGCCTCTACCCGAGCAACTCCTTCCCGCGTGAAGTGGCTGGCGCCGCGGTGGCCGCCGATATCGTCAAGTGCCAGACCAAACCGCTGGCGGCAGCGGACTATGCCGTGGCCTTCACGGCACCGCAGTGGGCGCGCCTGCAGGCTGCGTTCCCGGCCGGTGTCTGCGACTGGTCGCGCGCTGGCTTGGAGCAGCAGCCGCTGGCCGGCACCTGGCAGCGCTTCTAGCTCTAGCGTTGCCGCGGCGCCGGGTTCACGATCCGGCGCTCAGCTGCTCCAGTCCTTCGCCACGTCCAGCCCCGGCTCGACGTGGCGACGGTGCAGCGGCGTGTGCGCGCAGGACATCGCCCGCTCATAGGCGACGGCCAGGGTCCATGTCGCACGCAGAGGTGGACAATCCACACCCCACTTTTGCGATGAACCTCCAAGGCAAGACCCCCCTCGTCACCGGCTCCACCAGCGGCATCGGCCTGGGCATCGCCCAGTAGCCAAGGGCGGTCTCGGCATCGAGCGGTGGCCGTAGAGCACGACTGTGTCGGTGCTGCCCGCCTTGGTCGCCGGGATGTCGAAAAAGATCACCGGCGTTCGGCCTTCGCTGCGGATGACTTCGAGCTGGAGCCCGGCGACGCTGCGCCCCTCGACCCAGCGCGCCGCGTCGTGGACCACGCGGTCGACGAACCCATGTCGCGCCCAGTCGGGATCGAACATCGGGCTCTTCGCCGGCACGGCGATGTCTATGCCGGCGGTGCGCCTCAGCCGAGGCAGAAGACGTTGAGCTTGTTGCCGTCGAGATCGCGAAAGTAGCCCGCATAGAAGCCCTCGCCGCGCGGGCCGACCGGGCCTTCATCGGTGCCGCCGAGTTCGAGCGCCTTGCGGTGCAGGCGGTCGACGAGGTCGCGCTGGTTGACGGCGATGGCCGCCATCACGCCGTTGCCGACCGTCGCCGGCTGGCCATCGAAGGGCTGCATGATCCCCAGCGCCGGCTTGTCCATGCTCACGCCCCAGGCGTAGCCGCGGCCGAAGTCCATCAGTCGCTTGGCGCCGATCTCGGCCAGCAGGCTGTCGTAGAAGGCCGCGGCACGCGGCAGGTCGTTGGTGCCCAGGGTGACGTAGCCGATCATGGCGTGCTCCGAAGGTGGCAGGGGCCACCAGTGTAGGCAGTCGCCCGGCCGCTGCCGTGCCGCCGGTGGGCGTCCCGTTGGCGCGACCGGCCGCAGCGCGCTCGATCAAAGCTTGAAGTCGTAGTCGATGACCAGCGGCGCGTGGTCGGAGAAGCGTTGATCGAGGTAGATGTGCTCGCGGCGGGCCTTGGCCGCCAGGGCCGGCGTCGCCAAGTGGTAGTCGAGCCGCCAACCGACGTTGTTGGCCCAGGCCTGGCCGCGGTTGCTCCACCAGGTGTACTGCTCGGGGTGCGGGTTCAACTGACGGAAGACATCGACCAGCCCACCGTCGCTCAGCAGCCTGGTCATCCAGTTGCGTTCCTCGGGCAGGAAGCCGCTGTTCTTCTGGTTGCTGCGCCAGTTCTTCAGGTCGATTTCCTTGTGGGCGACGTTGATGTCGCCGACGAGGATGAATTCGCGGTCGGCCTTGAGCTTCATCAGGTGCGGATAGACGACGTCCAGGAAGCGGAACTTGGCCGCCTGGCGGTCTTCGCTGCTGCTGCCGCTGGGGAAGTAGCAGCTGATGATGCTGAGCTTGCGGCGGGCGTTGTCGAAACGCGCCTCGATCCAGCGGCCCTCGTGGTCGAACTCGCCGCCGTCGAAGCCAGTGATCACGGCGCTGGGCTTCTTGCGGGTGTACAGGCCGACCCCTGAATAGCCTTTCTTCTGCGCGTAGTGGAAGTGGCCGCGCATGCCAGCCACGCTGTCGAAGCGGCCGTCGACGTGGTCGGACTGGGCCTTGATTTCCTGCACCCCCATACAATCCGCGCCCGTCGCTTCGGCCCATTCGACAAAGCCCTTGTTGGCTGCCGAACGGATACCGTTCAAGTTCAGCGTGATGAGGCGAAATCCCAAGTGAAACCCCTTCGAGAAGCGATGCCCACCGACCCCGCCTTGGCCGCCGAGTTCGTGGCCTTCGCGGTGCAGACGGACGTGCTGCGCTTCGGTGAATTCAAGACCAAGGCGGGCCGGCTGTCGCCGTATTTCTTCAACGCCGGGGCCTTCGATGACGGCGCCAAACTGGGCCGTGTCGCAGAATTCTATGCACGACGCCTGCTGGCCTCGGGCCTGGCTTTCGACATGCTCTTCGGCCCGGCCTACAAGGGCATCCCGCTGGCCGCGGCGCTGGCCGTCGCGCTGGCGCGGGCCGGCCGCAATGTGCCGTTCGCCTACAACCGCAAGGAAGCCAAGGACCACGGCGAGGGCGGCACGCTGGTCGGCGCGGCGGTCGCCGGGCGCGTGCTGATCGTCGACGACGTGATTTCCGCCGGCACCTCGGTCCGCGAGTCGATCGACATCATCACTGCGGCGGGCGGCACGCCCTGCGGCGTGGTCATTGCGCTGGACCGCCAGGAGCGCGCCAGCGACGGCGGGCTGGATGCTGCCTTCAGCGCAGTGCAGTTCGTCACGCGTCGATGCGGGCTGCCGGTGGTGTCGATTGCGACGCTGGAGGACTTGCTGCAGTATCTGCGGGGGGCCGGTGATCCGGCCCTCAACGTGTTCGCCGCGCCTGTCGGTGCCTATCGCGAACGCTACGGAGCCCCCGCCGATGTCCCGCCGTCCTGATTCCTCACTCGCGCATGCCGCCCGGCCGCTACTGCTCAGCGCCTGCGCGCTGCTGGCCTGCCTGGGTGCCGGCCGGCTGCAGGCGGCCGACGACGGCATCAAGCCCGCCGCAGGCATCTACACCTGCACCGACGACAAGGGGCGGCGCCTGACTGCCGACCGGCCGATCCCCGATTGCAGCACCAGGAACCAGCAGGTGCTGAACAAGGACGGTTCGCTGAAGACCGTGCACCCGCCGGCATTGACCGCCGACGAGCGCGCCGAGAAAGAGGCCCGCGAGCGACGCGACGCCGTGGCGCGTGCGGCCCAGGCCGACGCGGTCCGCCGCGACCGCAACCTGGTCGCCCGCTACCCCGACGAAGCCGCGCACCAACGGGGCCGCGAAGCGGCGCTGGACACCGTGCGCCTGGCGATGAAGGCGACTGAAGCGCGCCTGCGCGAGCTGGCCATCGAACGCAAGCCGCTGCTCAGCGAGGCCGAGTTCTACCAGGGCCGCCAGATGCCGGCCAAGCTGAGAGGCCAGCTCGAAGCCAACGACGCGGCGGAGCAGGCGCAACGCTCGTCAAGCGCGACCCAGGAAGCCGAGCTCGGCCGCATCAACAAGCTCTACGACACCGAACTCGAGCGGCTGCGCAAGCTGTGGGCCGGCGCTCAGCCCGGCACGCTGGGGCCGATGACGTCGCAGACGCGGACCGCGGTGGCGCCGACGGAGCCCAAGCCGCCGAAGCGCTGAGGGCCGGCGCCGCGCCGCGTCAGCCGCCGAGCTTGCGACGCAGCAACTCGCCGGCCTGCGCCGGGTTGGCCTTGCCCTGGCTGGCCTTCATGACCTGACCGACCAGCGCGTTGAAGGCCTTGTCCTTGCCGGCGCGGAATTCCTCGACCGACTTGGCGTTGGCCGCCAGCACCGCGTCGACGATGGCTTCCAGTGCGCTGCTGTCGTTCATCTGCTTCAGACCCTTGGCCTCGATCGCCGCGTCGACTGCGCTGAACGCGCCGGTCCACAAGGCGTCGAAGACCTGCCGCGCGCCGTTGTTCGACAGCGTGCCGTCGACGACGCGGCGGATCAGCAGGGCCAGTTCGGCCGCTGCCAGCGGCGCGCCGGTGATGTCGCGCCCTTCGGCATTCAGCCGCTTGGAGACCTCGCCCATCAACCAGTTGGCGGCCAGCTTGGGCTGTCCACAGCCATCGCGCACGGCTTCGTAGTAGCGCGCGAAATCCAGGCTCTGCGTCATCACCGCCGCGTCGTCGGCCGGCAGCCCGTCGGCGTGCTGGAAACGCTGCGCCATCGCCACCGGCAGTTCGGGCATCTCGGCCTTGACCCGTGCAATCCAGGCCGGCTCGATGACCAGCGGCGGCAGGTCGGGGTCGGGGAAGTAGCGGTAGTCGTGCGCGTCTTCCTTGCTGCGCATGGCCCGCGTCTCGCCGCTGTCGGGGTTGAACAGCACCGTCGCCTGCTCGATCGCCAGACCGTCTTCCAGGCGGTCGATCTGCCACTGGACTTCGAAGTCGATGGCCTGCTGCAGGAAGCGAAAGCTGTTCAGGTTCTTGACCTCGCGCCGCGTGCCGTAAGGCATGCCGGGCTTGCGCACC
>JANMAP010000479.1:0-27770 GCA_031359905.1 Burkholderiales bacterium | reverse complement strand
GTCGCTGCAGCCGCTGTCGGTCACCGGGCGGATGTCGATGACAGCGTTCATTGACGTGCCTGCGTGCTGCGCACTGCGGTGCACTGCGGTCGAGCGCCCTGCGGGTCGGCCGGGCGGGAGCTCATGCTGCCGCCCCTGCGGAGGCCGCTGCCGCCCCTGCGGCGGCCTGCAGCCGCGCCAGGCGCAGCTTCCAGATGAACTGCGCGGCGTTGACCAGATAGGTGGCGTAAGCGGCCAGCGCCAGCAGCATCTGCTGCCGCGGGCCCAGCGCGCCGGTGGCCAGCGCCACCAGGTAGGCCGTGTGCAATGCCAGCACCAGCATGCTGAACACGTCTTCCCAGTAGAAGGCCGGCGCGAACAACCAGACGCCGAAGACGTCCTTCTCCCAGATCGAGCCGGTGACCATGATCGTGTACAGCACCAGCGTCTTGACGATCACCGACAGCGTGGCGGCGTCGTTGCCGTGGCCGGTGGCGAGAAAACGCAACACCAGCGTCAGGCTGACCAGGAAGACGACGAACTGCAGCGGTGCCAGCAGCCCTTGCACCAAGGTCCACGGCGATGCGTCGCGGCGCCGCCGCTCGTCCGCGGTGTACAGGGCCACCGGGGCGCGCCTGCCAACGATCGGCTGGTGGCGGGCGGAAAAGAGTCTCGGGCTGGGCATGCAGCGAATCTAGGCTGCGGCCCTCTTCATGTCAACCGGGATTGACGTCATGCCGGGTTGACACTACGCTGCATCCGTCGTGGGGTTAACGATGGCTTGACGCTGTCAGTGCATCAACATGAAAGTTCGGTGGAGTCGGTGATGGTCGTATCGCACCGAAGGCGCCCCGCGCCTCAGGAAGACGGCCGTATGCAGACGGGCAGTCCGAGAGGCAGTAGTAGGTTGCGTCAGATGCGAACGGCGGGTTCGATCCAGGCGTTGCCGGGAGGCGCGAGATGGATCGATTGACACAAGAGTCCCTGCGGGACCCCTTGCATTCGGTCGACTGTCCGCCGCCTGACGGCCCCGGCGGGGACACGCCGTTCGTCGCACCACCGGCCGCCGACAGGCCGCTGCCGTCGCCGCAGGAACGCATGGCCCGCATCGTGCGGACCATCGAAACCGACATCATTCCCCGGCTGGTGCGCGCGCACCGCCCGTTGCCGGCCGCGCCGCTGGCGCCCGCTGTCAGAACGCTGGCGGCGGAAGACGTCAACGGTTTCGTGCAGTTGATGCTGGCTGCCGACGACAGCGGCTGGCAATCCTTCATCGACCAGCTGATCGCGCAGGCCGTGTCGGTCGAAGACATCTACATGGACCTGCTGACACCGGCAGCCCGCGAACTCGGCCGCCGCTGGGATGAAGATCTGAGCCACTTCACCGACGTGACCGTGGCGCTCGGCCGGATGCAGCGCGTGATGCGCTCGCTCAGCCCGGCCTTCGGCCGCGAAGTCGAGCACCCGCTGGACGGCCGCCGCGTGTTGTTGCTGCCGGCCCCCGGCGAGCAGCACACCTTCGGCTTGTCGATCGTCGCCGAATTCTTCCGCCGTGCCGGCTGGGAAGTCGTCGGCGACAGTGAAGCCCGCGCTGCCGACCCGGCCGCGCTGGTGCGCAGCGAATGGTTCGACGTGATCGGCATCTCGGTGGCGCTGGAATCGCGGCTCGACTGGTTGAAGTCCGGCATCAATGCGATCCGCAACGCGTCGCGCAACCGGGCCATCGGCGTGATGGTCGGCGGGCCGTGTTTCCTGGCCGACCCGGGCCGCGCGCTGCAGGTCGGCGCCGACGGCACGGCGGTCGATGGACGCCAGGCGCCGGTGATGGCCGAACAATTGCTCGAAGAGCGCTTGAGGCGCCTGTGAGGTGGTTTGCAATGGGGCTGCCGTCGGGGCCCGTCACGATGGCAAGGTCACAATGCAGTCCCCTTCAACGTAGTCCTTGAGCGAAAGGCGGGTCTCCCATGAGACCTTTTGGAGCACCCGAGACCACGCTCGGCGGCATGGACGCCACGGCGCTGGGCTCGTTGCTGAATGTCGCCAATGACCTGAGCTTGTTGGTCGATGACCAGGGAGTGGTCCGCGACATCGCCAGCAGCGTCGACGAACTGCCCGGCGGCGAACTCGACGGGTGGATCGGCCAGTTGTGGATCGACACGGTCACGGCGGACAGCCGACGCAAGATCGAAACCCTGCTGCGCGATCCTTCGGGCCACGCCGGCAGCGGGCCGCGCTGGCGCCAGGTCAACGCGCTGCTGGCCAGCGGCCGCGAACTGCCCCTGCTGGTGTCGACGGTCGCCATCGGCGCGGGGCGGGTGCTGGTCTGCGCGCGCGACCTGCGGGCCACCGCCGCGCTGCAGCAGCGGCTGGTCGACGCCCAGCAGGCGATGGAGCGCGACTACTGGAAGTTCCGGCACGCCGAAACACGCTACCGCCACCTGTTCCAGGTCGCTGGCGAGGCCGTCCTGGTGGTCGACGCGACGACGCAGCGGATCCTCGAAGCCAACCCGGCCGCGGCGCGGCTGGTCGGCGACGGCGGCACCCAGGGCCTGGTCGGCGAAGCCTTCCCGCTGGGTGTCGACGCGCGCGGCGGCGAGGCCGTCAACAACCTGATGGCCGCGGTGCGCGCCACCGGGCGGGCCGACAGCGCACGCGCGGAATTGCTCGACGCACGCGGCGAGGTCATCGTCTCGGTGTCGACCTACCGCCAGGACAGCCATTCGCATTTCCTGGTGCGCCTGTCGCCGGCCCTGCCTGACACGCTGGCCGAGCCGGCGCCGAGCACCAGCTCGATGCTGCTGAAACTGGTGCAGAGCGTGCCCGATTGCCTGGTCGTCACGGACCTTGAAGGCCGCGTGATCTCGGCCAATTTGGCGTTCATTGAGCTGGCCCAGCTGACCACCGAAGAGCAGGTGCGCGGTGAAACGCTGGACCGCTGGCTGGGCCGCACCGGCGTCGACCTGAGCGTGCTGATCAGCAACCTGCGCCAGCGCGGTGCGGTGCGCCTGTTCTCCACCACGCTGCGCGGCGAATACGGCGCCGTCACCGACGTCGAGATCTCGGCGACCATGGTGCCGCACGGCGACCGGCCGTTCCTCGGCTTCACGATCCGCGACGTCGGCCGGCGCTTGAGCAGCGAATCGCGCGCCAAGAAGGAACTGCCGCGATCGGTAGGCCAGCTGACCGAACTGGTCGGCCGCGTGCCGTTGAAGGACATCGTCGGCGAGACCACCGACCTGATCGAGCAGTTGTGCATCGAAGCCGCGCTCGAACTGACGCGCGACAACCGCGCGTCAGCGGCCGAGATGCTGGGGTTGTCGCGTCAGAGCCTGTACGTCAAGCTGCGCCGCTACGGCGTGGGCGACCTGCCGAGCGACGGCGAGAAGTAGTCGCCGCGAGCGCGGCGAAATCACCGCTGCAACCGGCGCGAATCACGGGCGCACGACGCCTCAGTTCAACCGTCCTTGCCCGCGAGTCCTGGATGAACCGCATTGCAGGCCCGCTGACGATCCACCCGCTTTCCGAGGCGCCTTGGTATGTTCTGGCGCATCTTGCCTTCGCCCTTTTGGCGGTTGCACTCGGCGCCACAGTTCTGCTGCGGCGCAAAGGGGACTTGACCCACAAGACCATCGGGTGGTCGTGGGTCCTCCTGATGCTGTCAGCAGCCCTGACCTCCCTCTTCATTCAGGCCCGCGACCGATTCAGCCTGATCCACATCTTCAGCGTGGTCGTGCTCGTCATGGTTCCCTTGGCGGTCCTCCACATCCGACGAGGGCGTGTACGCGCCCATCGCTACACGATGACTTCTGTATTCGCCGGGCTGGTCATCGCCGGTGCGTTCACGCTGCTCCCGTACCGCATGCTGGGCCAGATCGTCTTCGCAGCGCGGTGATGCCAGGCATCGAACCCAGGCGCAACAACTCCGGGAAATTCAACCTTCGCATTCCTCCTGAACTCCACGAGAAGCTCGCCATCGCCGCTCAAGCTGAGGGCAAGAGCATCAACACCTTGGCCCAGGAAGCACTCGCGCAGCGCGTCGCCGTTTGATGCTTCAAGGCGTCACAGCCTACTTTTCCGGCGTCTTTTTAGAAGAACCTCCACTGCTGCCTCCCGCCCGCTGCTCAGCCCCGCCGTTGCGCCCGGTACGTCACCGCGTCGGGCAGCAGCGAATCCAGCGCCCGCGCCGACATCAGCACGCCCGGCACGCCGGCGCCCGGGTGGGTGCTGGCGCCGACCATGTACAGGCCGTCGATGTCCTCGCTGCGGTTGTGCGGGCGGAACCAGGCGCTCTGCAGCAGGATGGGTTCCAGCCCGAAAGCCGCGCCCTTGTACGACAAAAGGCGGTCGTGGAAGTCCTGCGGCGTGGTCACGAACGAGGTCGTGATCTGCGGGCCCAGGCCGGGCAGCACGGTGCTTTCCAGGCGAGCCTGGATGGCCTGGCGGAAGGCCTCGGCGTGGGTCGCCCAGTCGGTGCCGCTGTCCAGGTGCGGCACCGGGGCCAGCGCGTAGAAGGTGTCGCAGCCCGGCGGCGCCATGCCCGGGTCGGTGGCCGTCGGGCGGTGCAGGTACAGGCTGAAGTCGTCGGCCAGCTTGTGGTGCTTGAAGATGTCGGTCAGCAGGCCCTCGTAGCGCGGGCCGAGCAGCATCATGTGGTGCGGGATGTGTTCGTGGCGCTGGCGCGTGCCGAAGTACCAGACGAACAGGCTCATCGAATACCGGCCGCGGGCGATCTTGCGGTCGCTCCAGTGGCGGCGGTGTTCGGGGGCCACCAGGTGGCGGTAGGTCCAGGCCGAATCGGCGTTGGAGACCACCAGATCGGCGGCCAGGCGTTCGCCGCCCACCAGCGTCACCCCCGTGGCGCGGCCGTTGTCGACCTCGATGCGCGCGACCTCGGCCTGCGTGCGCAGCTGCCCGCCCAGGCCTTCGAGCACGTCGACCAGGCCGGCCACCAGCTGGCCCGTGCCGCCCATCGCCCAGTGCACGCCCCACTTGCGTTCGAGGGCGTTGATCAGGCTGTAGACGCTGGTCACCGAGAACGGATTGCCGCCGATCAGCAGCGACTGCAGGCTCATCGCCACGCGCAGCTTGGGGTGCTGCAGGTGCGCGGCGACCATCTGGTGCAGGCTGCGCCAGCCGCGCATGCGCAGGATGGCGGGCACCGCCTGGACCAGGTCGGCCAGGCTGTCGAAGGCCTTGTCGCCCAGCGCCTGGAAGCCGAGCTCGTAGCAGCGGTCGGCCTCGGCCATGAAGCGTTCGTAGCCGGCGGCGTCGGACGGGCAGATGCGGCGCACCTCGGCGCGCATGCGGTCGGGCTCGCCGCTGTAGTCGAAGTGGTCGCCGTCGTCGTAACGGATGCGGTAGAACGGATCGAGCCGGCGCAGTTCGACATCGTCCTGCAGGCGCCGCCCGGCCAGCTGCCAGAGTTCTTCGAACAGCGAGGGCACGGTGACGATGGTCGGCCCGGCGTCGAAGACATGGCCGTCGCGGTGGTGCACATAGGCCCGGCCACCGGCGGCGTCGAGCTTTTCCAGCACCGTCACGCGGTAGCCCTTGGCGGCCAGGCGCACGGCAGCACCCAGGCCGCCGAAGCCGCTGCCGATGACCAGCGCCAGCGGCGCGTCGGGGTCGTGCAGGGCGGCGCTGCGCGTGGCGGCAGCGGTCTTCATCAACATGGCATGGCCCTCGAAACGGCAGGGGGCGGACCAGCAGGAGCACCGGGGCCGCAAAGGACTGCAACGGCGTGAGCTTGGTCGATCGGCGACCAAGTGTCAATTCTGATTGACGCTCCATAGTGTCAGATGCAATATGTGCCGATGGATCGAGCAGTCCCTCCCGTGCGCCCCGCGGCGTTCAGCGCGTTGCCGGAATGGCGCGCGGTGGCCGAGTTGTTCAAGCCGATCACCTGGTTTCCGCCGATGTGGGCCTTCGCCTGCGGCGTGGTGGCCTCGGGCGTCCCGCTGGCCGGCGTGTGGTGGCTGGCGGTGGTCGGCGTGCTGCTCGCCGGCCCGCTGGTCTGCGCCACCAGCCAGGCCGTCAACGACTGGTTCGACCGCGAGGTCGACGCGATCAACGAACCGCAGCGGCCGATCCCGTCCGGCCGCATCCCCGGCCGCTGGGGCCTGGCCATCGCCATCGTCTGGACCGGCGTGTCGCTGGCCGTGGCCACCGCGCTCGGGCCGTGGGGCTTTGCCGCGGCCGCCGTCGGCCTGCTGCTGGCCTGGGCCTACAGCGCGCCGCCGCTGCGCCTGAAGCGCAACGGCTGGTGGGGCAACGCCGCCTGCGGCTTGAGCTACGAAGGGCTGGCCTGGGTCACCGGTGCGGCGGTGATGGCCGGTGGCGCGCTGCCGCCGCTGCCGTCGTTGCTGCTGGCCGCGCTGTACAGCCTGGGCGCCCACGGCATCATGACCCTCAACGACTTCAAGGCCATGGCCGGCGACCGGCAGATGGGCATCCGCTCGCTGCCGGTGCAGCTCGGCGCGCCGCGCGCCGCGCTGGTGGCCTCGGTGGTGATGGCGCTGCCGCAGGTCGTGGTGATCGGGCTGCTGGCGCGCTGGGGCGCGCCGTGGCATGCCGGCGCCGTGGCACTGCTGCTGCTGGCGCAAGGCGTGCTGATGGCCTGGTTCGTCGCCCGCCCGGTGCGGCGCGCGCTGTACTACAGCGGCTTCGGCGTGCCGCTGTTCGTCGCCGGGATGATGGTCAGCGCGTTCGCACTGCGCGGCCTGGCACTCGCGTGATGCAGGCCGTCAACGACGCCGGCAACGACGCCGGCAGCGGCACGCGCGACGACTTCGGCTGGCTCGGCATCGTCCGCGTGGGCCTGGTGCAGGCCGCGCTGGGCGCGATGGTCGTGCTGACCACCTCGACGCTGAACCGCGTGATGGTCGTCGAACTGGCCTTGCCGGCACTGCTGCCCGGCCTGCTGGTGGCCTTGCATTACCTGGTGCAGGTGACGCGCCCGCGGATGGGCTTCGGCAGCGATGTCGGCGGGCGGCGCACGCCGTGGATCGTCGGCGGTCTGGCGGTGCTGGCGCTGGGTGCGACGGGCGCGGCCGCGGCAACGGCCTGGATGGGCAGTTCGCGCGTCGGTGGCATCGCGCTGGCGCTGGCCTGCTTCCTGGTCATCGGCGGGGGGGTCAGTGCGGCCGGCACCAACCTGCTGGTGCTGCTGGCCAAGCGCGTGCCGGCGCCGCGCCGCGCGCCGGCGGCGACCATCGTCTGGATGATGATGATCCTCGGCTTCGCGGTCACCGCCGGCGGCGCCGGCAAGCTGCTCGATCCCTATTCGCCGGAACGCCTGGTGGCGGTGATGGCGGCCGTCTGCGCCGGCGCCTTCGTGCTGGCCCTGCTCGCGCTGCGCGGTCTGGAAGGCGACGCGGTGCAGTCCGCCGAGTCGGCTGCCGAACCCGCACCGCCTGCGTTCAAGCGCGCGCTGGCCGAGGTCTGGTGCGAACCCGAGGCGCGGCGCTTCACGGTCTTCATCTTTGTCTCGATGCTGGCCTTCAGCGCGCAGGACCTGATCCTCGAACCCTTTGCCGGCAGCGTCTTCGGCTGGACCCCCGGGCAGACCACGCAGTTGTCGGGCCTGCAGCATGGCGGGGTGCTGGCCGGGATGATCCTGGTCGCGCTGGCCGGTGGCGGCGCGTTCGGCCGGCGCTTCGGATCGCTGCGCGCCTGGACCACCGGCGGCTGCCTGGCGTCGGCGCTGGCCCTGGCCGGCCTGGTCGCTGCCGGCGTCGTCGGCCCGCGCTGGCCGCTGGCGGCGACGGTGTTCGTGCTCGGCGCGGCCAACGGCGCGTTTTCGATCGCCGCCATCGGCTCGATGATGCGCCTGGCCACGCAGGGCCGGCAGCGCCGCGAAGGCGTGCGCATGGGCCTGTGGGGCGCAGCGCAGGCCGTGGCCTTCGGCTTTGGCGGCCTGATCGGCACGGGGGCCAGCGACCTGGCGCGCTGGCTGCTTGGTTCACCCGCCGCGGCCTACGCCACCGTGTTCGGTCTCGAAGCCCTGTTGTTCGTCGTCGCGGCGCTGCTCGCGCTGCGCATCGAAACGGCGCCCAGCGGGCCCAGCGCATCCAGCCGGGCCCAGCCCGACGATCAACCCGCCGATGTCCACCACCCAACCCACCCGCTCGGTGGCCCGGCGGTGGTGCTCGGCCAGACGAGGTGAGCCGCATGCCAGCAGCAGACACGACAGGCACGACAGACGCGCCAGACACGACCAACACGACCGGCACGTCGACGACAGGCACCGAGACCTTCGACGTGGTGGTGGTCGGCGGTGGCCCCGCCGGCGCCACCGCCGCCAACGACCTGGCGCGCGCCGGCCGGCGGGTGCTGCTGCTCGACCGCGCCGGTCGCATCAAGCCCTGCGGCGGGGCCATCCCGCCGCGGCTGATCAAGGACTTCGCGATCCCCGACGAGTTGCTGGTCGCCAAGGCCCGCTCGGCGCGCATGGTCTCGCCGTCGGATGCCAAGGTCGACATCCCGATCGACGGTGGCTTCGTCGGCATGGTCGACCGCGACCAGTTCGACGAATGGCTGCGCGAACGCGCGGCCCAGGGCGGCGCCGAACGGCGCGTCGGCAGCTTCGAGAAGATCACCCGCGATGCCGACGGCACGGCCGTCGTCCACTTCCGCCAGCGCCAGGGCCGCGGACGCGGCGACGGCGTGGACACCGCGGTGCGCGCGCGGGCGGTGATCGGCGCCGACGGCGCGCGGTCCGGCGTGGCGCGCGATGCCGTGCCGGGCGCCAACGACGTCGAATGCGTCTTCGCGTACCACGAGATCGTGCGCGCCCCGGCCCGGCCCGGCCCCGACTACGACGCGACGCGCTGCGACGTCTACTACCGCGGCACGCTGAGCCCCGACTTCTACGGCTGGGTCTTCCCGCACGGCGACACGCTGAGCATCGGCACCGGCAGCGCCGACAAGGGCTTCTCGCTGCGCAACGCCACCAGCGCGCTGCGCCAGGCCGCCGGCCTGCAGGGCACCGAGACGCTGCGCCGCGAAGGCGCGCCGCTGCCGATGAAGCCGCTGAAGAAGTGGGACAACGGCCGCGATGTGGTGCTCGCCGGCGACGCCGCCGGGGTCGTCGCGCCGGCCTCGGGCGAGGGCATCTACTACGCGATGTTCGGGGGCCGGGTGGCCGCCGAGGCCGTCGGCGAACTGCTGGCCAGCGGCGACGGCCGCGTGCTGGCGATGGCCCGCAAGCGTTTCATGAAGGAACACGGCATGGTCTTCCTGGTGCTCGGCGTGATGCAGCGCTTCTGGTACACCAACGACAAGCGCCGCGAGCGCTTCGTCAGCATCTGCAAGGACAAGGACGTGCAGCAGATGACCTTCGAGTCGTACATGCACAAGAAGCTGACGCGCAAGAAGCCGATGCAGCAGGTGCGCATCTTCTTCAAGGACATGGCCCACCTGCTGGGCCTGGCGCGGGTCTGACGAATGCTGCAGCTGATCGACCTGGTCATCGCGGTCACGCTGCTCGAAGGCGTGGCCTTGGCGGTCTATCACGCGCGCACCGGGCGCGGCATGGCGCCGCGCGACTTCGCGCCCACGCTGTGCGCGGGTCTGGCGCTGATGCTGGCGTTGCGCGCCGGGATGTCCGGCGCCGGGTGGATGTGGGTGGCCGCGGCGCTGTCGCTGGCCGGCCTGGCGCATGGCGCCGACGTGGCGCGGCGCTGGCGGCGATCAGGCTGAGCGCACGAACTCGGCGATCTGCACCTCGCAGACGATGCCGGGCTGGTTCTCGCGCCAGCGCACCTCGCCGCCCAGCGCCTTGACGCGCTTGCGCACACCGCCCAGGCCCAGGCCGTGCGACCAGGCTTCGGGCGCGCGGCCGATGCCGTCGTCGGCCACGCGCAGCGTCAGGCCGTTGCCCTGCAATGTCAGCGCCACCTCGACGTGCGCGGCATGCGCGTGGTACAGCGCGTTGCTGACCAGTTCGCGCAGCACCCGGGTCAGCGCCGACCACTGGACCACCGTCAGCGTCAACTCGCGGTCGTGCGTGAAGGTCCACAGCAGGGTCACCTGCGCGACGCTCAGGCGCTGTGTCAGATCCGCTTTCCATTCTGCGGCGGCATGCGACAGCCGGTGTTCGCTGGCCGCCAGCCCGCGCGTCAGCGTCTTCAGGTCCTGCAGGGTGTGGCGGATGTAGTCCTCCATCTCCGGCGTCTGCGCCTGGTACATCAGCGTCAGCAGCCGCGCGCCGATGTCGTCGTGCAGGTCCTGGGCGATGCGCAGGCGCTCTTCGCTGCGGCCGCGTTCGACGGCCTTGTCGTAGGCCACCGCGCGGCGCAACTGCTCGACGACGCGTTCGGCCAGGCGCGCATCGTCGTCGGTGAACAGACGCTGGCCGCGGCGTGCGAAGCGCAGCACCAGGGCTTGCGAGGGACCGTGGCTGTCGTCGGCCCCGGCGCGTGAACCCGAGCGGGCGGTCGAGCGCACGGGCACCACCAGCGCCGAGCCGCCTCCGACCACCGCCGAGCGCGCCAGCCGCCGGTCGACGTGCAGCAGCTCGAGCGGCTCGAACAGGTCGCGCAACAACTGGCCGAGCAGCAGCGGATAGCGTGCCGGGTGGACCTGCAGCTCGCGCGCCACGCGGTACAGCTGCTCGAAGGTCCGCTCGGTCGTCAGCACGCTGCGCCCGGCCAGGCTGTTCAGCACCCATTGCCGCGCGCCGGCGTAGGCGCCCAGCGCCAGCAGCACGGCGAGCGTCAGCGAGGTCGTCGCGCCGATCGCGAAGACGGAGACGAACAGCAGGTGCAGGCCGGTCGCCAGCGTGCCGGCCCCGGCCAGCAGTGCACATTCGCGCAGCACCTGGCGCGAGCGCGCGACGAAGGGCGCCAGCAGCAGCAACGCCGACAGGCCCAACGTCCACAGCGCCGACACCGCCAGCACCACCGGCGCGGCCAGCGCCGTGCCCGCCGCAACCCCGGCGACGACCACCGTCACCAGCAGCCAGGCCACCAACGCGCCGAGCGTCAGGCGGCGAATGACGACGGCGAACGGGTTGTGCTCGATGCGGTGCGAGCGGGTGATGACGAACAACGCCATCAGCCCCAACGCCGCCGTCAGGACTTGGGCCCACCACCATTGATGCGGCGGCGGGCGCAGCGTGATGAATCCGACCCCGGCAGCCGCCAGCGCCCAGGTCAGCGCCGCCATGCGACCGGCGTGGGGCAGGCGGCGCGGGTGCAGACCGAAGGCCTGCACCGCGGCCGCCGCGGTGATGCAGTCCAAGGCCAGCCGCCAGGGCATGTCGTCGGCGAAAGGCGGCGGGACGGCGCCGATGCCGGGCAGGGTCTGCGCCGCCAGGAACAGCAGCTGGGCGGCCTGGCACCAGGCCATCAGCAGGTACAAGGCGTTGCGCGCCTGCGGACGGGCCAGCACCACGACCACGGACAGCAGGACCAGCGTCAGCGCCAGCGCCAGCAGCGGCCACAGGGCCCAGCCGAGGCCCGCGCCGCCGCGCGGCGGGGTGGCCAGTTGCGCCGCGGGTGCGCCCTCGAACAACAAGCCGACGCGCCCCTGGCCGAACAGCCCGGCCAGCGCGGCGTGCTGCTGTTGCAGGCGGGCGCGCCGTGCGTCGTCGGCCTGCCAGCGGGTGGACGGCTGCAGCAGCGTGGCATCGAGCAGGATCTCGCGTGAGATGCCGGTGCCGGTGGCGTCCGCCGCGCTGCCCAGGGCCCGCAGGTGCTGCCCGCGCCAGGCCTCGAGAGCCGGCGCCTGGCTGCGCGCCAGCACCAGCGTGCCGTCGTCATCGACACCGATGTTGACGTCCAGCCAGGGTGTCGCCGCCAACCAGTGCGCGAAGGCCAGCGCACCCAGGCAGCCGAGCACGGTGGCCAGCAGCAGCAGGCGCAGGCGCCAGCCGGTCCAGCGCGTCGGCACGGGCTGGTCGACCTGGCGTTCCAGCGTCGATGGTGCAAAGGCCGAATCGGCCTCGGGGCGGGTGTTGCGCCGGCGCTCGACGCGCTGGCCACCGGCGGGCACGGCTGCCATGACCGGCAGCGCCGCTGCCTTTCAGGCCGGCACGCGGGGCGGCGTCACACCAGCCCCTGCTTGCTGGCCAGCACCGCGGCTTCGGCGCGGCTGGAGACGTTGAGCTTCTTGTAGATCGACTTGATGTGATCGTTGACGGTGAACCACTTGATGCCCATGAGACTCGCGATCTCCTTGATCGTGAAGCCCTTGCTCAGGTAGGTCAGCACCTCGGTCTCGCGCGGGGTCAGCCGTTCGTGGTCCGGCGCCTTTTCGATCGGCACCGGCCGGCTGTTGCCGAAGCCCGTGCTGTGCAGGAAGCCGGGGTCGGTGGGTCCGGCGTCGGCCGCGCCGCCTTGGCGGAAATGCGTCAGCAGGCGGCGTGCGATGGCTGGCGACAGCGGCGGCTGGCCGCGCACGATCTTCTGCAGTTCCTCGACCAGCACCTCGAAGCGGTCTTCCTTCAGCAGGTAGCCGTCGGCGCCGCATTGCAGCGCCGGGAACAGATGGTCGTCGTCGGAATACAGCGTGGTGACGATCTTCGTCGCCGGGTAGGCGACCAGTTCGGCGAGCAGTTCCATGCCGTTGCCGTCGGGCAGTTCCAGGTCGACGAGGATCAGCTTGAACGGGTCGATGCCGTGCAGGCCCTGCGAGCCGCCGGTCAGCGAAATGTGCTTGCGCGCGGTTTCCAGGTCGCCGGCTTCGGTGATGCTGTTGGCGTCGCTGAAGCTCTCGCGCACCACGCGGCACAGGAAGCTGCGCGCCACCGGGTTGTCTTCGAGGATCAGCACCTTGACGGTCATCGCTTGAGCTTCTCCGTTGCGCCAGCCGGCATGCTAGCGCCTAAAGGGTGCGGAGCCGTCGCGATCCGGGCCCCGCACCCGTCCACGAACACATGGTTACGCGTTGACCAGCAGCAGCTTGCCGCGCACCTGCCGCGAGCCCATGCGCGCGTAAGCCGCGGGCAGCTCGTTCATCGGCAGGCGCTGGTCGATCACCGGCTTGATGCGCCCCTGCGCATACCACTGCGCCAGCTGCTGCAGCGCCGCGGCGTTGGCTGCTGCTTCGCGCTTGACGAAGTCGCCCCAGAACACACCGACGATGGACGCGCCCTTGAGCAACGCCAGATTCCAGGGCAGCGCCGGGATGCCGCCGCCGGCAAAGCCGACCACCAGGTAGCGGCCGCGCCAGGCGATCGAGCGGAACACCGGCTCGGCCAGGTCGCCGCCGACCGGGTCGTAGACCACGTCGGGGCCGCGCCCGTCGGTCAGCAGCTTCAAGGTCTCGCGCACGTTCTGCGCGGTGTAGTTGAGCGTGGCGTCGGCGCCGAGTTCGCGCAGCAGCGCGCACTTCTCGTCGCTGGACGCCGCGGCGATGACGCGCGCGCCCATCGCCTTGGCGATCTGCAGCGCCGCGGTGCCGACACCGCCGGCGGCGCCGAGCACGAGCACCGTTTCGCCGGCCTTCAGCTGCGCCCGGTCGACCAGCGCGTGGTGCGACGTGCCGTAGGTGAACGCGAACGCCGCGCCGTCGTCGATCGCGAAGCCCGGCGGCAGCGGCAGCACCTGTGCGGCGTTGATGCAGGCGTGGGTGGCGAAGCCGCCGGTGCCGGCAATCGCCGCCACCGGGTCGCCAACCTTCAGATGCCGGACACCGTCGCCCAGCGCATCGACCACGCCGGCGAATTCGGCGCCCGGCACGAAGGGCAGGGCGGGCTTGAACTGGTACTTGCCTTCGACGATCAGCAGGTCGGGGAAATTCAGGCTCGCCGCGCGGATTGCGATGCGCACCTGGCCGGCCGCCGGCTCGGGCGTCGGCAGGGTCTGAAAGCGCATCGCGCCGATGCCGTCCAGGGTCTCGCACAACCAGGCTTGCATGCTTGTCTCCTTGGCCGGCGGACCGGTCGTCCACGGCACCAAAGCATCATAGTGCTGCGCATTCGTGGCAACATTTCTGACACCCACGAAACCATTGCCACCGTGTTTGCGCCGATCGGTGCGATGCTGCGGCCTCGCATAGCGTTGACCACCCGACCCAACAGGAGTCCATCGATGTCGTTCTTCCGCTCTCTTCAAGCCGCGCGGTCACCGCGTTGGTTCCTCGCCGGCGCGCTGGCAATCTCCCTCATTGCGTGCAGTAGCGGCGAGGACGATCCGCCGAGCACCGCGGCGACGCTGTCCGCGACGATGTCGGGCGACCAGGAACCGACGCCGGCGGCGACCGGCGCACTGGGCATTGGCACCCTGACATTGACCCTGCCCTCGCGCGCTGTCAGCGGTGGCATCACGATCAACGGCATGACGGCCACCGCCGCTCATGTCCACATCGGGGACACCGGGGTCAATGGCGCCGTGATCGTTCCGCTGACCGAAACCGCCGCCGGCAGCGGCATCTGGTCGGTCGCCGCCGGCACGACCTTGACAGAAGAGCAGGCCACGGCCTTTGGTGTCGGCGGGCTGTATTTCAATGCCCACAGCACCGAGAACCCGGGTGGCGAAATTCGCGGGCAGATCGGCCGCGCCGTCTTTGCAGCCCAGATGTCGGCTGCGCAGGAGGTGCCGACCAACGCGTCGGCGGCCACCGGTAACGGCCTGCTCAGCTTGGACCCGGTGACGAAAAAGTTCACTGTACGCATGACGCTGACCGGACTGGCCGCCACGATGGCGCACATCCACACCGGCGTGCTGGGTGTCAACGGGCCGGTGATCTTCCCGCTCAGCCAGACCGCGGCGGGCAGTGGCATCTGGGTCGCGGCTGCCGATGCCACATTGACGGATGCGCAGATCACGGCACTCAACGCCGGTGGCCTGTACTTCAACGCGCACAGCACAGCCTTCCCCGGCGGCGAGATTCGCGGCCAGATCGGCCGCAACGTGGCCTTCGCCAGCATGAACGCGGCGCAGGAGGTGCCGACCAACGCGTCTGTTGCCACCGGCAGGGGCACGCTGGTCGTCGACCCGGCCACGCGAGCAGTCAGCGGTGGGATCGCGCTCACCGGCATCACGGCCACCATGGCGCACATTCACCTGGGGGCCACGGGCGTCAATGGCGCGGTGATCGTGCCGTTGACCGACGCCGGTGGCGGCGTCTGGAACGTGCCCGCCGGCACCGTGTTCACAGCCCCCCAGCTGAAGGCCTACAAGCAGGGCAACCTGTACTTCAATGCCCACAGCACGGCGTTCCCGGGCGGCGAGATCCGCGGGCAGATTCGCTGACCGATCCGCTGACCGGATCCGCTGCCGGATCTGCCGGTGCCCGACGTCGATGCCGCTACGGTCGAGCCCGGCGTCGGACCCAGCGGTCCTTTCGTCCTGTCCGGCCACGGTGTCGGGCCGGGGCGACGGCCGGTTTCCTCCCCCCTTGATATCCCCTTTCATGGAGGTTTCTCATGTTCACCGAACGACGCCGCAGCGTCTGCATTGCATCGCTGGCGCTTCTGGTCGCTCCGGCCTTCGCGGCTGACAACACGCCTTCCCCGCCGACCAGGGACAGCCTCAGCCCGGCACGCGGCTTGATTGCCGAACAGCGGTGGGCCGCTGCCATCGACGAGCTGAAGCGCGTGAACGAACCGCGCAATGCGGACTGGAACAACCTGATGGGCTACAGCCTGCGCAAGTCCGCCACGCCCGACCTCGACGCTGCCGAGCGCCATTACACCGAGGCATTGCGCATCGACCCGAAGCACCGCGGAGCGCTGGAGTATTCAGGCGAGCTGTACCTGATCAAGGGCGACCTGCCGAAGGCAGAACAGCGTCTGGCAGCGCTCGACAAGGCCTGCTTCATGCCCTGCGAGGAGTACACCGACCTGAAGAAGGCAGTGCAGGCATTCAAGGCCAACGGCAACAAGTACGTCGTTGCGCGTTAGGCGTAATAGAGCGTGTTAGAGCGCGTTAGAGCGCGGCAGAGCGCACGGTGGCGGACGCCACCACGACTGCCGCCCGCCGGACCAGGAAGCAAGACGGCCAGCGCGACCTCGAATCGCTGCACGACGCCGCTGACGCCACGCTGATGAGGGTGATGGCGGACAGCGCCATGCGCCCGGCAGGTCGCCCGAGGCAAACCCCGCAAAGCGCGGTTTTGCGCCCGAAAGACCGCCGAACTCCAGCGATCACCCGGTCGGCCGCAGCGACAGACTTGCCGAGGCTGGCAGTGCATCCGTGCCGGCCCCGCCGCCCTGCATTGCTGCCCACCCGCACCGACCATGTCGCCCCGCCCCAACGCCAGCGTTCTTGCCGCCTTCTGCGGAGTGGCCCTGTTGGTCATTGGCGCAGCGGCCCGCGCTGCCTGCGTCGACGAGACCAGGTTCGCCACCACGCCGGGCAGCGAAGCCGAAGCCGGCGTGCCCGCCACCGACCCGCGGGCCACGCTGCAGGGCATGGTGCGCGATGCGCTGGAACGCAGCCAGGCCGTCGGCGCCAGCCGCCTGCTGGCCGAAGCGGCGCTGTCGGATGTCGAGGAAACGCGCGCCGGGCTGGCGCCGCAGGTCGGCCTGTCGGCCGGCTTCGGCCCCGGCGCGTCGCGCACGGTCGGCATCACCGAAACCTCCACCGCGCAGGTGCGCGCGTCGCTCAGCGCCAGCCAGCTGCTGTACGACGGCGGGCGCACCGACCGGCTGACGAACTGGCGCGCGCAGCTTGCCGAATCGGCCCGCCTGGGCACGCTGACGGTGCGCGAACAGCTCGCGCTGTCGACCGTCGCGTTGGCCTTCGAACGCAGCCGCTACCGCCAGCACGTGGTGGTCTACGGCCAGTACGCGCGCAAGATGGCCTGCTTGGTCGAAGCGCTGGAAACCATCGTCCGCGCCGACCGCGGCCGGGCCAGCGAACTGGTCCAGGCCAGAAAATCACTGCAGCAGGCCGAGCTGTCACAGACCCAGGCCCAATCGCAGGCGCGGCAGATCGACGTGCGCTTGCGGCGTCTGCTCGGCGACGGCCTGCCCGGCGTCGAAGGCCTGTCGACGCTGCTGCTGGCGGTGCAGCCGCTGCCGTCGCTGGTCGCCGAGGTGGAACGTTCGCCGGAAATCGCCCAGCTCGGCGCGCAGGTGGCCGCGGCCAGCGAATACGCGCGCGCCGTCGCGCTCGGCAGCAAGCCGCAGGTCAGCTGGCAGTTCACCGGCGGCGGAACGGCCGGCGCCGGCGGCAACGTCGGGCCGACCAAGTCGGGCAGCCTGTCGCTCGGCGTGGCCGTCAACGTGCCGCTGTACAGCCCGGGCCTGGCCCCGGCCAGCGACAGCGCACGGCGCCGCGCCGAAGCCGCCGCGCTGCAGCGCGCCGAGGCGCTGGAAACCCGCCGCTTCCGCGTCGCCGAAGTCCACGAACAGACGCTGGCCAGCTTCGACCGTGCCCAGCGCGTCGGTGCCGTGCTGCGCGACAGCGACCAGCTGCGCAACTTCACGCTGCAGCAATGGCAGCAGCTCGGCCGACGCAGCCTGTTCGACGTCATGGCCACCGAGGCCGAGCACTACAACCTGCGCGTGTCCTACGTCAACGCGCTGCACGACGGGCAGCAGCTGAATGCGCTGCTGCTGTCGCTGGGCCGCGGCGTCAGCGAGTGGCTGCGCTGACGGGCGCATCCCGTTTTCAGCACGCTGGCCGCGATCTGGCCACCAGCCGTTGTTCGCGCTCGATCCCCTGTTCCGCCGCCCGCCAGTTGGTACCTGTCGGCGCCATCGGCGGTGCGGCCCCGCGCGGCAGGACCCCGATTCAGACGCCGACCTGGATCTGCGCGCTCAGGATTTGACGCAAGACGCCCCGCTCGCGCTGCAGTTGCCTGACCAGGCCGGCAGGCGTCTCGCCAGCCGCCGGCTTGCGCAGCACGTAGGGCTTGCCGAAGGGCGCCGGGTTCCAGTCGTCGAGCAGCAGGCCGTGCTCGCGCGCCATCGCCGGCAGCAGCCCGCTGTAGCCTTCGTTGCCGTGCAGGTGGGTCGGCCAGTGGTCGCGCACGCCATCGAAGCATTCCGAGATGAACAGCAGCCCGGCCGGGGCCAGCGCTGACGACAGCATCTGCAGGAAGGCGTCGGGATCGGGCACATGCTCGATCACCTCCAGGCAGACGACGGCGTCGTAAGGGGTCTCGTCAGCCGGGTTGCGGATCACGCGGACGCGGCCCGTGGCCGGGCCGGGCGCGACGAGGAACTGCTCGAAGTTCTCGCGCGCCACGCGCGCCGTCAGCGAGCTGTCGAAGTCGATGTAGTCGACATCCAGTCCGGCGCCGAGCAGGCGCAGGGTGTCGATGCCGATGCCGTCGCCCAGCGCCAGCACGCGCAGCGGCCGGCGGGCGGTTTCGCACACCAGGCGCGACAGGATGAAGGTGGCCATCTCCTGGCGCGCGCCGTCCTGGCAGGTGGCGGCGAGTTCGATGGCGAACGAGACACCGTCGCGGTACAGCCGGTCGGTGGCCGCGGTGGCGGTAAACGGCACGACGTCGAAGCGCCGGCAATCGGCCATCACGGCCTGCCCCGGCGCCTGCCGGTCGGCATCGATCCGGCGCTGGACCTCGGGTTCGGTCAGTCCGGCGACCTTGGCGATGCTGCGCACCAGCGCCGCCGGCGGGAAGCGGCCGAGCGTCACGGCGTCGCGCAGGGCCGGGCCGAAATGGGGCTCGGGGGCCTTGTCGCGGTACTGGCGCAGCGCGCTGTCCAGCGCGCGCGCGACCACCGCGCTCTGGTGCGAAGCGGCGAAGCGCGGCGCCAGTTGCGCGTAGCGCTGCAGCGCCTGCTGTCGCGCCTGGGCCGGGTCGCGGGCGATGGCTTCGATGCACCGCACGCAGCGGTCGACGTCGCCGACATCGAACAGCGATGCGTCGTCGAGCAGGGCCTGCGGGCCGCCGCTGCGGCTGGCCACGACCGGAATGCCGCGCGACAGTGCCTCGGGGATGGTCAGGCCGAAAGGCTCGGAGCTGGCAGTGACCAGGTGCACGCGCCGGCCGGACAGCAGATCGAACGGTGCCACCGAGGGCGCGTGCAGGTGCACGTGCGCTACCAAGCCGCGGCGCGCGATCGCCGCCTGCAGGCGCGGGGTCTGCGTGCCGGCCTCGCCGATGCAGTGCAGCTCGGCATCCACGCCGCGCAGGCGCAGGGCCTGCAGCACGGTGACGCCGAACAGCGGGTTCTTGCGCAGGCTTTGCACGCCCAGCGTGAAGAGCTGCAGCGGGCCGTCTGCGGGGATCGCGGCGGCACCGGCGGCATCAGCTGCACCGGCTGCAGCGGCCGCATCGACCACTGCCGCGTCGCTGGCATAGGGGTAGAGCACCTCGCTGGGCGTGCCGACGCCCAGCGCTTGAAGTCTCGCCTGCACCGCTTCGGAACAGCACAGCAGGTGGTCGGCCTGGCGCGCCACCAGTCGCAGGTAGTCGTCCGACGGCAGGCCGTGCGAGCGCACTTCCGAATCGTCCTGCACCAGTTCATGGACGTAGACCACGTGTGGCCGCTGGATCAGCGCTGCCAGGTGCCCGCCCTGCAGGATCACCGCGGTGTTGGTCAGCACCAGGTCGATCTGCCGTTCGCGCAGCGCGGCGACCGACTGGTCCCAGCCCTGCAGCGAGATCTGCAGCAGGCTGGTGGCGGTGGTCGGCACGGCGGGCTGCATCGGCATCACCAGGCGTTCCAGGCCGCGCTGGCCGCACCAGTCGACGAAGGCGCCGGCAGCGGCCGGCAGCAGCACGGTGATGCGGTGGCCGAGGCCCGTCAGGCGCTCGATCAGGTTCTTCAGCGCCGTCTCGGCGCCCCCCGCCTTGGCGCTGTGGGCCACGATCAGAATGTTGTGGTGCATGGGTCCTGCCCGGCTGAATCGCAGCTTCGCAGTAGAGCGCCGCGCGCCGCTGCGCGGTCGGCCGAATGGCGCGGTGTTCCCGGCCCTGTTCCGCGGCGCTGCGGGCCGGCATCGCCCGAACCTCGCCCCGCGACGGTCGGGTCCGCGGCAGCGGACCAGGGCGCGGCGAAGTCCGGGGGCAGGGCGTGGTCGACGCTCACCTTCGTGTCTGTAGGTAGAGTACGCGCCGGCGGGCGCTGTGACCCGTCGTCGACACCGATTCGGTGACGCCCGGGCCCGCGGTCGTGGTCGTCGCGTTCTTCGCGTGCTTCGCGTTCGTCGCGTTCATCGCGTTCATCGCGTTCGTCGGCAATGGGGCGCATTTCCAGGAAAGGTCCGGGGCATGTCTTGCAGGTGGGATCGCGCGGCCCGGGCCGCCCCAGGGTCGTGGTCGGGGCCGTGGTTCAGGCGGTGCTCGGGGTTGTCGTTGAAGCTGCGGTCGTTGAAGCTGTCGTTGGGGTTGGGATTGGCGTTGCTCGGCGGCTGCGGCCCGGGCAGCGGCGGGGCACCCGCCGCGGCACCGCCGCCGGCCGAGGTCGGCGTCGTGCAGGTCACGCCCGGCACCGTCGCGCTGGTCACCGAACTGCCCGGCCGCACCGAAGCCGCCCGCGTGGCCCAGGTGCGGGCGCGTGCCGCCGGCATCCTGCTGCAGCGCCTGTTCCGCGAAGGCAGCGACGTGAAGGCCGGCCAGCCGCTGTTCCAGATCGACGCCGCGCCGTACCGCGCCGCGCTGGCCAGCGCCCAGGCCACGCTGGCCCGCGCCGACGCCAATGCGGCCGCAGCGCGGGCCCAGGCCGCGCGCTACAAGCCGCTGGTCGAAGCCAATGCCGTCAGCCAGCAGGAGTTCGTCGCCGCGGTGGCGGCGCAGAAGCAGGCCGAGGCCGATGTCGCGGCCGGCAGGGCGGCGGTGCAGACGGCGCAGATCAACCTCGGTTACGCCACCGTCACCGCGCCGATCAGCGGGCGCATCGGCCGCGCCCTCGTCACCGAAGGCGCGCTGGTCGGGCAGGGCGAGGCGACCCAGCTCGCGCTGATCCAGCAGATCGACACGCTGTACGTCAACTTCACGCAATCGGCCGCCGAGGTGCTGCGGCTGCGCGCGGCGATCGCCGGCGGCAAGCTGCAAAGCGCCGGCGGGCCGGCGTCGGCCGAGGTCGCCATCGTGCTCGAGGACGGCAGCGTCTACCCGCGGCGCGGCAAGCTGTTGTTCACCGACCTCAGCGTCGACCCGAGTTCCGACCAGATCACGCTGCGCGCCGAGCTGCCCAACCCGGGCACGGCCTTGCTGCCGGGCCTGTTCGTTCGCGTGCGGCTGGAACAGGCGCAGGCTGCCGGCGCGGTGCTGCTGCCGCAGCCCGCGGTGCAGCGCGGCAGCGACGGCGACAGCGTCAAGGTGGTGGCGGCGGACGGCAAGGTCAGCACGCGCCCGGTCAAGCTCGGCGGGGCGCGCGGCAACCAGTGGGTGGTGCTCGACGGCCTGGCGGCCGGCGAGCAGGTGATGGTCGACGGATTCCAGAAGCTGCGCGGCAACGCGCCGGTGAAGGCCGTGCCGTGGCAGGCGCCCGGGACTGTGTCGGCATCGGCGTCGGCAGCAGCGGGACCAGCCGCACCAGCCGCACCAGCGGCACCAGCGCCGGGGCTGGCGACCCCTGCGCTGGGCGCATCCGGGGCTGTCGCTGCTGCCGCGCCTGCCGCGGCGTCCCGCTGAAGGGCCGCCGGCCATGGCCCAGTTCTTCATCGACCGGCCGATCTTCGCCTGGGTCATCGCGCTGTTCATCAGCGTCATCGGCGGCGTGGCCATCACGCAGTTGCCGATCGCCCAGTACCCGCCGGTGGCGCCGCCGTCGATCGTCGTCAACGTCGGCTACCCGGGCGCGTCGGCGCAGACGCTGGAAGACAGCGTCATCGCCGTCATCGAGCGCGAGATGAACGGCTCGCCCGGCCTGGTGTACTTCGAATCGGTGGCCCAGGCCGACGGCACCGGCAGCATCACGCTGAGCTACCAGCCCGGCACCAGCCCCGACCTGGCGCAGGTCGACGTGCAGAACCGCCTCGGCCGGGCCACGCCGCGGCTGCCGCAGGCGGTGGTCCAGCAGGGCGTGCGCGTCGACAAGGCCAACCCGAACTTCCTGCTCTTCATCATCCTGGCCAGCGACAACCCGGCGATCGACCCGGTCGCTTTAGGCGACTACGCCAGCCGCAACGTGCTGCCCGAGATGCAGCGCGTGCCCGGCGGCGGCCAGGCCCAGCTCTTCGGCACCGAACGCGCGATGCGCATCTGGATCGACCCGGCCAAGCTCGTCGGCTACAAGCTGTCGTCGGCGGAGGTGAATGCGGCGATCGTCGCGCAGAACGCGCAGGTCTCGTCGGGCACCATCGGCGACCAGCCGAACACCGCGGAGCAGAGCATTTCGGCCACCGTGGTGGTGCGCGGCCAGCTCGATTCGACGCGCGCATTCGGCGACATCGTGCTGCGCGCCAACCCCGACGGGTCGAGCGTGCGCTTGAAGGACGTCGCGCGCATCGAGCTCGGCGCGCAGACCTACGGCGTGCGCACGCGGCTCAACGGCCAGCCGTCGACCGGCATCGGCATCCAGCTGTCGCCCACCGCCAACGCGCTGGCCACCGCCGGGCTGGTGAAGAAGCGCCTGGCCGAGCTGCGGCCGTTCTTCCCGGCCGGCGTCAACGCCAGCATCCCGTACGACAGCTCGACCTTCATCGGTATCTCGATCGGCCAGGTCGTCGAGACGCTGGTCGAGGCCGTGGCCCTGGTCTTCCTGGTGATGTACCTGTTCCTGCAGAACATCCGCTACACGATCATCCCGACGCTGGTCGTGCCGATCGCGCTGCTCGGCAGCTTCGCCACGCTGCTGGCCTTGGGCTTCTCGATCAACGTGCTGACGATGTTCGGCATGGTGCTGGTGATCGGCATCGTCGTCGACGACGCCATCGTCGTCGTCGAGAACGTCGAACGCATCATGAGCGAGGAAGGCCTGCCGCCGCTGCAGGCCACGCGCAAGGCGATGGGGCAGATCTCCGGGGCCATCGTCGGCATCACCGTGGTGCTGATTTCGGTGTTCGTGCCGCTGGCCTTCTTCAGCGGGGCGGTCGGCAACATCTACCGCCAGTTCGCCGCGGTGATGGTCAGCGCGGTGGCCTTCTCGGCCTTCCTCGCGCTGTCGTTCACGCCGGCGCTGTGCGCGACGCTGCTCCAGCCGGTCGAGGCCGGCCACCAGCATGCCAAGAGCGGCTTCTTCGGCTGGTTCAACCGCGGCTTCGCGCGCACCGCCAAGGGCTACGAAGGGGTGGTCGCGCGGATGCTGCGCCGCGCTGCGCGCTACCTGCTGATCTACGCGGCGATCGTTGCCGCGGTGGTGCTGCTGTTCAACCGCCTGCCCACCGCCTTCATCCCCAACGAGGACCAGGGCAACATCCTGGTCAACGTCCAGCTGCCCCCCGGCGCCACCACCAACCGCACGCGGGCGGTGATGCAGCAGGTCGAGACCTACATGCTGGCGCAAAGCGAAGTCCAGAGCATGGTCACCGTGCTCGGCTTCAGCTTTTCGGGCAGCGGGCAGAACGCGGCGCTGGGCTTCGTCACGCTGAAGGACTGGAGCCAGCGCAAGGGTGCCGAGCATTCGGCGCAGGCCCTGGTCGGGCGGGCGTTCGGCGCGCTGGGCAAGATCCGCGACGCCTTCATCTTCCCGGTCAGCCCGCCGGCGATCCGCGACCTGGGGCGCGCCAACGGCTTCGCGATGCGCCTGCAGGACCGATCGGGCAACGGCCACGACGCGCTGCTCGCCGCGCGCAACCAGCTGCTCGGCGTGGCGACCAAGAGCCCGCTGCTGGTGGCGGTGCGGCCCGACGGGCTGGAAGACGCGTCGCAGCTGCAGCTGGACATCGACCGCAGCAAGGCCAGCGCTTTGGGCGTCGGTTTCGGTGCGATCAACAGCGCGCTGTCGGTGGCCCTGGGCTCGGCCTACGTCAACGACTTTCCCAACGCCGGCCGCCTGCAGCGGGTGGTCGTGCAGGCCGACGCGCCGGCGCGCATGCAGCCCGACGACCTGTTGCGCCTGAATGCCATGAACAGCGCCGGCCAGCCGGTGCCGCTGTCGGCGTTCGCCACCACGCGCTGGATCACCGGGCCGGTGCAGACCGTGCGCTACAACGGCTACCCGACGATGCGCATCGCCGGCGAACCCGCACCCGGCATCAGCAGCGGTGCCGCCATCGCCGAGATGGAACGCCTGGCGGCGGCGCTGCCGCCGGGCTTCGCCTACGAATGGACAGGGCTGTCGCGCGAAGAAAAGCTGTCGGGCTCGACGGCGCTGATCCTCTTCGGCTTCTCGCTGCTGGCGGTCTTCCTGTGCCTGGCGGCCTTGTACGAGAGCTGGTCGATCCCGCTGGCGGTGATCCTCGTCGTGCCGCTGGGCGTGCTCGGCGTGATTCTCGGCGCCCACGTGCGCGGGCTGGACAACGACGTGTTCTTCAAGGTCGGCCTGATCACGATCATCGGGCTGTCGGCGAAGAACGCGGTGCTGATCATCGAGTTCGCCAAGGATCTGGCGGCGCAGGGCCAGAGCCTGGTGGCCGCGGTGCTGCAGGCCGCGCACCTGCGCTTCCGGCCGATCCTGATGACGTCGCTGGCCTTCATCCTCGGCGTGCTGCCGCTGGTGCTGGCCAGCGGCGCCGGGTCGGCCAGCCAGCGCGCCATCGGCACGGGGGTGATGGGCGGCATGATCACCGCCACGCTGCTGGCGGTGTTCTTCGTGCCGATCTTCTTCGTCGTCGTGCGCGGCTTCTTCAAGGGCAGCGAACGGCAGCGGCGCAAGTACGCGCACGAGACCGACACCGCTGCGCCTGTTGTGCCTGCAACGCCTGCATTGCCCGCAGCGTCCGCAGCGCCGCCGAAGGGTCTGCCATGAAGCGCCGCATGCCGCATCGCGAGGCCGCACTTGCGCTGCTGGCCGCAGCGCTGGCCGGCTGCGCGTCGATGGCCCCACCCTACCAGCGCCCGGCCGCGCCGGTGGCGCCAGCGTTCCCTGAATTCGCCGCCCCGGCGGCGGGCGGCCCGGTAGCCGCCGACCTGCCCTGGGCGCAGTTCTTCAGTGAACCGCGCCTGCAGCAGCTGATCACGCTGGCGTTGGCCAACAACCGCGACCTGCGAATCGCTGCGCTGAACATCGAACAGGCGCGGGCGCAGATCGACCTGCGCGGCGCCGATCGCTGGCCGACCGTGAACGCCGGCCTCAGCGCGTCACGCCAGCCGAATGGCAGTGGCCGCATCAACAGCCTGTACACCGCCGGGCTGGTCGTCACGGCCTACGAGCTGGACCTGTTCGGCCGCGTGCGCAGCCTGTCGGACGTGGCGCTGGCCCAGTACCTGGCCAGCGAGGAAGCGCGCAAGGCGGTGCAGATCGCCTTGGTCGCCGCGGTGGCCAACGCCCACCTGGCGCTGCAGGCCGACGACGCGCTGCTGCGCATCACCCGGCAGACGCTGGCCGCGCGCCAGGACAGCCTGCGCCTGACCCAGCTGCGCTTCGATCAGGGCGCCAGTTCGCAGCTCGACCTGCGCCAGGCCGAATCGCTGCTGGCCAGCGCGCGCGTGGCGCTGGCCCAGGCCACGCGGCAGCAGGCCCAGGACGAGAACCTGCTCGTCCTGCTGGTCGGGCAGCCGCTGCCGGCCGACTTGCCCCCCGCTGCGGGTTTCGCCGCCGCCGCGCTGCCCGATCTGCCGGCCGGACTGCCGTCGGAGGTGCTGGCCCGCCGCCCCGATGTGCGCCAGGCCGAACAACAGCTGATCGCCGCCAATGCCAGCATCGGCGCGGCACGCGCGGCCTTCTTCCCGCGCATCACGCTGACCGGCAGCCTGGGCAGCGCGAGCACCGAACTGAGCGGGTTGTTCGGCGCCGGCAGCGCGGCCTGGAGCTTCGCGCCGCAACTGCTGCAGCCGCTGTTCGACGCCGGGCGTAACCAGGCCAATCTGCAGTCCGTGCAGGTCGGCCGCGAGATCGCCGTGGCGCAGTACGAGCGGGCCATCCAGACGGCGTTCCGGGAGGTCGCCGACGCGCTGGCAGCGCGCGCCACGCTCGGCGAGCAGGCCCAGGCCCAGCAGGCGCAGGTGGCGGCCGAGGCCGACCGCGTGCGCCTGGCCGATCTGCGCTACCGCAACGGGGTCAGCAGCTTTCTCGATCTGCTCGACGCCCAGCGGTCGCTGTTCGCCGCCCAGCAGGCGCTGGTGCAGGTGCAGGCCCAGCAGGCGCAAGGCGCGGTGGCTTTGTACCGGGTGCTCGGCGGCGGCTGGACCGACGCCGCCGCGCCGCGTTGAGTTGCCGACCGGCCGCGCGTTGCGCGGTGGTTGAACTGTCGGGCGCTGTGCAGAGGTGGAGCCGCCGCGCGACACGCGACGCGCCGCTCAAGCCGCTGCCGGCAGCCCCCGCGGTTGCTGCAGGTGTTCGGCGCGCAGCCGCGCGAAGGCGTCCAGATAGCATGGGAAGCCGAGGTCGCGGTAGGCCATCTTCAGCGCGTCGCTGGTCACCGCCTGCTGCGGCATCTCGCGCAGGCGCGATGTCGACCAGCCCATGCGGTAGGGGTTCACCGCGTGCGTGCGCCACTGCGGCTGCAGCGTCATCAGCAGCGACGCGGTGCGCTCCATCAGGAAGACCTTGCGCTGCGCGCTGCCCGGGTAGCTGGTCGGGGCGTTGAGCTGGTCGCGCAGCGGCGACGGCGCGCCTTCGCACAAGGCGAACAGCGTCTCGTTGACCGCCAGCCAGGCGCGCCAGAAGGCCGGCCGGGCGACGAAGTAGTTCGAGTAGACGATCTGCCGCGAATCCATCACCAGCCCACCGAGGTTGAAGCTCGCGGGCAGCAGGCCGACCTGCGCCAGCCAGCCGCTGGCCGCGGCGACGAAGCCGGGGTCGAAGGTCTCGGCCTGTTCGAAGACGCTGAGGAAGAACGCGCCCATGTCCGGTTGCGGCGAGAACAGCACGACGTCGGCACGCTCGGCCACCGCCTGCACCTGGGCCACCACCGCGGCATGCGGCAGGCCGGTCTTGCTGCCGAACTTGGGGCTGAAGAAGCCGTAGAAGGCGGCGTCGTCGAGCGGGGTGCTCTGCAGGAAACGGCGGATCGGCCAGTACTCGTACCAGTCCGATCGTTCGTTGGTCAGATGGTCGACCACGATGTAGCCGGGCTCGATCTTCGCCAGCGCCGCCGGGCTGTAGGCGATCTGGTGCAGGTGCACTGCTGCTGTCACGCGGCCCCCCGCGTGACCTGCTGGCGCAAGGCGCCGAAGGCGTTCATGTATTCGGGGAACGGCTGGTTGCGGAAGGCCAGCTTCAATGCGTCGCTGCAGATTGCCGAGGTCGGGTCGGCGCGCAGTGCGGCGCTCGGCCACAGGCCGTGCACGTAGGGGTCGGCAACGCGCACCCGCCAATGCGGCCCCAGCACCAGCGCCAGCGAGGCCAGCCGTTCCATGATGAAGATCTTCATCTGCGCCCCGCCGGTGTAGCTGGTCGGCGCGGTCAGCAGGTCGCGCAGCGGCGACGGTGGGCCTTCGCAGACGGCGTACAGGCTTTCGCCGAGCGCCAGCCAGGCGCGCCAGAAGGCCGGCCGGGCGACGACGTAGTTGCAGAACACGGTCTGCCGCGCGTCCATCACCAGGCTGTCCAGCGGCAGCGCGACCCCGGCCTGCTGCAGCCACGCCGCTGTGGCGGCCTTCAGCCCGGGGTGGAAGAACTCGCCCTGTTCGAAGACGTTGAGGAAGAAGGCGATCTGGTTCGGATGCGCCGAGAACAGCGCCACGTCGCAGGGCTTGGCCGGGTCCTGCAGGATGGCCACGACGTCGGCGTGCGACCAGCCGGTCTTGGTGCGGAACTTGGTGCTGAAGAAGCCGTAGAAGGCGTCGTCGTCGAGCGCGGTGGTCTGCAGGAAGTGGCGCAGCGGCCCGTACTCGTACCAATCGGGGCGCGGGTTGGCGAGGTTGTCGAGCACCGCGTAGCC
>JANMAP010000470.1:0-15156 GCA_031359905.1 Burkholderiales bacterium | reverse complement strand
CCGTCGTCGGCTACCGGGTCGATGTGCGCATGGAAGACGGCAGCGTGCGCAGCTTCCAGCCATCGAGCGTCGGCAACCTGACCGTCGGCTCGCGGGTGCGCGTCGAGTCGAGCGGGGCGATCAAGCCGGCTTGATGTCCGCAGCGCCTTCAGCGCGCCGTCCGGCGCGCTGAGCGCCAGGCGCGGGGACTCGCGCTTGACCCGCGCGAGTTCCTGAGGAGAATTCCTGAAGTGAGTCCCTGAGGCCAGTCCCTGAGGCCAGTCCCTGAGGCCAGTCCCTGAGGCCAGTCCTTGAGGCGAGTGCCTGAGGTGCAGGTGCTTCAGCCCCAGACCTCCGCCGCCGTTTCCACCACCAGCCGCAACTTGGCGCGCTGCGCCTCGACCGCGATGTTGTTGCCGTGCACCGTGCTCGAGAACCCGCACTGCGGCGACAGGCACAGCTGCTCCAGCGGCGCGTGCTGCGCGGCCTCGTCGATGCGCCGCTTCAGCGCGTCTTTGCTCTCCATCTGGCCGAACTTGGTAGTCACCAGGCCGAGCACGACGATCTTGCCCTTGGGCAGGTAGCGCAGGGGGCGGAAGTCGCCCGAGCGCTCATCGTCGTACTCGAGAAAGAAGGCGTCGAGGTTCATCTCCGCCAGCAGCGCTTCGGCCACCGGCTCGTAGTTGCCGGCCGCAGCGTGCGTGCTCTTGAAATTGCCGCGGCACAAATGCATCGTCAGCGTCATGCCCGGCGGCTTGCGCGCCACCACCTTGTTGATGAAGGCGGCATAGCGGTGCGGTAGTTCGTTGGGGTCGTCGCCGCGCTGGCGCGCCGCCTCGCGCATCTTCTCGTCGCACAAGTAGGCCAGGTTGGTGTCGTCCATCTGCACGTAGCGGCAGCCGGCGTTGTACAGCGACCGCAACTCATCGCCATAGGCCGTGGCCACGTCGTCGTAGAAGGCCGGGTCGAGCTCGGGATAGGCGAGCTTGCTGATGCCGGCGCGGCCGCCGCGAAAGTGCAGCATGGTCGGGCTCGGGATCGTCACTTTGGGCACCAGCGGGGCCGCGCTGCCGAGCCCGGCGACCTGGCGCTTGAGGTATTCGAAATCGGCGCGCTGGATATCCTTGACGTGGCGCACCTTGTCAACCACGCGGATCACCGGCGGCGCGAGTTCCTGGCTGCCGTCGGGCTTGACGATGGTCACCGGAATGTCGGTCTTCACGCCGCCCAACTGGTCGAGGAAGTCGATGTGGAAATAGGTGCGGCGGAACTCGCCGTCGGTGATGCTCTGCAGGCCGACATCGGCCTGGAACTTGACGATCTCGGCGATCGCCTTGTCCTCGACCGCACGCAGCTGCTCGGCGTCGATGGTCTTCTTGACGAAGAACTGCTCGCGGGCGTCGAGCAGGAACTTCGGGCGCAGGAAGCTGCCGACATGGTCGGCCCGGAACGGTGGCGCGGTGCGGATGGTCATGGCGATGTCCTGGTTGACGATGCAAGGATGGTCGGTGGGTTGGTTCGATGCGTTGGTTCGACGCGCTGGGGTTCGCTGCGTTCGCCGGTGCGTTGTTCGGTGTGTCACTCAGTGCGCTGCGGGCACGCCCAGCCAGGCGTCCAGCGGCGCCGGGTCGGCGATCAGCGCGGCGCTGTCAGCGCGGTAGGCGATGCCCCCGCGGTCGAGCACGATGGCGTCGTCGGTCACCTCCAGCACCATCTGCGGGTGCTGCTCGACGACGATCGACGACAGCCCCTCTTCGCGCGCCACGCGGCGGATGGCGCGCAGCAATTCCTCGACGAGGATCGGTGCCAGGCCTTCCAGCGGTTCATCGAGCAGCAGCAGCTTGGGGTTGAGCACCAGCGCCCGGCCGAAGGCCAGCATCTGCTGCTCGCCGCCGGACAGCTGGTTGCCCAGGTTGCGGCGGCGCTCGGCCAGACGCGGGAACAGATCGTAGACGCGCTGTTCGGTCCACGGGCCAGGACGCGCCACGGCCGTCAGGTTCTCGGCCACCGTCAGCGACTTGAAGATGTTGCGCTCTTGCGGCACCCAGCCCAGCCCGGCCCAGCCCGCGCCACCGGCGCGCCGGTGCACCGGCAGGTCCTGGATCTCGCGGCCGGCCAGGCGGATGCGCCCGGCATGCCGGCGCGTGACGCCGACCAGCGTGTCGATCAGGGTCGTCTTGCCGGTGCCGTTGCGGCCCAGCAAGGCCAGCGAACGGCCGGCGGCCAAGCTGAAACTGATGTCGGCCAGCACCACGGCTTCGCCATAGCCGCTGGTCAGCCCGTCGACCTGCAAGAGCGGCTCAGCCATGCGCTGCCCGCTGCGTGCCGCGCATCCCGGCCTGGCCGAGGTACACCGCCTTGACCTGCGGGTCGGCGGCGATCTGCGCCGGCGTGCCTTCGGTGAGCACGCTGCCGTTGACCAGCACCGTGATGCGCCTGGCGAAACTGAAGACGAGGTCCATGTCGTGCTCGATCAATAGCACCGACACCTCAGCCGGCAAGGCCGCGACGGTGGCCAGGATGTCGCCGCGTTCACTGGCCGGCACGCCCGCCGCTGGCTCGTCGAGCAACAGCACGCTGGGCCGGCAGGCCACGGCCAGCGCCATCTCGAGCAAACGCCGCTTGCCGTAGGGCAGCGTCGGCGTCGCCTGGTCGGCGTGATCCTGCAGGCGGAACTGGGCAAGCAGCGATTCGCATTCGGCGGCGATGGCGCGGTCGCCACCCGTCGGCCGCCACCAGCGGTGCGCCACGCCGACGCGGCTGGCCACCGCCAGCGCCAGACTCTGCAGCGGGGTCAGCGTGCCGAACAACTGGTTGATCTGGAACGTGCGCACCAAGCCCAGGCCGACACGCCGGTGCGGCGCCAGCGCGGTGATGTCGCGGCCCTGCAGTTCGACGCGGCCGGCGGTCGGCGTCGTCACGCCGGTGAGTTGGTTGATCAGCGTCGTCTTGCCGGCACCGTTGGGCCCGATCAACGCGTGGCGGGTACCGCGCGTCACGGTCAGCGACACGTTGTTGGTGGCCGTGATGCCGCCGAAGCGCTTCACCAGGCCGTGGGTGCGCAGCACGGCGTCGACGTTCATGGCCGCGGCCGCCACCAGGTCCAGGGCCGCAACAGCTTGTCGCGCCCGACGAGCATCAGGACGACCAGGAACAGGCCGATCCAGAACGTCCAGTATTGCGCGGTGACCGCCGAGATCAGGTCGTGCAACACCTTGAACGCCGCCGCACCGATCAAGCCTCCCCACAGCCACCCGGCACCGCCGATCACCAGGGCCAGCATCACGTCGGCGCTGCGGTGGAAGTCGAAGACGTCGAGCGAGGCGAAGCCGGTGGTCTGCGCCAGCAGCGCCCCGGCCGCCCCGGCGAGTGCCGCCGCCAGCGTGTAGACAGCAGCCAGCCGGCCGTTGACGTTCATGCCCAGGGCACCAACGCGCAGCCGGTTGTCGCGCAGCGCCTGCAGCGACGCACCCAGCGGCGAATGCACCAGGCGGCGCAGCAGCAGGAAGGCCACGAAGAGCAGCGTCAACGAATAGAACGACGCCACCCGGGCGCCAAGGTCGAATTCGAAGTGCCCGACGAACGGGACGACGAGCGGCCCCATGACGACGCCTTGCAGGCCGTCGGCACCGCCAGTGAGAGCGTCGAACTTGTTGGCCAGCTCGAACAGCACCAACGCCACGCCCATGGTCACCATCAGCCGCGTCAGGTCGGTGCCGCGCACGATCATCGGGCTGGTCAGCATGCCCAGCAGCGCCGCGCCGACGGTGGCCACCGCCAGGCCGAGCAGCGGGTCGGGCGCCACATGCTTGGCGAACAGCGCGGCGCCATATGCCCCGACGCCGAAGAACGCCGCGTGGCCGAGCGAGACGATGCCGGCGTAGCCGAGGATCAGATCCAGCGACAGCGCGAACAGCGCCAGGATGGCGATCTCGTTGATCAGTGCTGCGTGGCTGGCCAGCAGCAGCGGCGCGGCCCAGATCGCCGCCCACAGCGCGACTTCCCAGGCCCGCCACCGCGACGGCGCGAGCAGCCGGGCCTGGGTGTTCATTCGGCCACCCCGGCGCTGCGCGCTGTCCCGCCGGTCGGCGGCGAGCGCTGGTGGCGACGGCCGCGCGACGCGCTCATCGCCGGCCTTCGCGGGTGAACAGGCCGTGCGGGCGCCACAGCAGGATGGCGATCATCAGCGTGTAGACGATGAAGCTGCCGAGTTTGGGCGCATGGTATTTGCCCAGCACGTCGGCCAGGCCCAGCACCAGCGCGGCGAGCAGCGGGCCGGCGATCGAACTCGTGCCGCCGACCGCGCAGACGATCAGGAAGGACACCATGTACTTCAGCGGAAAGGTCGGGTCCAGGCCGAAGAGGTCGGCGCCCAGCGCGCCCCCCAGGCCGGCCAGCCCCGAGCCAACCGCGAAGGTGACCAGGAACACGCGGTCGACGGGGATGCCCAGGCCGGCGGCGACGCGCGGGTCGTCGACCGCGGCGCGCAGGCGGCTGCCGAAGCGGGTTGTCGACAGCAGCACCTGCAGGATCAGCGCCAGCAGCACGCAGACGACGACGATGAACAGCCGGTAGGCGCCCATGCCGAGTTGCCAAGCTCCGCTGCCAAGCTCGAAGCGCTGGCGGAACATCTCCGGCAACTGCACGTTCTGCTGCTGCGACCCCATGCTGTAGTCGACGGCGGCGATGGCCATGAAGGTCAGGCCGATCGAGAACAGCACCTGGTCAAGGTGCGGCTTGCCGTACATCGGCCGGTACACCGTGCGTTCGAGCAGTGCGCCGATCAGCGCCGTGCCGACGAAGGCCGCCGGCAGGCAGGCCAAGAACGGCCAGCCGCCGCGTTGCATCAGCAGCACCAGGATGTAGCCGCCGGCCATCGCGAACGCGCCGTGGGCCAGGTTGATGAAGTTCATCAGGCCCATGGTCACCGCCAGGCCCAGCGACAGCACGAACAGCAGCATGCCGTAGGCCACCCCATCGAACAGCAGCGTCGGCACTTCAGTTCGCCGATGCTGGCGGGAGGACCAAGCAAACATCGCGGAACCGGCTTCGCCGGGCCGCTGGTGTTGCCCCCAGGAGGGCCACGCAGTGGCCCGTCCCGGTCCATCGGGGAGGCGGCCGCCAGGCTGCTGCGGAGGGGATCATTTCTTGCCGGGGTCCTTGACCTGCTTCTGCACGTCGAACTCGACGTTGAAGAGCTGGCCGTCCTTCTTCTCGACCTTGCGGATGTAGATGTCCTGCACGATGTCGCGGGTCTGCGCGTCGATCAGCACCGGGCCGCGCGGGCTTTCGAAGATCTGGCCCTTCATGGCATCGAGCAGCGCCTCGCCGCCGGCGCCCTTGGTGGCGTCCAGGGCCTTGAAGATGACGCGCATGCCGTCGTAGCCGCCCAGGGCCATGAAGTTCGGGCGGAATTTCGCCGCGGCCTGGAAGTCGGCGACGAACTTCTTGTTCAGCGCACTCGGGTGGGCCGCCGAATAGTGGTGCGAGGTGACCACGCCGAGCGCCACGTCGCCCATGTCGTTGAGCTGGTCGTCGTCGGTGACGTCGCCGGTGGCGATCAGGCGGAT
Source organism: Burkholderiales bacterium (assembly GCA_031359905.1). Taxonomy (GTDB): domain Bacteria; phylum Pseudomonadota; class Gammaproteobacteria; order Burkholderiales; family Burkholderiaceae_C; genus Rubrivivax. Next base: position 9,607 of record JANMAP010000470.1, on the reverse strand, counting down.
GCCGGCCTTGTCGAGGCCGCGTTCGCCGAACTGCTTCATGAACTGCGCGCCCTGCCCCGAGGGCAGGAAGACGAACAACGCGTCGGGCGCGGCGTCGCGCACCTTTTGCAGCACCGGCGCGAAGTCGGGGCTGCGCAGCGGCGTGCGCAGCTTGTCGGCGATGGTGCCGCCATTCAATTGGAACTGGCTGACGAAGAACTTCTCCGCATCGTTGCCCGGCCCGTAGTCGGCGACCAGCGTGACGACCTTCCTGACCTTGTTCTTGGCGGCCCACTCGGCGATGCTGACTGCCGCCTGTGGCAGCGTGAAGCTGGTGCGAACGATGAAGGGCGAAGCGTCGGTGATGCTGGAGGTGGCCGCGGCCATCACCACCATCGGCGTCTTGCTCTGCGTGGCGATCGGCGCGGTCGCCAGTGCCAGCGGCGTCAGGCCGAAACCGGCCAGCGCGACGACCTTGTCGTTGACCACCAGTTCCTGCGCCAGGCGGCGCGTGGTGTCGGCCACGCCGGCGTCGTCCTTGATCAGCACCTCGACCTTCTTGCCGCCGGCCTTGGCGCCGTTCTGCGTCAGCCAGAGCTTGATGGCGGCGTCGATCTGCCGGCCGGTGGAGGCGCTCTGCCCGGTCATCGGCAGGATGACGCCGATCTTCACGGTGTCCGACTGAGCCCGGGCAGATCCCAGTGCGCCCGCGGCCAGGCCGGCGGCGGCGAGGAGGGTCAGGTGGCGGCGTGTGTGGTGCATGGTGGTCTCCTGTGCGGCATGCGGGCGGCTTCAGGCCGCTGGCGGGGCGATCGGCGCCACGGTCGCCGGCTGCCGCTTGGCGTGCCAGTCGACGAGCTGGCGCATGTTGCCCAGCGACACCCAATGCGCGTGGATCAACGCCAGCAGGCCGCTGCGGTGCAGTTCGCCGATCACGGCATCGGGCAGCGCGCGGGCCTTCTCTTCGTCGACCGTGAGAAAGCCATCCACCGTGTGCTGGCGGCCGTCGGGCAACGTGGCGTCGAAGCGCATGTCGCGCAGCAGGTCCAGATCGAGCAGGCGCTTGCCCACCGCACGGGTGCGCTGGATCTCGCCTTCCAGCGTTTCCAGGTGCTGCTGCATGCCCTTGAGCATCTCGGTCGGCTGGCCGTCGGGCTGGAACAGCGGTTCGCCGTCGTCGTTGTTGGCGCCCGGCCAGGCCATGTCGACGCAGATGGCGAACTTCGACTCGTCGATGCGCCCGATGCAGAAGGGGTAGCTGCGCAGCACCGCCGGGATGTACTGCGCGCGCCACGGGCCTTCGTCGACATACAGGTTCTGGCCATCGACCAGCCCGAGCACGGCGACCGACGCGATCTGCTCACTGCCGTCGGGATCCTTGCCGGCGCGAACGAAGACGATCGGATACTCGCGGCACACGTCGCCGAACTCGACAGCGGCGACGAACATCGCGTTCAGCCGGTGGGCCACGCGCCAGTCGGTCAGTGGCAGGCGCAACTTGAGCGCGCGGTGTTCATCGCGGTCCAGGGCCGAAGGCTTGAGGTGCAGGTTCTGGTTGATCATGGTTGTTCTCCGGGAGGTTCTTCGGTGGATGTGACGAGCACCTTGTCGACGCGCTTGCCATCAAGATCGACGACTTCGAAGCGCCAGTGTTCCCAGACCACCGAATCGGTGGTCTGCGGCAGGCGGCCGAGCAGCAGCATGACCATGCCTGCCAGGGTGTTGTAGCGCCCGCGGTCTTCGTCGGGCAGGCCCTTCAGGCCCAGTCGGTCCTTCATCTCGGGCATCGGGATCAGGCCGTCCATCAGCCAGCTGCCGTCCTCGCGCTGCACGGCCCAGGCATTGCCGTCGCTCGGCACGCCGAACTCTCCGGTGATGGCCTCGAGCAGGTCGCGCTCGGTGATCACGCCCTGCACCGCGCCGTATTCGTCGACGACGAACACCAGGTCGGCCGCGGTCTGGCGGAAGTGTTCGAGCAGTTCCATCCCCGACAGCGTCTCGGGCACGAAGACCGGCGGCTGCAGATGATCGGTCAGCTGCGGTCGTTCGCCGCGCGCCAGCGGCTGCAGCAGGCTGTGCGCGCCGAGCACACCGAGCACGTCGTCCAGCCCGCCGCGGCAGACCGGAAAGCGCGTGTGGCCGCTGGCCGCGATGGCCTCCAGCTGCGCATCGATGGCATCGGCGACATCCAGCCAGACGATTTCGGCGCGCGGGATCATCATCGAACCGATCTGCCGGTCGTCCAGCCGGAAGACATTCCGCACCATCTGGTGTTCCTGGGCTTCGATGACCCCGGCATCCAGGCCCTCTTCGAGGCTGGCGGCGATCTCCTCTTCGGTGACCGCCCGCGACGGCCCGCCGCGGATGCCCATCACGCGCAGCACGGCGTTGGTACAGATGCTGAGCAGCGCCACCAGGGGCCGCGTGGCAGCCGACAGCCAGTTCATCGGCCGCGAGACCAGCCGCGCGACCGTCTCCGGGTACATCTGGCCCAGGCGCTTGGGCACCAGTTCGCCGAAGATGATGGTCAGCACGGTGATGATCATCACGACCAGCCCGGTGGCGGCAATCGCCGCGGTGCCTTCCGACAGGCCCACCATCGCCACCAGCCACGTCGCCAGCGGCCGCGAGAAGGCCGCTTCGCCGACGATGCCGTTGAGCACACCGATCGAGGTGATGCCGATCTGCACCGTCGAGAGGAACTTGGTCGGGTTCTCGTGCAGGTCCATCGCCGCCTGCGCGCCGGGTTCGTCGCCTTCGATCATCACTTGCAGGCGCGCCTTGCGACTGGCGGTGAGTGCCATCTCCGACATCGCGAAGAGGCCGTTGAGCAGAATCAGGAAAGCGAGAAGCGTGACGTCCATGCGCGCCGTCCGGGGCCCGGGCGGATGCGGCTGAAAAGGGGCGAGAGCGTAGCAGAATGCCTCGCATGATCTACCTCGTGGGCGACCTGCAAGGCTGCGACGACGCCCTCGGGCGCTTGTTGGCGGAGATCGCCTTTTCGCCATCGCGCGACCGGCTGGTGGTGCTCGGCGACCTGGTCAACCGCGGCCCGGCGTCGCTGGCGGTGCTGCGCCGCATGCGGGCGCTGGGCGACGCCGCGACCTGCCTGCTCGGCAACCACGACCTGCATCTGCTGGCGGTGGCCCATGACGTGCGCGCGGCGCACCGCAGCGACACCTTCGACGACGTGCTGCAGGCGAGCGACCGCGCGGCCTGGATCGACTGGCTGCGCCACCGCCCGCTGGCCGTCGACGTTGCCGGGTGGCTGTGCGTGCACGCGGGCGTGGTGCCGGCCTGGTCCACCACCGACACGCTGGCGCTGGCCGGCGAAGTGCAGGGCCAGCTGCGCGGGCCGGACCTGCCCGGCGTCCTGCACCAGATGTACGGCAACGAGCCCCGGCGCTGGGACGCCACGCTGACCGGTCCCGCGCGCTGGCGCTTCGTCATCAACGCGCTGACCCGGCTGCGCTTTTGCAGCGCTGACGGCACCTTGGACTTTCAGACCAAGGAAGGCGCCGACGCCGCCCCGCCCGGCCTGTACCCCTGGTTCGACGTGCCCGGCCGGGCCAGCGCCGGCCAGCCGATCGCCTTCGGCCACTGGAGCACGCTGGGCCTGATCAACCGCCCCGACCTGCTGGCGCTGGACACCGGCTGCGTGTGGGGCGGCGCGCTGAGCGCGGTGCGCGTCGACGGGGGCCGACGTGCGTTGGTGCAAGTGCCCTGCAAGCCGTCCGCGCAGCCCGGCGCCTAGAATCGCCGCCAGCAGGAAGCGTGGCCGAGCGGTTGAAGGCACCGGTCTTGAAAACCGGCGACGGGCAACCGTCCGTGAGTTCGAATCTCACCGCTTCCGCCACTTCACGCGCCAGCGCGAACTTCACTCCGCGTCGATCACCTCGGCCGCTGCGCGAAACGCGTCCACCGCCGCCGGGAAACCGCAGTACACGCTGGCATGCAGGAAGATCTCCTGCAGTTCCGCCTTCGTCACGCCGTTGTTCAGCGCGCCTCGGACGTGGATCTTCAGCTCGTGCATGCGGCCGAGCGCGACCAGCATCGACACGGTGACGATGCTGCGGGTGCGCAGGTCAATGCCGTCACGCTGCCATGTGTTGCCCCACGCGTGTCGCGTGACCAGTTCTTGCAGCGGCGCCGTGAACGGTGTCGCCTTGGCCAGCGCACTGTCGACATAGGCATCACCGAGCACGGCACGGCGGGTTGCAAGGCCTTTGCTGTCGAGATCCATGGATGCTCCTTGAAGGTCCCTGGTCAGCATAGCGGCCCCGCGTACCCGACACGGGAACAGCCGATGCGACACGGATCGTGCATCGCTTTTCCGCGATCACGCGCCGCGTGAACCGCGTGATCGGCGTGGTAGGGATGGGTTTTCCGCGCGAGCCGCGCAGACTCGGCACGGAGCCGGCGACCCGCCAAGTGACCCATCGATCCACCCACCATGCCACCCGACATCCTGTTTCCTGGGGTCTTTGTCGACGAACTTCCCGCTGCTGCACGGGCGATCGATGGCGTGCCCACCGCGATCACTGCGTTCGTCGGCCGCACCGCCCGGGGCGTCGAGCAGGCGAGCCTGGTGACGAGCGTTGCCGCCTTCGAGCGGCAGTTCGGCCAAGTCGCTCCAACGTTCCCGGTCGGCGACGCGCTGCGCGACTTCTTCGCCAACGGCGGGACCCAGGCGCTGGTGCTGCGCCTTTTCACACCGACCGCCGGCCGCGTGGACACCGCACGCCTGCGCTGCGGCCAGCTCGAACTGGTCGCCAGCAGCCGCGGCGGCTGGGCCAACGGGCTGCGCATGCGCATCGATGGTCAGGTGTCGGCTGCGCTGGCTGCCAACGTCGGCCTGCCCACCGATGCGCTGTTCAATCTGACGGTGCATGACGGTGCCAGCGGCACGACGGAGATCTTTGCCGACGTCACCCTTCAGAACAGCCCGCGCCGGCTGGACCGCGTGCTGGCCAGCGGCTCCGCGCTTGTGCGGGTGGCCAGCGCACTGCCCGAAGCGCTGGTGCCACTGGTTCCGCTGGCGCCGCCCGCGCACGCTGCCATGCCCGCTGCCGGCCGCACGATCTGGACCGACGACGCCACGTCCACCGGCGTGGCTGCGGCCGACCGCACCGCCGACAGCGCGCGGTTGCTCGCACGCGACTATCTCGGCCGCCGCGCTGCGGGCACCGGCCTGCATGCGCTGCGCGGCGCGGACCCGTTCAATCTGCTGTGCATTCCGCCCGACCGGCGCCAAGGCGATACGCCGCTGTCGGTGTACCGCGCGGCGCTGGGTCTGTGCGTCGAACGGCGCGCGATGTTGATCGTCGATGCGCCGGCGGCCTGGACGGCGGTGGCCGACCTGGTGGTGCCCGACAGCACCGCGGTCGCCCGGCTGGGCCTGACGGGCACATCCGCGCGCAACGCGGCGCTGTTCTTTCCGCGGCTGCTGAAGGCCGGCGCGGGTGACGGGCGGGCACAAGCCGTTGCCCCCTGCGGGGCCGTTGCCGGGTTGATGGCGCGCAACGATGCGACCCGCGGCGTGTGGAAGGCCGCAGCCGGCACCACCATCGCACTGGCGGGCGCGCCGCAACCGGCGTTGCAGTTGTCAGACGGCGAGATCGCCCAGGTCGCGAAGCTCGGCGTCAACGCCCTGCGCGCATTGCCGGGTGGCAGCACGGTGATCTGGGGCGCACGCACGCTGCGCGGCACCGACGCGCAGCCCGACGACTTCAAGTACATCCCGGTTCGGCGCACCGCGCTGTACATCGAAGACAGCCTGGTGCGCGGCCTGCGATGGGTCGCGTTCGAGCCGAACGGCCAGGCGCTGTGGGCAGCGGTGCGGCTGGCCGTCGGCAGGTTCCTGCAAGGCCTGTTCAGCCAGGGCGCGTTCCAGGGCAGCACGCCCGGGCAGGCCTGGTTCGTGCGCTGCGACGACAGCACCATGACGCCAGGCGACATCGATGCCGGCGTGATCAAGCTGCTGGTCGGCTTTGCGCCGCTCAAGCCTGCCGAGTTCGTCGTCCTCGACATCCGATTGGACGCCGCGCCGACTGGCGGCTGAAGACGCTGCAGGGCCTGTCACTCGACCCGCACAGCGTCATGCCGCGCGGGCCGGGCGATGGATGTCGAGGTCGGTTTGCTAGAACGGCTCGATGTACACCGCAACCGATTCGGACTCGAACAGGTGACGCGAATGCAACGGAAACTGATCGACGATCGACTTCATCACTGCCAGTTCGCGCCTGAGCATGTCACTCGCAGCACTCGCACTCATGTAGCTCGACTCCGATGCCCACTGGTCCTTGAGCATCGCGTTGAATTCGGGCGTCGCGGCCACCTTGTCGAGCGCGGACTGCAGTTCCTTGATGCGCTGCGGATCGGTTCCGGCTTTCACGACCAGTGCGCGGAACTGCGTCACACCCAGCGGCAGATTCAACTCTTTGGCGGCCGGGGTTTCAGGAAACTGCGGCAGCCGCGCGTTACTGAACACCAGGACCGGGCGCATCTGCCGTGCCTCGATGAACGCGCGGACGTCCCCGGGCTGCTCGTACAGCACGTCGGCCTGACCACCCATCACGGCCTGGTAGCGTTCCTGCGGATTGCCGAATGGCGTCGGCGCAAACTTGATCCCCTTGAGCGCAAACTGCTCCAGAGCGATGTAGTCGGAACTGCCCAGGCCGGTGATGGCCACCCTGATCTTCCCCGGCTTGGCCCGCGCTTCCTTCTCGATGTCGGCCCAGCTCGCAAAGCGACTGTTGGACGGCACGAAGAGCGCCGAAGCCTGCACGGTCATGACCGCCAGTGGAACCACGTCGGCCACGCTCCAGCCCGGATTCGCATAGGCCAGCAGCGAGTAGGTGTCGGCATTCATCACCGCCATCGAATGACTATCGGCCCCCGACTGCAACAGCTTGGCCATGCCCTTGTTGCCGGTCGCACCGGGGATGTTCGTCACGCTGATCGCACCGCCGAGCACGCGTTCGAGCATCTTCGCCGTCTTGCGTGCCATCTGGTCGGCGCCGCCGCTCGGACCCCAGGGAACGATCAACTCCATCCCTGCAGACGACGGCTGCTGCTGAGCGAGCACCGGAGCGACACATCCCACGCCCAGGAAGCCCAAGAAGGCCATCGAGAATTTGACTACGTGAGTACCCACGAAACCCATTTCGCTCTCCTCCGAAAGGCACCTGCCGTGCGCAGCGGGATGCTGCACCGAGACCGGACCGATGCCGCCAAACGCTGGTGACTTCAATCGACTGCGACGAGGGTACTGATCGAGGAGCCAAATACAAGCGCCAGAACGGGCCTGGAACGCCGCCGCGTCATGCGGATTAGGGGTGCCGTCGGCAACAGTTGCAACGGCGTGGACCGCGGCCCCGTCTGCCGTTTCGTTTCGCGGGCGACACGCGCCCGCAGTTCAAATGCAGGCCGTGCAGGTCAGGCCTGACGGCCCCTGCGCCGCCGCCGGTACAGGGCCATCAGCGGCGTCACCGAGATGCCGTGCAGGACGATCGAGCTGACGACGACGGCGATGGTCAGCGCGATCAGCGTCGGCGCATGCTGGGCCGGCAGGCCGTGGTTCAGCGCGTAGCACAGGTAGTACAGCGAGCCGATGCCACGGATGCCGAACCAGGCAATCAACCGCCGCTGCAGCGGCGACGTGCGGCGCGACCCGGCCAGGCCGAGAAACACCGACACCGGGCGCACCAGCAGCAGCACCAGCGGCACGAACCACCACGCTGCCGGTGACCACGGCACGGCCCACAGCAGCATGCCGACGATGACCACGCCGGCCATCTCGCCGATGCGGTCGAGTTGTTCGTTGAAGCTCAGCACCGCATGGGCCATGTAGGCCGGGGCATGCTGCGGATCGGTCGCCACGCGCTCGACGTGCACCGGCGTTGGGCTGTGGTGGGCTGCCTGCACATACGCATCGGCCGCAGCATTGCTGTGCGCTGATGGCTCCAGGCCGAGCAGTGCCGCGGCTTCGGCGGTCAGCGCCTGAGCGGTGTGGCGCAACGCCAGCCCGGCAGCGAAGACCGCCAGAAACCCGTAGGCGTGAACGAGCACGGCCAGCCCGTACGTCAAGCCGATCAGGCCCAGCGCCAGGAAGTTCTCGTAGCCCACCGCTTCCCGGTGACGGCGGCGCAGGTACAGCACCAGCCGCCCCAGGCCGGCGCCGAGGACCGCACCGATGGCGATGCCCGCCGCGGTGGCCCACAGCACGTCCAGCGCCAGCCAGCGCCAACCCCAGGCGCCGATCGGGTACGCACCGAGCAGGCCCAGGCCCAGCATGACGACCGGGAACGCGGTGCCGTCGTTCAGGCCGCCCTCGCCGGTCAACGCGAAGCGCAGCTGGTCACGGTCCGCCGGGTCTTCGAGCTGGACCTCGGTGGCCAGGACCGGATCGGTCGGCGCCAGGATGCCGCCGAGCAGCACCGCGGCACCCAGCGGCAGGCCGAGCAGCCAGACTCCGGTGGCGGTGATCAGGGCCACCGTCGCCAGCATGGACAGCAGGGCCAGCCGGAGCGGCGGATACCAGCGCTTGTCGCGCACGCCGACGCTCATCTTCAGCCCCGAGGTGAACAGCGACAGCAGCACGATGACCTCGGTCAGGTGCTCGATCAAGCGGGCATGCTGGATCGGCTCTGGCGCGGCCAGTGCCAACCCCAGCGGCCCGACCGCCAAACCGGCCAGCAGGTAGAGCATCGACGTGCTGAGCGGCATGCGCGACAGCATCGAGCCGGCCAGCGCCATCACCACCAGCAGGCTGCCGCCGACGGCCAGCCACAGCGCGAAGCTCACGGGCGGCGGCCGCCGACGCGCCGCCGGCGCGCGTTCCAGGCGGTGTCGGACGGCGGCGACCAAGGGCGAAGCGGGATCTTCATGGCGGACGCATGCTGGGCCATGGCATCGGCCCTGTTGGTGTGGCAGCGCACGTTAGCGCAAGCCGCAGGCAGACTGGTCGGCGCATCCGGCCGCTTCGACGCGCTGCGCGAACCCGCCGGGTACTCGGCCTTCATGCTCCAGCAGTGGGGGTTGGCCGGGGCGACGAGCGGGGGGACAACCGGGCAACGGCCGAGGCAACGGCCGGCCCGGCGACCGCCGCGATTGCGGCGACCGGGCGCTGAACCGCGAAAACCCCGGCGGGCCCCCGCTGATTGCCGCGCGGTCAGCCGCGGTGTTCGCGGAACAGGCCCAGCTTTTCCTGGGCCACGCGGTCGGAATACGAGAACAGCACCACGTCGCTGTCGTCGGCCTGCAGCGTGTACGGCAGCCAGCCCGGGACGACGAAGACGTCCTTCGGTCCGAAGTCGTAGCGCTGGCCGTCGACCTCGACCGCGCCGTGGCCTTCGACGGCGACGAAGACCATGCTGTCGGTGGCGCGGTACGGCCGCGTCGCGAAGCCGCGCGGCAGCAGCCGGATCATCGTCGCCATCGTCGGCATCGCCCAGCCGCCGTCGAGCGGGTTGACGTAGCGCATCAGGTGGCCCAGATGCGGGTCGGGGTCGGCGCCGCGCGCCAGCTGCTGCAGCGCGTCGCGGGTGCGCGCATAGGGGTAGTTGAAGACCGGCGAGTTCAACGACCGCGGCGCGTAACCCACCGGCAGCAGCCCGCTGCCGTAGCG